>CAZCIZ010000036.1:0-23768 GCA_964498995.1 uncultured Clostridia bacterium | reverse complement strand
TTTTTAGTATCGGAATATACTGCAGCAGTGAAATTAAAGTGTATTTTCTTACTAAAGTTGCAATATAATAAAACCCCAGGCACTCAATCTTTAAAGTCCTGGGGAAATTTATTCAAGCTTTATTTTTCTATACGATGTAGAGAACTGCTATTTTAAACCATGGTCGGTCTATGACCGGTTTACAGCTTTACAACATTGGCAGCCTGTGGGCCACGCTCAGCTTCTACAACTTCAAATTCTACTTTTTGTCCATCTTCCAAAGTTTTGAATCCTTCTTCTTCGATGGCGCTAAAATGTACGAATACATCTCCTCCTGCTTCTCTTTCGATAAAACCGTAGCCTTTCTGTGGGCTGAACCACTTAACTGTTCCTTGTTCCATTTAACTTAATACCTCCTAATTCTTAATTGATCTTTTACATGCTTAAAAAATTAACATGCATGGATCATGTTATCAGGGAATAAAAACCCTGTCAAGAATTATGAAGCTTATTTTACCCCATTTTCAAGGTAAATATTCATTTATAGCATTCTTTCTCTTAATGATTCGTACATGCTCTCTTAAGCTTCTGTAAGCTCCCGACGATAATTAATATTCACCCGACGATAATATTCATTGACATTCTTACAAGTTTGGTGATAGAATTACCCTGTGTTAAAGACAAACTAAATACTCGTTAGGTGAGGCTCCTAGATGAACATAGGCTGCTGCCCAAAAACGTCGAGAGACGCCAATGGGTACAACAGGCATGGCCGGCTTAAGGCTTGTCTAATGCAGCTGACCTTCTCCTCCCCGGTATAGAAGGTCTACGTCATCTAGTGCCAAAGCTTATACGAGGAGTATGACTGCTTATTAATCAAACTTACTTGTATTATCATGATTTAGGTTTGATGCTATAAAAAAGTAGCAGCTCCTCGTGGGCTGCTTTTTTTTATTTTTATAACTGTCATTTTAACAAAAGAATAGGGGGTGATGGGGTGGAAGATTTAACTGAAGATGACTGGCGCAAAATAACAGGAGAAAAAAAGGAACCCCATACAAAGGAGGGATGCAAAAATGTCGCTATATCAAACAGTCCAAGATAAGCTTGAAAACAAAGAGATGGAAGCAGTAAAGAGCCTGGTAAATGAAGCAGAACTCCAGGAGCTTCTCACCTTGATCAAAGAACTACCCAAAGAACAAAGAGTCATGGTATTTAGACTTCTAAACAAGGACCTGGCAATCGAAATTTTTGAGCTGCTAGATATCAGCTTTCAGCAGGATCTGATCTCATCATTCAAAGAACAACGAGCCAAGGAAATATTTGCAGAGCTTGATCCCGATGACAAAGCAAGGTTGATGGATGAACTGCCTGCTAAGGTCACAAAAAAACTTATTCAGACACTACCTAAGGAAGAAAGAGATGATGTAGCAGAACTTCTCGGCTATGAAAAAGAAACAGCAGGAAGAATCATGACCCCTGAATATGTAAGTATAAAAAAAGAACTAACCGCCGCGGAGGCCCTTAATAGGGTCAAAGAAAAAGGAGCAGAAAAGGAAACCGTGTATATATTATATGTAACCGATAACAAGAGAAAATTAGAAGGTGTCGTGTCTCTGCGCGAACTCGTGATGGCTGATAACGATGAAAAAGTAGAAAATATTATGAATACAGACATTACTAGGGTAGAAACAGATGCACATCAGGAAAAAGCCGCCAGGATTCTAAAAGAACACGATCTTCTCGCTGTACCTGTAGTCGATAAAGAGGATCGATTAGTTGGAATCATAACCATAGATGATGCCATGGATATTTTAGAAGAAGAAACCACGGAAGAAATCTTTGACAAGGCCGGCCTTAGTATTTTTGCCGCTACAGAGACCAGCCGCAGTTATAGGCTGGTTGAAGGCTCCATTGTTGAGAGATGGAAAGTTCGCCTTCCTTTTCTTCTCATCACTTTGATGGGAGGAATGCTGGCCGGACTGGTGATAGAAGGGTATGAGGAAAGTCTCGAAGCAATCGCTGCCCTTGCCATCTTTATTCCTGTCATTATGGATACCGGAGGCAATGTTGGTACCCAATCTTCTACAATATTTACAAGGGCCCTGGTATTGGGGCATATAAACATGAAAAGGTTTTTTAGACACTGGCTAAGAGAGATCGCTACAGGATTTACCATGGGACTAATGCTGGGGACAGGTGCAGGCCTAATAGCTTATTTTTGGCAGGGTATTAACGGTCTTGGGATTGCTATAGGTATCTCCATGACCTTTACAATGACAATAGCCACCGGATTAGGATTTTTAATCCCATTTATTTTGGTCAAGCTAGGGTTTGACCAGGCAGCAGGTGCAGATCCTTTCATTACCACCATTAAAGATATCAGCGGCCTATTCATTTATTTTACTTCCGTAAACATTTTCTTAGGGCATCTCCTTTAAAATTTTGCCTTGATTGCCACAAAACCTAAAATGGTGAAGTCGGGGGATATAATACAACCCCGGCTTCACCATAAAACTGTCTACTGTGCCAGGGATTCTATCGTATTTTTGATAGGAGTTTCTAGGTCTAATGTCTCCTCGACTTCCTGGCTAATGGTTTCTATTTCCGGTTTGGCTTTAGCGTATTCTTTAATCAACTCAATAACTTCCTCCTTAGTAACGGACTTACAAGCATCTAGATCTTTTAATATCAACTCGGTGATATATGCCGATTGATTTGGCTGCTTTTCTAAGTGATCAAGGGCAGCTTTGTCCTTGATGTAGATGGTTTTTCTGTAGCTAGATGAATTACTTGTTTTTTTCATAAAAGACCTCTCCTACTTTTCGAAGCCCTTTGACATTATCCCAGAGGGGATCCTGAGAAAATTCCACATAAGGAAACATTTCTTCTAAGTAAGCTTTCAAAAGCAGACTCCCTCCGCCTGTAAACATTATGGGTATGTTATGTTCGTTCCAATTATTTACCTTGATGGCATTTTGAATCTCTTTGATATGACTCCTTATGACTTCATCTATTATCTCCAGGGATTTTTGAGTGTTTTCCCGAAGTCCGTTCTTTATGATGGCGGGCATTTCATAATCCTGTATATTCACCGTGAAGTATGAGTTCAATTCTTTTCTGACTTTGTTGTAAAGATTCAGACAGCCCAGGTTTTCGGTAAACTTGCTGTCAGGCACAATGTTGAATGAGTCCAGGATGACCCCCTGACATGTCATCCCCCCGATGTCAATAATCCCCTTTATCTGGTTATTGAAACTTTTTGGATTTACGTATGATACCGGTACCGTTTGGGGAAATACGGTACAGTTCTTGAGCCAAAACATCTTTTGTTTTTTATCCAAAAATACATGGATGAAATCTTCGGTTTTTAGAAAATCTTCAAAAGCCTCCTTTGTCTCACTGTTGTATACATTCAAAGGATAGTTTGTTACCAAGTTTATGACCGGAAATTCTTTTTGCCTTTCCATGTCCTCTTTATCCTTGTCTATTATTTTGCAAAGGAGGGTATAGGCAAGAACTCTATAACCTTCATCCCTGGTTTTATCGAGCTTTAAGTTGTGCTGTGACGCCCCTTCTCCCACTACTGCTTCTACCATTTCGTGTTTGTAGCGGTGTGTACCCTGTCCCGAAATAAAACCTTCTTTTGTCATTTCCACCTTAGAGCGAAGGCTTAGCCTACGATCTCCGAGCACCTTCTTGCTTGATAGGTTTGAATACCAGTAACCTAGGTCGATCTCACAGTTAATGTTATATAACGTCATTTAACACCTCTCCCTTTAACCATTATTTTAGGTATGACATCAAGGGATGTCATTTGACGTTATATAACTATTATTAGTTATGAGGTTTTATGCATTAATATAAATTTCTCAGCTATTTTTTAAAAGGGAGTCACAAAGCATCATTGACATCATTATACCCCTTCCCCGTTCACCGTCATGATCAATGTCCAAGTTGTTTTTTGCCTCACGCCAATTAAATCCATTCCCCTCATCTTCAATTATCGCCAAGACATAGTCACTAGAAATTACCAGCCGCAAGCTAACTTCTTTATTAGGGTCGAAGGAGTTACCGTGCTCCATGGCACTGGCAACAAGCTCGTACAGCCCTTGAAGGGAAACTTTGCTGTCCTCATCATACTCTTTTTGCTGTGGCGTGAGGGTTGTGGTCCCGTGGAAATTAAGCCAGCACGTATCTCCCACTTTAGCCTCTCCAAGCTCCTTACCTGCCCTGTTCTGGGCTAAGATTTTGCGATCTTTTGTGATTAACCAGGCTGGATATGGAAGTCCTTCTAGCAGTTTCTTGTTATTTACCTCCATCAGCTTTTGCTCAGTTATATCGCGAAATAAAGTGACAAAATAGCCCGGCTTGTCCCTGTAAACCGTAACTTCATAAAACCTGCCTAGCTGCTCCGAGTATTGTTCAAATTTAGAACTAACTCCACCTAGAGCGACCTTGCCATATTCTTTTATCCAGTCAAATTCACCCTTCTCGATCCCCGGAAGGACTTCGGTTGCTTTTTTGTTCAGTATTTTTTCTCTTTTCAAACCTGTCATTCTCTCAAATGCCGGGTTAACATCTAAAAAAATGAAGTCCCCCGGCTCCCCTTCATCATTGGTAACTACTTGATGAATCCTTCAGGAATTAATACACAAGTCAGGCCCGCAGCCAAAGGAAGAAGCATAGTTAGTAAGATTATCTCATTATAACTTCCAAATACATCATAAAAAACACCATAAGGAAGAGGTCCCAAGGAAGAACCCAAAACGATCGCAGTTGTTGCCATACCTCTTATGCTGCCGAGATTCTCCCGGCCAAAAAAGTAAGGCCACAAGACTCCAATCCCTACCAAATTAAAAGCATTGAACATCCCGTGAAGGATAGAATAAAAGACTAAAATATAATACGAGTCGAAATAGATTAAAATCCCCATTGTGATCAAAAAGACAAAAAAATTGGCTCCCTTGACATAGTTAGGTTTTATCCTATCGTAAATATAACCGGCAATGAATGTAAAAATCAGTTGAGCCACAGCAAAGACGCTCAATATAAAGGCTGCAAATTCAGTAGTATGACCCTTTGATTGCATGATAGAAACCATGTGAAATGTTATACCTGTATTCACAAGGGCCGGTACCCCGGAGGCAAAGATCAAAGACCAAAATGTTTTAGTCTTTCTAGCTTCTTGGAGGGTCCAGACCTTATCTTTTTTCTTAGTATCAATTTCATCAGTTTCAACACCTATTTTATCAGAATTTTTCGCCGTGCTTTTGTCATGCTTCTCATTATATCTCCAACCATCCAAAACTTCCCCTATATGCTCAGGTTTATTTCTTACCAAAAGGGTCGCTAGGGGAGCCATGAAAAAAATCAACAACACGGCCCAAAATCTCCAGGCAAGGCCAACTCCATATCCGGAGATCAAAAAATTGTTCATGGGTGGTATTATCATTGCTCCTATGGACCCACCCAGAGTCATAATGCTAAGAGCAATCCCTCTTCTTTTCATAAACCACTGGGGAATCAAGGTATCGGGTATCAAAGTAAGAGAACCCTGGCCAAAAAACCTTAGAAAAATAAAGCCTATCCCAAGCATTAAGGGAGCTATGGCAAAGCTCATCCAAATACAAGCAAGCCCTAACAGTACCGGCACTATGGCAAAGACCTTTCGATGCCCTTTACGGTCTATCAGTTTGCCCATAAAGGCAATATTTAACCCGGATATCAGGGTGGCTGCAGAATAAAATCCCGACACCAAAGAACGACTCCAGCCTAGCTCGCTAACGTAGTAATCGATGAAAATAGAAACTGAATATGTCTGTCCCGGCCCGGAAAAAAAGAGCCCCAGTGCTCCTAATAATACAATTATCCAGCCGTAGAAAAAAGGCGAGTTTTTGCCTTCTGAATTAGCTTTAGGGGATGATATTTTATTGTTTGATTTCTTGTTTGATTTTGACAGTTTAAAATAATTTTTTAATCTCATGATAATTAATTTCCTATGTTTTGCCCAGCCAAGGTACACGAAGTTTAATAAGCAAACCTTTTGGATTTTCTCTTAAATTGCTTGCTAAATACCATAAGCGAACTTTTGATTTGGACGATTTTGCAAATCCTTGTGAGCGTTGGTATTTAGCAAGCAATCTATCAATAAAACACAAGTATTTACGATTAAACTTCGTGTACCCGATCCGTAGATGTATTAATAAAAACTTTTTAGTATCGGAATATACTGCAGCAGTGAAATTAAAGTTTATTTTCTTACTACTATATTTAGAGAACCCTTAATATTTTTCAGGGGGGTAAGGTCCTCATTTATCTTTCCAAACACATTTACAGGGCCAGCAGCCCTAATTTCATCTCCTGTGCTAGCAGGTGTAGGGCCATAAAAAATGCAAAAAGCTCGCATGTTCGGCCAATAAGCCAGTTCGCCTGCCTCCAATACTTCTCTGGCATCAGCTTCCAAGGGAATCTCTAAGGGGATACTAAAATATATCTCCTCCCCCCATGTGCTTCCATTACCCTCGAAGGGCAATGCCTCATATATCTTATGAGCAGTATCATTTTCATACAGATTAGCAGAAAGCTTGACTTCTTCTCCGATTTTTATAATAAGATCCAAAGAATCACTCCTATTTTAAAGCTATTACTTTTTAACACAGCAAAAATCAAAATTTATAAACTATATTTACAAGTATTAACAACTTCCTCAAGGGTTATATAATTGTTATTATTATATCATTGATTTTAGCCTCGTTTAAAGTCGTATTTACTTTATTAATTCAAGATTTTCCATGACCTTTTTTACCTTTTTAAGGTCTATGGGTTTAGAGGCATAGGCATCGCTGCCCAATTCAAAAGCTTTTTCAACTACCTCGGTGTCTCCAAGGGCCGTTGTCATGATGATTTTAGCCCGCTTTTCCTCTGAAATATTATGTTTTTCTTCAAGTTCCTTTATCATCTTCAATGCCTTAATTCCGTCTAGCTTTGGCATCATGATATCTAAGCAGATTAAATCATAAGGTTTTTTTTCTTTGATAGACATCATATAAGCGTCAATAACTTCTAAGCCATCAACAACCAAGTCACAATCCCCATATTCAGAGAAAGCCCCCTTCAAAAATTTCCTGCTTGCCAAATCATCTTCAGCTATCAATATTTTGATCACCATAACCTTCCCCCTTTACAATAGTTTTATATTCCATTATATCCGAACGGCTCCTCCACTCCTTTCTCAGAGGTGAATTCCTCTACTATACCAAGCAGTTCCGTTGTCTTAACAGGTTTGGCTATATACTCGTCCATTCCTTGGTTCACAAACTTCTCCCTATCTCCACTGAGAGCAAAGGCCGTTATTGCAATAATAGGAGTATGCTTAATATCTTTTTCCTTTATTCTGATTTTACGTGTCGTTTCAATTCCATCCATAACCGGCATTTGTATATCCATGAGGATTAGATCGTATGACTTTTTGTCATAATATTCCAGTGCTTCTTCTCCATTACAAGCTATATCAACGGTATATCCTTGTTTTCTTAACATTGAAGCGATACTAATTTGGTTCACCTTGTCGTCCTCGACTAAAAGTAAGTGGCGCTTATAAGGGGTTTTTTCATTTTTCTCAGGAGATTCAATTTTTACAGGGCTGCTTCTCTCCTGGCCTTTTGTTAGTTTAAGTATAAAGAAAAAGTTACTACCCTTACCTGCTTGGCTATCAACCCCTATTTCACCACCCATAAGCTCTACTAATTCTTTGCTAATACTTAACCCCAACCCCGTCCCATCATACTTTTTAGTATAAGAAGTATCAGCCTGGGTAAAGCTCTCAAACAATTGTTCTTGTTTGTCATGAGGTACCCCTATACCTGTATCAAGGACAGAAAAATAAATTTCTACATACTCCTCAGTATATTCATTTTCTTCATTGAGCAGCCCAACAAAAACCTTTATCTCACCAGCTTCCGTAAACTTAATGGCATTACTTACAAAGTTATTCAATATTTGTTTAATTCTATTGTCGTCTCCAATCAGGGAGCTTGGAACATTTTCTTTAATTTCGGTTTTAAGTTCGAGGTTTTTTTCCAGTGCATTTTTTTTATGCATTTGCATTACTTCATCAACCATTTCATAGAGATCAAAGTCATTTTCCTTGACTTCAAGTTTCTTAGCCTCAAGTTTAGAAACATCCAATATATCATTAATTATTTTTAGCAGTGTATCTACGCAGTTCTTTGCAATCAACAGGTTTTCTTCTTGCTCTTGATCTAACTTGGTTAACCTTGTAAGCTCGATCATACCTACGATTCCATTTAGAGGAGTGCGAATTTCATGGCTCATATTCGCCAGAAACTCACTTTTAGCTTTATTTGCTACTTCGGCTTTAATCATTGATTTTTTAAGAGCTGATTCAGCCTTTTTTCTCTCTGTCATATCTAAAAAAGTCCCAATAAATCCCATGAATTCATCCTTTAGGTCATAATAAGGTGAGCCTATACTGATTACATCACGGTAGCATCCATCATTTCTTAGCATTTTTATCTCCAATTCATAAGGACACTGATTTTGAAAAGAATCTGTATAAACCTGCAAAAATTTCTCAAGATCATCAGGGTGAGTTTTCTCCCATATGACTGCCATGGTATTTTTTAATTCTGAACCTATAAATTCTAAGAAAGTCTTGTTAAAATAATAATCTCTAGATATATCCGAGCGCCAAACCATAACAGGTAAATTATCAAGCATAGCCAAGCTGATATTACGTTCTCTTATTATCTCCTCTTCCATTTGCTTGATTTTAGTAATGTCACGAAAAACCACCACTACTCCAAGTAACCTGCCCGGATTATGAGCCCCATTTTCCCCAAAAGAATCAGTTACAGCAGAACAGCTTGCAGATATATAATATTCAGTACCAGTTTTTGAAATAAGAACAGAACCTTCTTTAAGCCCTACCAATTCTGACCCTTCCATAACTTCTTTAATCGGGCTTTTTATAGGAGCGCGATTATTAGCGTTTATGATGGGAAACACCTCATCAAAGTCCCTGCCCCGAGCTTCTGCTAGCTCCCAACCAGTCAATGCCTCTCCTGTTTTATTAATGTAATCCACTGCACAATTTATATCTACATAAATGACTCCATCTCCTATACAGTTTAGAATGGCCTCATTATAATTAGGCGAATAAGACACTATTTCCCAACCTCCTATTTTAGCATCTTCACTAAAGTTTGGGGTATTTTATCTAGGGGGATCTGCCTTTCTACCGCTCCAAGTTCAAAGGCAGCCTTTGGCATCCCGTACACTACAGATGTTTCTTCATCTTGGCCTATGGTTTTTGCCCCTCTACGTCTCATGGCCATAAGACCTTTTACACCGTCATAACCCATCCCCGTCAAAATTATTCCAATAGAATTTTCTTTGCAAACACTTGCCACAGACTCAAATAAAACATCCACAGAAGGGCAGTGTCCATTCCTTTTTTCTCCTTGAAACAAATTGATTTTATATTTATCCCCTAGTTTTTTAATTCTCATATGTTGATCTCCCGGGGCAACAAAAACTTTGCCGGGTCCTACAAAATCTCCATTTTCTGCTTCTTTAACCTGTAATTTTAACTGACCGTTCATCCTCTCCACAAATAGTTTAGAAAACATTGGTGGTATATGTTGAACGATTAATATCCCAGGCACTCGGGTTGGCAGCTGTTTTAATATGCTATATATTGCTTCTGTTCCACCTGTAGATGCCCCTATAGCTATAATTTTACTATCATCACCTGCATCACCTGCATCACCTGTAACTTTAGAATCCATGCCAGTGGTACCAGGGGGTTCATACTTAGATTCTTCTATATTCCTTACAATCACCTTTGATTTGGCAGCAACTTTTAACTTGTATATCATATCACTTATGAATTTATCCACACTTTCCGGTGATCTGGTATCCGGTTTAGAAACAAATTCAATAGCTCCAATCTTCATAGCTTCAAAGGCTGCATCCCCGATAGAGCTTACAATAATAACCGGCATAAGATACTGGGATAATAAACGTTTTACGAATTCTATCCCATTCATCTTAGGCATCTCCACATCACAGGTCATGACATCAGGTTCATATTCTAGTATCTTATCCCTGGCATCGAAGGGATCTGTGGCTTTTGCTACCACTTCTAAAAAAGGATCCTCAGAAATTCCCTTTGCCAAAAATTCTCTAAAAAACAAGCTGTCATCAACGATTAATACCTTTATCTTGCCTTCCTTACCCATTTAAGTCACCTCATATCTTAGCTACTTTCTATAAACCCCTGGACTAATCAGTTTAAATTTAGTTTTATCTCGATTAATGGATTCAGAATGACTTATAAAAAAATAACCTCCATCACTAAGGCAATTATAAATTCTATCCACCAAGCTTTCCTTTTCCTGGTTATCAAAGTAAATCATTAAGTTCCTGCAAAATATAACATGTAGTTTTTTATTAAAAGGAAAATTCCTATCGGTCATATTTATCTTTCTAAAGATCACATCATCTTTTATCCTATCAATTATTTTATAATTTTCCTTATCATACTTGCTAAAATATCTAAGCTTCCACCGATTTGGAAGGGGCGAAATCCTTTCACTACTGTATACCCCTTTTATCGCAGTCTCTAAAGCATCATGTGATATATCGGTAGCTAAAATTTGTGTGTCCCAGTAACGTTTTTCCTCACCAAAAAATTCATCTATTATCATAGCCAGGGTATAAGGTTCTTCCCCCGTAGAACAAGCTGCACACCAAATTCGCAAATCTTTATCCTTTACACACCCCTTTAAGCTTGGAAGGACTACATCTCTAAAATAATAAAAATGATTGGCTTCTCTCATAAAGTAAGTGTGATTAGTTGTGATCTTGTCAATAAGAGTAACTACTGAAACTCCACTTGTATCAGCCAGTAAATGGTCATAATACTCAGTAAAGTTTCTAAATCCCATTTTAAGAACAACATTTTGGAGTCTACTAAGCACTAAGTTTTTCTTTTCTGTTTTCAAGTTGATACCATAATTGCTTTTTATATAATCCGCTAGGAGTTTGAATTCTCTTTCTGTAATATTAATCATGTTCATTCTCCTTTAATCAAAGAGAGGGGCGTCTTAACGCCCCTATTAGTACTAGTATTTTCCAAGTTCTTGGTCAGTAAGAACTATTTTATCAATTTTATTAGCACTAGTGACCTCAGGCTTTTTAGCATCAGTATCATTTAAGTTGCCAATGTAAGATGAGCTTGCTCTATTCATAACTTTTAATTTAAACTGACTCACCTTATCTTTTAAGACCTCTGCTTGACTTGACATCTCCTCACTTGCCGAGGCTGTTTCTTCTGAAGTTGCTGAACTCGTCTGTACTACATCCGAAATCTGAGTAATACCCTGGCTAATTTGGTCAACCGCTGTTGCTTGTTCATCAGAAGCTTCTGTTATTTCCCCTACTAAATTGGCAGCCTTTGCTACTCCGTCAACAATTTCATTTAGTGCCTCCGATGTAAGATTGGCTATCTCTGTACCATGCTCAACTTTATTTATTGATCCTTCAATCATTTCTGTAGTCTCTTTTGCAGCATTTGCTGATCTTTCTGCTAGATTGCTTACCTCCTCAGCGACTACTGCAAAACCTTTTCCATGCTGACCTGCTCTTGCTGCTTCTACAGCGGCATTTAAAGCTAAGATATTTGTTTGAAAAGCTATCTCGTCAATAACTTTTATTATTTTAGATATACTATTAGAAGATTCATTAATCTCACTCATAGCACCTAACATTTCCTGCATCTGTTGATTTCCTTTTTCGGCATTTATCTTAGCGCCTTCAGATATTTCTTGTGCATTCTTTGAGTTTTCAGCGTTTTGTCTGGTTTGAGTCGATATTTCTTCAATAGAAGCTGTTAACTCCTCAATAGAGCTTGCTTGTTCAGTAGTTCCCTGAGATAATTGCATACTTGAATCAGAAACCTGTTTTGAAGCAGACGCCACCTGTTCGGATGCACCATGTACTTCTCCTAATACTTCGTTTAAGTTAGCTATTATCAAGTTCAACGCATCCTTTATCTCCGAGAATTCTCCCCTGTAATCTCCGGTAACTTCTAAGTTCAAGTTAGAGTTTGCTATCTCATTTAAAATCTGAGATATCTCTTTAATATAGGAAGCTAAAGATTCTAAGGTATCATTTAAAGCTGTTTTAATCTCGGCATGATCTCCTTTGTAATCTCCAGTGACTCTTTTTTGGAAATTACCTCTTGCCATTTCACTGAGTACTGTAGCAGCTTCTTTAACAGGTTCAATTACAAATGCCAACGTATTATTAACCCCTTCTACAATTTTGGCATAGTCTCCACCGTGTCTGCTCACGTCAGCTCTTGTATCTAGATTTCCTTCTTCTGCTGCTGTCGCTAATAAATCGATATCATTCATAAGATTATTTAGAGCTTTTACTGTATCACTTAAACTTTGATTTATTTGTTTATAATTTTCACTAATTAGTCTTGTATCTTCATCAGCCTCTGCCACACTAAAATCACAATCTAAATCACCAGAAGCGATCTTACTTAAATTAGCCAATACCTTTTCCACTTCTTTTTCCTGATAATCTGTCTGCTTTTCTACAATTCTAAAAGCATTTTTAGACTCTGTCTGATCAACAACTAGCTCTATAGCTCCAATTATCTCTTGATTTTCATCTTTTATTGGCAAACCTGTATAAGAAATCTCAAGATCCATTCCCATTGGATGAGCATCAGTTTCTGCTGTAACTTTCTTATCCTGCTTCATCGCTTGTCCACAAGCACATTTGTCTGTATTACAATGACTTGTTTTAAAACCGTCATAACATTTTTGACCAATGATCTGTTCTTGTGTACTGCCAAGAATTTCAACACCTACTTTATTCATATAACGTATGCTGAAGTCTTTATCGATAATCATTACAGGAACTGGCATGGTATCCATATGGCCAACTAAAACATCCAACGTTTTATTAACTCCACTAACTATATTTTTAAAATCTCCCTCATGTTTATTTATATCTGCTCTTTCCTTCAGATCTCCTCTAAAAGAAGCTTGTACCAATGAATTTGCATCATCTACTAAACCATTAATGGCATCTATACACATATTTAGATTGTTTTTAATCTCGTTAAAGTCCCCGGCATAATTTTCAGTAATTTCGGGCGGAATATTACCCTTACTTATTCTTTCTATATATTCTGCTGCCACATTAAGAGGACCTATTACTGCATCTAGAGTATTATTAACCCCTTGGATAATATTTGCATACTCTCCCTCGTGCCTACCTATATCTACTCTTGTATCAAGCTTTCCTTCTACTGCGGCTTCTGTTAGATAGTCCATATCTGATACTAACTGTTTTAATGTATCTCTTAATATCACGGCACTTTTTGCCATAACATCATCTTCTGACATGACTTTTATTTCTATATCAAGGTTTCCACTAGCTATAGATTGAATGTTTTCAGCATCATGCTGGTTATTGGCTATTACTTTTAGTAGGCTGTCTACTAGCAGGTCACCATCACTTCGCTTCTCTAATTTTACGTTTGTATTTCCTACTGAAAGCTTCTCTGCAATCCCTGCTATATTGCTAGTCTCTTCAATCAGATGGTTAAGATTGTTCTTGATCTCGTTGAAGTCTCCCGTATAATCATCGGTAATCACTGGAGGAATATCGCCTACGCTTATCCTCTCTACATACTCCGCTGCCACATTAAGGGGACCGATTACTGCATCCAAGGTGTCGTTGACCCCTTTTACTATCGTGGCAAAATCTCCCTCATGCTTGCTTGCATCTGCCCTTGTGTCTAGCTTTCCTGCTAATGCTGCTTCTACTAAAACATCCATATCCTTTATTAATTCTTTTAGAGTATCCTTCAAAGCTAAGGCACTTTTTGCCATCACATCATCTTCTGACATGACTTTTATTTCTATATCAAGGTTTCCAGCTGCTAAAGATTGAACATTTTCAGCATCATGCTGATTATTGGCTATTACTTTTTGCAGGCTGTCTACTAGCAGGTCACCATCACTTCGCTTCTCTAATTTTACGTTTGTATTTCCTACTGAAAGCTTCTCTGCAATCCCTGCTATATTGCTAGTCTCTTCAATCAGATGGTTAAGATTGTTCTTGATCTCGTTGAAGTCTCCCGTATAATCATCGGTAATCACTGGAGGAATATCGCCCACACTTATCCTCTCTACATACTCTGCCGCCACATTTAGGGGACCGATTATTGCATCCAAGGTGTCGTTGACCCCTTTTACTATCATGGCAAAATCTCCCTCATGTTTGCTTGCATCTGCCCTTGTGTCTAGCTTTCCTGCTAAAGCTGCTTCTACTAAAGCATCCATATCTTTAATCAGAAGTTTCAAAGTATCCCTTAAAACAACGGCACTTTTTGCCATCATATCATCTTCTGACATGACTTTTATTTCTATATCCAAGTTCCCCTGGGAAAGATACTGAAGACATTCGGCATCGTGCTGATTATTGGCTATTACTTTTTGCAGGCTATCTACAAGCAAGTCCCCTTCGCTTCGTTTCTCTAAACTCACATTAACATTGCCCACGGAAAGCTTTTCTGATATGTTCGCTATATGCCTGGTCTCTTCTATCAAGTGATTGAGGCTATTCTTTATCTCATTAAAATCTCCCTTGTACTCTTCAGTAATTTCTGGAGGGATATCGCCCACACTTATCCTCTCTACATACTCTGCCGCCACATTCAGGGGGCCGATCACAGCGTCTAAAGTATTGTTAAACCCTTGAATCACATCTTTATATCCACCTTGAAACTTTTCTACATCACCTCTGGTATCTAGCTTACCTTCAACTGCAGCTTTTTCTAACATCCCTGCCTCTTCAATTAGCCTTCTAAGGTTTTCCACCATTGAATCCATACTTTTACCCAAAATATCTTTATCAGATTTCGCATTTACCTTAACTGAAAGATCACCTGCAGCTATCTTTTTAGCCATCTCTACCTCATGTCTCATATTTTCAGCAATTTTGTTTAAAGATTCAGTCAATTTACTTAATTCCTCATCTCCATCATGTTTAAATCTTACATTCACATCTCCGGTAGCTAATTGTTCTACATTAGCATTTAGATCTTCTAAAGGTTTGTTAATATTCGATGTCATAAAGAAGCCCAGACTAATAATCACTACAGCTGTGACAGCTATAACTATAAACATTGGCAAGGCACCAATAACATTGAATGCTCCCAAAACACCTACAAGGGCAGACAATAGCGCCGCTAAAATGAAACCAAACAATATCTTTGTACTAGATTTTAAATTCATTTTCGTATCCTCCCTTTAAAATATTTTAATTTCCCATTTGACAAAGTTCCAAAGACCTAGTTAACATCTCCCTACAATTTCCCACATAGGGACTACCATGGCCAAAGTAAATAACTTCTATCTCTTTCTCTAACAATCTCTCCAAGACTTTTATAAACCTAAATTCATACGAACCTTGTACAGTCTTAATAATTAAAGGGGTATCACCTGCAAATAAAACCTTCTTTTCTTCACAATACAAGCATATCGAGTCAGAGCTATGTCCAGGACTATATATTATTTCAAAAATTGAATCTCCAACCTTAAATTTTTCTCCATCTCTTACTAAATAGTCCACACCTTCAACCGACTGTGAATATGCATACACTTTGGCATCAAACTCCCTTTTAACAGTCGAGATTATCCCCGCATGATCATAGTGACCATGTGTCAAAAATACCTGCTCGACTTTCTGTTTACCTACCCCTGTAGAATAATTATTGATCTTCTCAAGGATAGATACATCCCTCCCGACATCGATCAAAGTATTCACATCTGACAGGGCATTCCATGTACCAGTAATCAAAAAAACATTTGAGGTGTATATAGTGCTATCCTCAGTTAAGTTCTTAATCTTCATCAAAACATCACCATTCTATCCTTGAATCTTCTTATAAAGCCTGGCATTTGACACCACCGGTTCAAAAAGATTTTCTACTTCTCGGGGAAGTTGTTGGGTCTGTTCTGTAGCAAAATACCCTCCCTTTATCAAAGACTTATGAAACATCTTTATCACCTCGACCCTTTCTTGATAACTTAAATGGAGCAGTACATTTTTGCACAATACGATGCCAAAATCTTTCCCGATTGGATTAAGAGAGGTCAAATCATGTTTTTCATATGAGACAGCATTTCTTATTTCCTCGATAATTTGATAATGTTTTTCCTTTACAGATGGTAAAAAGTACTTTTTAAAAATCTCCCGGGGTATCCTTTTCACCTGGTCTTCATGATAAACACCTTTTGCAATAATCTCCTCAAAAAGATTGCTTCCATCAATATCCGTTCCTATTATCTTTATATTACGAAAGTACATGTATCCTACCTGCTCTCTAATCAATATTGCAAGAGTGTAAGGCTCATGACCCATTGCACATCCAGCGTCCCAAATGTTTATATTTCTTCTAGTCTTCAATGTTGGAAGAGCATGTTCACAGATCAACTCTAAAGTTTGCAAATCTCTAAAAAAGTATGTGAAAGCCACTTTTTGCCCACCCCCTACAACTAGCTCAAACTACTAAGTTAACCCTTCTAGATCTTCCATAACCTCTTCAGTAATGAGCTTATTGCAATCTAACAGGAGTTTTACTTCATCTTTAACCTTACCGATAGACTTGATAAACTTATTCCCGTCTTTTTTTACCTCCGGTGGATCTACAATCTCAGAATCTGGAATAGACAATACTTCAGAGACACCATCTACAATTAATCCGATAGATGTTTCACTGACATCGATGACCACAACACACGTCCTTTCATTGTATTCCATCAGTTCCCTATTAAACCTCAGCCTCACGTCCATTACCGGGATGATTTTACCCCTAAGGTTTATGATCCCCTGTATATATTCTGGCAGTTCAGGCACTTCAGTAATTGGTTGCAAGCGAATTATTTCCGTCACAGACTCTATCCCGATACCATAAGTTTCATTTCCTAGGATAAAGGTTAAATATTTCCCCTTCTGGGTATCTTCTTCTAAATCAAATTTTTCTTCTACACTTTTCGTTTCCATGGTTTTCGAAGTCTCAATAGCTTCCATAGCGTCCATAGTGTCCATAATTTCAAATCTCCTTTCCTTAAATTATTTGCTAAGCCCCCCTATGTCTAGAATAAGGCTTATACTTCCATCACCCAACAAAGTGCAACCGGCAAGCCCTTTAATATTTCTTATGTTCTTGATATAACTAGGTAAAGCCTTAACCACTACCTGCTGTTGCCCCAATAACTCATCTGCAAACAAACAAGTTCTTTTTTCATCGTGCTCTACCATGACCAAAATTCCTTGGGAAAAATCCAATGTTTTTGTATTGCTGTTAAAGTGATCATGAAGTCTTAAAATGGGATAACACTCTCCACGTACCATAACCATCTCGTTTTCATCAGGATCTTTGATACAATCTTTTAAGCTAGGCCTAAATGACTCTTGGATATTTATGAGGGGGATTGTAAACCTTGAACTACCAACTTTAAGGTTCATGCCTTCAATTATTGCCAAAGTCAAAGGAATTTTGAGGGTAATGCTCGTCCCCACATCTTTTTCACTGTCCACTGCAACGGAGCCGCCAACAGCTTCTAGGTTTTTATTGACAACGTCCATCCCCACGCCTCTGCCAGAAAACTCCGAAACATTTTCTTTAGTTGAAAATCCGCTTACAAGGATTAGATTATAAATCTCTTTGTCTGTCATTTCTTTATCTCGATTTTCAATCAGATTCCTTTCAAAAGCTTTTTGCAAAATCTTTTCCTTATCTAAACCTTTTCCATCATCTTTAATTATTATCAAGACATCGCTACCCGAGTTCTTTGCCTCTATTGTAATTGTCCCAACTTTATTCTTGCCCTTTTCTTCCCTTTCTTCACTTGATTCAAGTCCATGATCAATTGAATTTCTAACCAGGTGCATCAAAGGATCGGAAATATGTTCGATGATGTTTTTATCCACTTCTGTTTCTTCCCCTATGATATTCAATTCAACTTCTTTATTTTGTTTTTTTGATATATCCCTCACAATCCGGTACATTTTTTGAAAGGTCATAGACAATGGCACCATTCGGATGGACATCACCATATCTTGAAGTTCAGTAGTAATCTTGTGGAGCTGTCTTGAGGCTTTTTGAAAGTTTTCAATCTCCAATTTATTAACTTCCGGGTTTTGAGTAACCATTGCCTCTGCTATGACAAGCTCTCCAACGGTATCCATGAGCATGTCCAGCTTTTCAACGCTCACACTGATTATGCTTTGAGTATTATTTGACTTCCCGGGTTCTGCACATTTCTGTGAATCAAAAGGATTAGGATCTTTTAACTTTTTTAACTCTTTTTGTATAGGTCCTTTAAAAACTTCTAAATCTTCATCCTGTTTTAACTCCACCAATTCATGTTCTTTTATGTGTGATTCTGCGGCCAAAAACTCGTCTATTTTTTCATAGCTTTCCTGGGTCTTTATGAAAATCAAAAAACCGTTATTTCTTATATAGTCTACGCACTCGTCATCTTCAATCAAATCTTCAGGTACATGGGAAACTTCTGTTGCCATTCCCGATAGATCACGAGCTATAGTAAAGCATCTTACATTTTCCATGTCACAATCTTGATTAAGATAAATTGTCGCTTTAAAATGATTTTCTTGAAGTTCTTCTGTCGTTGTCTTGTCAGGGGGGATATAATATTGAACTTTTTCTTCTGTATCGGGCTGCTTGATTTCGTCTTCAACGGAGTTATCAGCTTTAAGTTGGGTTAAAAATTTCTGATAACTTTCTATAATGCTACTAGCATCACCGTCAGGTTCATCGCCATTTTTTATTTTTTGCAGCTCAACCTTGATGAAGTCTATGCCTTCTAAAACCAAGTCCGTGAGAGCAGAGCAATCTAATTTTTCTACTTTAACTTCCCGCAAAAAATAAAACAGGTCTTCTATTGAATGGGCAAGGATGGCTAAATTATTAAAAAGAAGCGTAGCCGATGAACCTTTAATAGTGTGCATAGCTCGAAAAATTTCATCGATTGCATCCTTCGAATAGTCACCTTCTTTCTCGCTTTCCATAATGACTTTTTCCATCTTTTCTATCATTTGATTCGCTTCAAAAATATACATCTCTAGCATTGGAGAATTGGATTCATCTGTCATCTATATTAACCTCCCTTCTGTTTAAGTTTTATTAAATATATCAGTGATTACTTAACGAATGCACAACTTGAATAATATCATCTGCAAAGTTATTCCTTGAAATAATAGCGTCTATTTCTTTGTTTTCCGAAGGGTCATAATTGTTAAACCTGTATGTATACAGGGTTAAGCCTATGATGATCACCCCTGGGACTTTGGCTCTTAACTTTTGATAAAAGACTGTATCCACTTTATGCAGCAGCTTTAATTCTATTAAAATCAAATCAGGTTTTAATCTCCCGGCAATTTCTAAAGCTTCTTGAGTTTTATTACATGTTTCAATATTTTTTATTATGCTGTTCTTTAGCATATATTTTGAGGCTACATTACTGAAATCACTATTGGAATCAACAATTAACATGCTTAAGGTGGACATTTCATGACCCCCATTTTCGCCTCATTTTTGACTTTCAGTATTATAACTAAATTTTACCTTTAAAGAGGCAGTTATGTATATGGGTCCGTTACCCATATAGTTTTGCTTAATTCCCCAATTAAATAAAAAAAGTCCCCATTTTCTCATGGAGACCAGACTTAAATCATACCTTAAAATACTTTTTTTAGCTTATAATACCGAGGGATTTAGCAAACTCGATCAAATCATTTTCCTTGTTTATGCCCAACTTTTTCTTAATATTTTCCTGGTGTCTGTCAACAGTTTTTACACTTATTGACATGATTATGGCTATTTGGCTCCGGCTATTTCCCTCTACTAATAACTGAAGTGTCTCTTTTTCCCTTTTGGTTAATTTTTCATAATCAAGTAAGGCATCTGACAATGGGGCTGATTCCAGATATTCATCTATCAAAGCCTTAGAAGCTGCAGAACTGATAAATATCTCGTTTTTTTCAACTGCTTCTAGGGCAAGAGCCAGTTCATTATAAGCTGAATCCTTAACTATATATCCAGAAGCTCCAGCCCTTAAGGCTCTAAGTACATAAATCTCCCCTGTATACATAGATAAAATCAACACCTTGGTTTTAGGCGAATTTTCTTTTATTTGAGTAATAGCATCTAGACCATTAAGGCCTGGCATGGCAACATCCATAATCACCAGGTCAGGAGATAGTTTTTCAGTCAGCTCTATTGCAGACCTCCCATCGCTAGCTTCCCCGACCACTTCTACCATGGACTTTGTCTCTAATAATGAACGCAGGCCTTGACGTACTATAGCGTGATCATCAGCCAAAATCACTTTCATTATTTTCAACCACCTTTTTTTAATGAAACTGCAATGGAGCTACAATGGAACTGTGATATATATATTTGTACCTTCACCGGGATAAGATTCTATAATAATATCTCCCTGAAGATGTTCAACCCTCTCCTGCATCCCAACAAGGCCAATATGATCAGTTGATGTTTCTGCTTTTTCCAATCTAAAACCTTGCCCATCATCTTGTATCAAAACCGATACTTTTTGTGGTTCATATTTCAAATCAATAGTCACATTTTGGGCCTTGGAATGACGGGCCACATTGGTCAAAGCTTCCTGAATACAGCGAAAAAGAGCAGTTTCTAAATCCTTTGATAACCGGGATACAAAACCATTAGAGGTTACATTAGTATTGATCTTTGTGCGGTTACCAAAGCCCCTTGCCATTTCTTTAACAGCTGTTATCAAGCCCATATCATCTAGCGCTGGTGGACGAAGAAGACCTGAGTGCTTGCGCACAAGCTTTAGAGTTGAATCTACCATCTCAATACTTTGGGACAGCTTTTTATCAAAAGGTCCTTCTAACTTAAACAGCTCATCGCCTAACATTTGAAGATCAAGTTTCACTGCAGTCAAAGCCTGGCCCACCTCATCATGAAGCTCTCTTGCCAGGCGAGACCGGTCTTCTTCTTGCCCCTGGAGAACTCTTTTAGAAAGGGCCCACATCTTATCATAACTTGTTTTTAACTGCTCCTCAGCCAATTTGCGGTCTGTAATATCCTGAAGGATCAAAAGGACTAGAGGCTCTTCCCCTTTACTCAATTTTGTACTAGAGGCAATAAAATAAAACTCTTTTCTCGTATCTTCAATAATCAGGGGGATACTTAACTCAACCTGCTGGCCCTTCTTTTTATTTATAAATACATCTTCTATCATGGAGCAAAGACTACAATGATCACAATACGACTCTACTTTTTGACCTAAAGTATTACCATGGGTCAAAAGACATCTGAGAACCTCAGCGACATGGAGGCCTATCAACTCTTTTGCAGGTTTATCTATAATAGATAGGGCATAATCGTTGATTTTTTTAATTTTTTTGTTTTCATCTAAAAGCATCATTATAAGGGGGGCATATTGATAGATTGATTCAAGCTTGTCTTCTTGTTCTTTCAAGTTGGTTTCAATTTCTCGATGCTCAGTCACATCTGCACCGAAGGCAATACTTCCACCAGTGATGCTATCTCTGTTAAAATTATTCGAATACCATGAAATAGTCCTATACATCCCGTCCTTACGCCTGATCTGGGTTTCAATGCTTTCAACAACTTCCCCCTTTTGGATTATTTTTTGAACTTTTGCCAAAATCTTTTCACGATAATCATGGTCAGGATAGAGCCAGTCCCAGATTTTGGCATGTCCAAAGACCTCTTCTTCGCTATATCCACTTATCTCTTCAGCGGCCTTATTCCAAAAAGTTATATTCCCCTGGGCATCAACTGTGTTCACCCAGATAATAGTTGCATCTAGTATTCCTTGTTGAAAATCAAGTAATTTTTCTAGCTCTTCCTTTTTGGCCTTTAATCTTTTTTCTCCCTGTCTTTTCTGGATAGCACTGCTAAGCTGCTCTGATATCAAGTCTAGCATCATTCTCTCCTCTTTTAAAAAAGGATCCCTTGCAGGCGTTGGATCCATAAGATAAGAAACTTCAATCCTTCCCTCTTGTACACCATCTACTTTTATTTTAGAAATGAGCTTCCAAGAACTTTCCTTATAGTTGTAAGTTTTAAATTCATGCTCTTTATAAATAAGACGCACATAGATGTTTTCGGGATCTTGAAAAGAAGGAGGTAAAAGGGTAACTGTTTTTTTCAATATTTGTTCCAGGTTGAAGCTTTCATTCTTAAATAAATTTGTTAGCCCTAGTAAACAGTTTATTTCCTTAGTTCGTTCTTCTTTTTCCTTCCTGTCTGTGATGTCGTAAAAGATAACAAAAATATTGTTGCCACTTTCAGGAAAAACTGAGACCTGGTACCAACAAGCATGAGCTTCAAAATATTCCTCAAAGAGGCAGCTTTCGCCCGTTAGCACTACCTTTCCAAAAATATCAAGCCACTTTGAATTAGATTCTTCTATTTCGGGATAAACTTCAACAGCTTTTTTTCCCATTATATTTTTCTTAGTAAGTCCTGTTAATTTTTCAAACCCTTGATTAATATCAAGAAAAATATAATCAGTATAATTACCCTCATAATCCATTATAATCTCAAGGTAAACTATTGCCTCGGGAAGGTTTTCTAATAATAAGCGATATTTTTCATGACTGTCTTCCACCTTTTTGTTTACCATTTTTTTCACTCCAAAATTTAATCATAACTTGATCATATTTTTTGAGTTTACATAAAACTAATAATACATAATTCGACATTGTTTCTCGCAAACCCTTTATAAAATAGCTTGTTATATTTTATTATTGATATACTTTTATAGTACAGGCACTATAAAAGTATTTTTAGAAGATTTTGATTACATTATTTGACATGGATGTTTTTATGTGGTATATTATGTATAGGTTGTTAATCAAGACTCATCAAATGTAACTCAAAAACAAAATATATTTGTAAAGGAGAAACGAGTAAAATGAAAAATACTTTTCGGTTCAAATTCAGGGGGATTTGGATATCAATCTTTATCGGAGTGCTACTTTTTAGTTTTTACGCATTTACAAGGACAGAAGCCACGAATTTAGATAACAAGAACGCTCAAAATAAAGAAAACCTTAACCAAGAGGAAAAAAACATCGACAAAAATGTAGAAGATCCCCAGCTAAAAACTGTAACAATAGAACTAGAAGGAATGACTGAGGAAATTGAGGTAAAGAAATATCATAACGATGAACTCGGGTTTGAAACCTATTACCCTGCAGATATGATTACTGTAGAAGACCAGGATGAAGTCAGGTTTTATTATGCAATAGATGAGGAAATAAATGAAGAAGCCTCTATTAGAGTTATAAAGGATATGAATGGTGATTTAAAGGAGCATGATATAGCTGATTTTTTAACAGGTGATGGTTGGGAGTTAATTCACGAAAAAGATAGTCAAACAGGAAGATATAGCTGGGCTGAAAGTAAGTCAGTTTTCGATAACACGTCTTTAGAAAAAAATGCTATAATATTCCCGGTAAAAATCGAAGATAGCTCGTTCAAAGTTATTCTACAGTACCAGTATGAGTATGGAGATGGAATCTATCCCAGGGCAGATATTATCGTAGATTATGCAAGTTAGTAAGAAAATAAACTTTAATTTTATTGATACATTGCTTGCTAAATACCAACGCTCACAAAGATTTGCAAAATC
>CAZCIZ010000035.1:0-24803 GCA_964498995.1 uncultured Clostridia bacterium | reverse complement strand
CCGGGAAAATAATTGTCCAAGAAAGACTCAAAAGATATTCCCAGGAGGAAGAAAAGCAGGCTTTGATATTTGCAGGAAAAGCAGAAGAAAAAAGCATGAAAGAAAGTTTCCTTGCCTTGATGGGCTTACTAGGCAAAGGCCTTTCTAGGAAGGGGGCATATATGGAGCGGCTTAGAAAGAAACTCTTATATGCCCGCTGGTTCATAAGAGTTGATGAGTTTGTGGGGTTAAAACTGTTCTTTGCCCTGGCTTTGGGAATGATTTTGTTTGTGATTTTTGGAGGAATAATCAGTGCAGTGCTGGGTTTTGTCCTGGGATTTGTTTTACCTGATTATATTCTGACTATTAAGAGTAGATCCAGGATGAAAAAGCTAACGAATCAACTCCCGGAAGCGCTAACCATCATCGCAAATGGCCTCAGGGCAGGTCTTGGTTTTTACCAGGCGCTTTCGATAACATCTAGGGATATGGAAGGTCCTATCAAGGAAGAGTTTGATCAGGTGATATATGAGAACAGCATGGGTAAGCCTACCGAGGAAGTGCTGATTAATCTTGGGGAACGAACTGATAGTGAGGATCTAGATATTTTGATCTCGGCTTTACTGATTCAGAAACAGGTGGGAGGGAGCTTGGCAGAGATTTTGGACAGCATCTCACATACTATCAGGGAGAGGGTGCGGATAAAGGGAGAGATAAACACACTTACTTCTCAAGGGAAATTATCAGCCGTTATAATCTGTCTTTTGCCAATTTTCATCGGAGTGGTAATTCATATGTTAAATCCGGAGTATACTAGCCTACTTATTACCACGGAAATAGGAATAATTATGCTAGGTGTTGTTAGTTTGATGATGGTTGTTGGGGTGCTTTTGGCCAGGAAGATCGTGGATATTCAAATATAGGTTCTCAAAACAGGAAAAAAATAAACGTGTATTTGTTAGCTGATTTAAAGTATATTTGAGAGAAGGTGAAATTGATGTTATGGTTCTTGTATTTCATGGGATTTGCTTCGGCTTTTTCGTTAACGTTGGCGGCATTTGCTGTATTATATGGGAGAGCTCAGGTTAGAGAGCGTCTCTTGGTAATATCCCAGCTTGACGGGGAACTAGAAAAAGACAAGCTTGAACTTCCTTTCTATAACAGGGTGATAGAACCGATTTATGAAAATATAGCCCAGAAGATGGAGAGCATAACGCCCAAAAGGATGAAACAAGACATGGAAAAAACCATTCAATATGCAGGTAAGCCCTGGAATTTGAATGCCAATAAACTCATGTTGCTGCAGCTTGTGTCTTTTGTAGGAGCTTTTGGCCTGGGGTGGGGATTTGTAAGCTTGAGCGGTACTTTTGGGGGTGGTGGGGGCAGCTTTTTCCTTGCTATTGCATCAGGACTTGTAGGGCTCTTTTTGCCTTTAATAATAATCAACACGAAAGCTTCTTCAAGGCAGGGTCAAATACAAAAAGACCTTCCTAATTTTCTTGATATGTTGTATGTAAGCGTGGAAGCGGGACTTGGTTTTGATATGGCCCTGAAAAAGATATCAACTCAGATGCCGGGAGAGTTGTCAAAGGAATTCGGCCGTACTCTTGAAGAGATCAAAATCGGAAGAAATAGAGAAGAAGCCCTGAGAAAAGTTATTAAAAGGACTGGTGTTCAAGACTTATCTATCTTTGTTAGCTCTGTCATTCAGACAGAACAGCTTGGCAGCAATATCGGAAATACCCTTAGGATTCAGGCTGATTCCATGCGGATAAAGCGAAAGCAGCGAGCTGAAGAAAAAGCCATGAAAGCTCCAGTCAAGATGTTATTTCCCATAGTATTTTTTATCTTCCCCGCATTATTTGTGGTAATTTTGGGTCCGGCGGTTATCAGGATTATGGATACGTTGGTTGATATACTATAGAGTTTTAAAGGTAATATTAATGTTAAAGTTAATATTAATGTAAAGAATTAAGAGACAGATAAGGAGGTAATTCAGTTGATTAATATGGTGACGAGGACACTGGCAGTTTTGATATTTGTAGTGATATTGTCTTTTGTAATGTTTTTTTTGTCGGGTTTTCATTTTTTGGCTTCTGCTCAAGAGGGATCAAATTTGTCCAAAAGTGATGAAACCTTGTCAGTGATCCTTGTCATTGATGTGTCCGGGAGTATGAGACGTACTGATCCAGACAATCTTAGAGAAGAAGCAGCTAAAGTTATGGTAGATATGTCAGGTTCTAAGGATTATGTCGGGGTGGTCATTTTTAACAGCCATGCTAGAACAGTTATTTCGCTTCAGACTGCAGGAGATTTAGCCAATAAAGAACTGATTAAAGCAATGTTAACAGGTGAACTAGAACCAGGGGGGAATACTAATTTTGTAGCGGCTTTTGAAGAAGTTAAAAGCCAGTTTGACAATGCTTCTTATACAGAGGAAAGTGAAGCCAGTCACAAAGATGATGGGGTACGTGAAGTCGTTGTATTTATGACAGATGGAGATCCAAACCCCGATTCTGCTAGAAGAGACGAACCGGGATTTATGGATGCTCATATGGAAAAGGTTTGGGAGCTAGTTCATGGTTTCGAAAAAAAAGATATACCTGTTTATACTGTAGGTTTTGGTGAGGTAGAGAATAAGGAACTTTTGGAGGAGATTTCTAAAACTACAGGAGGAGAGTCATATTATTTACAGGACTCACAAGCCCAGGCAGTATCCGTATATAACATCATGAGGGAATTGAATGGGAACATGCTTCCCTATCAGGAAGAATTTGACCTTAGTATTAAAGAGCATGAGGGAAGCATCGACGGAGGAGATCTGAAGAAAGATGATATCAGCCTGGAAGAATCAGGGTTAAAATTCATCACAGATCTATATTTAGAAGATGTTTATCCGGTTGGAGAAGAAATTATGGTGACTGCTTTTCTGACAATTAGGGGTAACATGCTAATGGAAGGTAGAAACTTGGAGATAGATAAGTTTGACCTGGTATTGGAGGAAAAAGAAGAAGTGAGATATTTTTCTTTTAATGATGAGGGTGAGAAAAGGGATAGAAAGGCCGGGGATGGTATCTGGACGAGCAGTGCTATGCTAGAGAAGGAAGGTGAATACGAGCTTTCAATCTTGCTAGAAGGATCCTATCAAGGCAAAGATTTTAAATTTGAAAAGAACTTTGGTGAGTTTAATGTTGCTTCGCCGGGGGATCTTATGGTGAGTTTTGATAATAATCCTTTTTGGGGAGTGGCGGGAAGGACGGTCAATATACCTTTGGTTATAGAGAATAATTCTCTTTTTGGAACGGAACTGCATGTGACTCACAGTTTAGGTGAAAACTCCGATGCAAGCAGTCATAACGAGTATAATACAAACTCGGATACGGGTGAAACCTGGTATGTAAACGAAAGGATAAATATCACACCTGGAGATAAAAAACAGGCCCAAATACCCATCAATATACCAGAAGACAAAGAAACAGGGATCCATATAGTGCCTTTGCAGTTAGCAACTGATGGGAAAAGTGAAATAACCTTCCCTAAAGGAATGGAAGCCAATCCTACGGGACATGAAGTTGAGATCATGGTTGCTTCTTTTCCGGCAGTAATTGGCCATAACTTCTTATCTTTATTTAAGCAAAATTTAGCTGTTTTAGTAATAAGCTCAATGAGTGTTGGCTTTATCGCTGTTTATACCATAGGTGGAATGTTTTATTACAAGAAAAATGTAAAGCCTTTAACAGGGCTTCATGGACGTCTAAAATACAAGGTTAAAAACTCGGATGAAAAAAGTCGCAGTAACTATGTTGAGGAGATTAATTTAGGGGAGCTTAATAGCGATGTATTCACTATTTGTTTTGAAGTCAATGGTAAGAAAGCTGAGGGCTGCAATCTAGAGGGTTGCAATTTAAAAAAAGGTAAAGTTTTGGAGGATGCTATTAAGACTGGTAAAAGTAGAGGATCCCTTTCATTGTATAATCTTGACAACCTTGATAATAATGTGGGAAGTCAGTACCAGCTTGTCTTTGAGCCTAAAAGTGGAATTGATACCGATGCTACAATTGAAAAGCTGCCTAAGTTGAAAATTTTTTCTAAGGGTTGGAAGTCCTTGTTAAGAAAAGAGCCTCATTCTAGAATGGTGTTACATTGTACTCCTCCAGGTATGCTTAAATTAAAGCATGGTAAACAATGCACGAAAAAGGAGCTCTTTCATAATGATACTTTCATGTCAGCCGGGTATGTGTTTTTGTACCAGGATGAATAGGAAAAGGATAAAAGTTTTTTTGAAGATATGATTTAAAATAAAATATGGATGGGAGAGAAGTATAGTGAACACTTATACTGATTTGATTCATGTAATTCATGAAGGGATAGCTATTACTTCAGTAGAGTTTGAGTTTTTGTTTGCAAATCAAGCTGCAGAAAAGATATTCGGAGTAGAAAAGGGAGAATTGATAGGGATGAATGTTCTTGATTTTGTCTATGATAAAAATATTGCTAACCTTAAGACTGCAGCAAAGGGTAGATTGGAAGGAAAGAGTGCTAGTTATGATATAGTTATTCAGAAAAAGAACGGGGAAGAAAGGATATTAAACGTCACTACAAGCCCCTACATTAAAGATGGAGAAAGAACTCAATTGATAGAAGTCTTTCGTGATATAACCATACAGAAAAAACTAGAAGAAAAGATCAATTACATGACTTTTCATGATAGTTTGACGGACCTTTATAATCGGGCTTATTTAGAGCAGGAAATGGAGAAGCTTGACACCCAGAGGCAAATGCCACTCAGTATACTGATGATTGATCTGAACAATTTGAAACTAGTAAATGATCTCTATGGTCACAGGTTTGGAGATATGATGCTAGTTAAAGCAGCAAAAATATTGAAAAGTTGCTGTCGCGATGAGGACACAGTAGCAAGGTTTGGAGGAGACGAATTTGTAATACTTCTTCCACAAACTATTAATGATAGAGCTGAAACTGTAAAAGAAAGGATCCTAGAAGAATGTGATAGTGTTTTAGTACAAGATATACCCATTTCCTTGGCTATTGGGGTTGCTACCAAGTACAGTGAAAAAGAATTGTTTTCTGATATACTAACCGAATCTGAAGAACTCATGTATAAGCATAAACTGCTAGAAAATGAAACTACAAAAAGCGCGTTATTAAAAGTTCTGTTGAAAAAATTATCCAGTGTCAGTTATGACACGGAGGAAAGTATCCAGAGGATTGAAAACCTTGCCAATTTGGTTGGTGAACGAATGGGACTAGCTCCTCAGGAAGTGAATAAACTGACAAATCTTATTTCATTAAGAAATATTGGTAATGCCACCTTGCCGGAAAAAATCTTTAAAAAGCAGGGGAAACTGTCAGAATTGGAATGGGAAAAAATTAGAAAACACCCGGAAAAAGGATACCGAGTCGCCATATCCATGGAGAAATTTATGAATATAGCTGAAGATATTTTTGCCCACCATGAGTGGTTTGACGGTGAAGGTTATCCAAGGAAGCTTAAAGGAGAAAAAATACCACTCTTGGCCAGAATAGTTTCCATTGTTGATGCATACGATGTCATGGTTACAGGCCGACCTTACAAAAAGCCTGTAAAAAGGCAGGATGCTGTAGAAGAGATCAAAAAGCACTCTGGAAGCCAGTTTGACCCGGATCTGGTAGATCTATTTATATCTGTAGAAAACGAATATTATAGTAATATGGAAGTATGAGAGTGACTAACCAGTAATGAAAATAACTGATTTATTTCACTGCGGCAGTATATGGAGATACGTTTTAAGTTTTTATTACACCTTTTCTGCCTTACCAGCCAAGGTACACGAAGTTTAATAAGTAAACCTTTTGGATTTTCTCTTAAATTGCTTGCTAAATACCATAAGCGAACTTTTGATTTGGACGATTTTGCAAATCCTTGTGAGCGTTGGTATTTAGCAAGCAATCTATCAATAAAACACAAGTATTTACGATTAAACTTCGTGTACCCGATTCTTAGATGTATTAATAAAAACTTTTTAGTATCGGAATATACTGCTGCAGTAAAATTAAAGCTTATTTTCTTACTATCTACCTGTTTTTATTTATTATTGCAATTTTTCCTTGTATCCTTTATGATAAAAGCACTATAATAATTTAGGGCATGTATGATTTTGAAGGAAAAGTACAAGCTTAACTGTTGTTATTTTGTTAAGGTAAGTGTTTATAGGGGGAAGGTAACCTTGAATAACAAGTTACAGAATTTATATGAGAAATACTTTAATGCTCTTTATGAAGGGGACAGGAAAACAGCTGCCAGGGTAATAATGGAAGCTGCTGATGAAGGTGTTGATATCAGGGATATATACCTTGATGTTTTTCAGGCTTGCCAGTATAAGATTGGTGAGTTATGGGAAAAAAATAAAATGTCCGTGGCAGGGGAGCATTACTTTAGTGCTGCTACCCAACTGGTCATGTCTCAATTGTATCCTAAAATTCTAAATGAAAACTCTAAAAACACAAAGGGGTATAAGTTTGTAGCAGCTAGTGTTAGTAATGAACTCCATGAGATAGGCTTAAGAATGGTGGTTGATTTTTTGGAACTAGATGGATGGGATACATATTACTTAGGTGCAAACACACCGCCAGATGCAATATTACAGGGAATCATCGATTATAATCCCCATGTAGTGGGATTATCAACTACCATGGATTATTATATACCCGAAATTACAACTGCCATAGAAAAGATTAGGGAGTCAAAAGGCGAAAAAGAACTTAAAATAATGGTAGGGGGATACCCTTTTATTGAAGATAGAAACCTGTGGAAAAAAGTAGGCGCTGATGCCTTTGCAGTAAATGCCAGAGATGCAGTTGAAGTAGCTAACACTCTGGTAGAGCAGGTGGAGGAGGTATAATATGTCAGAAGGGACAGGAGAGAGCCATAAAAGCCTAAAGGGCTTGGCGATAAAATGTAATGAAAATGGAGAAATCCTAAAGGTAATCAGAGATGATTTTGATACCATTCAACAGGATAAGTCTTTGAATGAACTCCTTGATAAGGGCAGTAAAAATAAGTGGACAAACTTTAAAAATACTCTTATAGAGGAACTGGCAGCTTATAACTGGCAGTTGAATGTGTGTTATCCGTCTAATAATGGGGTTTTACAGCTATATTTTTCCGGTGTTATTAGCGGTGAGGAGCTCTTGATAATAGGGGTGGAATCAAAGAAGGACTCGGATATGTTTTATCAGGAAGTAATGAAGATGGCTGACGAAAATACAGTCCAGCTAAGAGCTGCGTTAAAAAAGATTTCTTCAAGTACTGATATTAGTGAGATTACCGGTGAAGCTGACTATGCAGGCTTTACTGAGCTTAATAATGAACTGATCTCTTTACAGAGAGAATTGATTAAAAAGAACAGAAAAATTGAAGAATTGTACAATAAACTTGACGAAGAATTAAATAAAGCCAGGAAAATACATGAGAGGACCCTTCCAACTAATTTTCCAGAGCTTGATAATCTAGAGATCGCCGCTTATTATCAACCAGCTAGAAAAATAGGTGGAGACTTTTATAATGTGATCAAAAAAGACAATAAAGTGATTTTTTATCTTTCCGATGTAACCGGTCACGGCCTGGAAGGGGCAATCGTAAGTGCCTTTGTAAAGGAAGCTATAGACAGTTATATTAAGTTGAAACCAAATGACATCTCGCCGGAAAATCTGATGCGACATCTTCATGAGCAGTACAAACGGGATGATTATCCGGGGGATTATTTTATCAGCTTTTTTTTGGGGATACTGGATTTGGAGACATGTGAGTTAAGCTTTACCGGGGCCGGATTTCAGGAGTCAATGCTGGTATATCTTGATAAAGAAAAAAAATGTTCTTTTATCAGTGAAGGCCCTCCTATTTCAAACGTAATCCCTTTGGAACTGATGGATTTTAGGCCAGATAAAATTACTTTGGAGCCGGGTTCGACTATTATGATTAATACCGATGGGTTAACAGAACAGCTGGTGAATGAAAAAACCTTTTATGAAAGAAAAGAAAAGGTTTTTTATGAAAATGCACATCTGTCGCCAGAACATATTAAAGCAGCTATTAATGAGGAGTTTAAAAGCTTTAATGATGGGTTGGTCCAGGGTAAGGATGACATAACTTATCTGATAATTCAAATCAGTCCTTCCAAAGGTGAGATCTGTAATGGTCTTTACTAACAATAATCATGGTGGAAAATAGAGCCTTTTTAAATATGTAAAGCAGGTGAGAGAAAAACTCACCTGCTTTACATATTTTTGGGCCATTTTAGTTTTGCATCAGCATCTATAAATGTGAGCTGAGATGAAAAATAAATTGACATTAAGTTATATAGCGGTCAACAGCAGGTTCAGACTATTATAGAGACTTGAGTTGGTTTGACAGATGGTAGCTGGCAGACGTATAATAATAACACCATGTTATAATGCTGTGAATTCGTGTTACTAATCATCTCATGATGGATATTTACTAATTGAGGTTGCTTTTATGTGTAAAATCTAATTATTTTGGAGGGATAACATGAAGGCGCAAGATATGTTAAAACTACTGGAAAAAGGTGGAGGAGAATTTCAAGAAGCGATTCCTGAGCATATGGAAAAGTATGATGAGCTTAAAAAAAGTTAGGTTGATTTGAGTTAGATTATTAATGTCAATTGAGGTGAACTCAAAAATGACAGAGATAAGGTTTGATCCGAATAACAAGCATTTATTGGATTCATCGGAAAGAAGAATGATACTGCCTCCGGAGAAAATTCTGCATGACTTGAAAGTTAAAGAAGGAGATGTGTTTGTAGATGTAGGTTGTGGAACAGGCTACTTTGCAATTCCTGCCTTCAACATGATTGGGTCTAGTGGCAGGCTGATAGCTCTTGATGTGTCAGATGAAATGATCAAGGAACTAGAAGGAAGGATTAAAGAAAATGGCTTGGATGATATAGAAATCAAACATTGTGAAACCTATGAACTTCCCTTAGAAGACAATCTTGCCAGCTTTGCGTTTATCTCCAATGTCCTCCATGAAGTTGAAGATAAGGAGAAGTTATTAAAGGAGACCGGGAGAATACTAGATACTGGAGGAAGACTTGGAATAGTTGAATGGCAGAAGGAAAAAACTGAAAAAGGGCCGCCTGTAGAAATTAGGTTGTCTGATGATGAGATTAAGGGATACTTGGAAAAATTGGGTTTTACACTGCTGGAAGAATTCCAAGAAGGAGAAAACTTTAATATATTTTTAGCCCAAAAAAAGGCCTGATTCCAGGCCTTTTTTAACTAAAAAGTTATTATCCCTATAGCAACTAATAATCCAATCAGGGGTGCTAAGACCGTAACTACAAAATAATCTAAATAAGTATCTTTTAATGATAGCCCTGTAAAGGCGAGAATGGCCAGGTAACCATTGTTAAATGGGACAGTGTCGAAGACAGCGGAGGCCATGGTGATTATCCTGTGAAGATTAGCAGGGTCAGAGTAAGTTATTAGCCCTTCGCCGATCAAGGACATGGTTAACATGATTCCTCCTGAGGCGGATCCCATCATAGCTGCTCCCAGGTTAGTTATTATGGAAGAGGTGATTATTGGGTTAATGGATAAAGCTATAACTTCCTGCAAAAAAGAATCAAAAGCAGGAAAGGCCCTCAAAGTTAATCCAAAGCCTACAGCAGATGAAGCAAATAATAGTGGAGTCAGTGAATCTCTTGTTCCCTGGTTTAGAGTGGTCAAGATTGATTCTAGGTGATGGAAAAAAAGAACTATTCCCATGATTACTCCTAATGTTAAAGCAGTAATAACCGTAACTCCCCCTAGGGTAAGGGAACCCACTACTACCAGTAAAGGCGTCAAGGATCGTATGATCCCGGGATTATTTTCAACCTCTTCATTGCGATTGTTGTCTTGGTCGTAATGGTTAGTTTCTGCTTCAGCAGTGAGGTATCCATCCCCGTTTGATTTTGCTCTTTTGGCCCTAAATTCTAGATAAATTAAGGCCAAAATAAAAGATGTTCCCGTACCTATGACTCCAGGGATAAGCCCGGCCATGGGAGTGGTACCTAAAGTTTCTATAGGAATTATGTTGTGAACCTGGGGACTTCCTGGCATGGGAAGGGCGAAGGTTCCTACACCCCCTGCAAAGCAAGCAGGTAAAAAATATCTTGGCAGGTTACCTTCTTTGAATACCGGAAGACTGATAGGATAGATGGTAAAAACGATCACAAACCCCGGAATTCCACCGTAAGTTAATAGGGCACTTGTGATGAGAACAGCACTGTTACCTCTTTTGGCACCCAGGTTATTGATGATAAAATACGCTATCGTCTGGGCTGCTCCCGAGTCTGTCATGACCTTTCCAAGGATTGCACCTAGGATAAAAATCAGCAAAAAATCTTCAATAAAAAAAGTAACCCCTTCAACGTATTCCCCTGTGAGAACATGTAGAGGTGAATAATTATTTAATATGGAAACCAGGGCTAGTGCCAGAGGTGCTGCGATAATTACACTAACCCTTTTATATACAAGTATGATCAGTAGTATTACTCCGAACACAATGCTTAGCATGGTATGACCCCTTATGAGTTTACTTCCCTAATGCTTTTTCTAGCTAAAATATAAATATCCTGTTTAAATTGTTAAAATCTAAATTAAAATTCTAATCTAAATCTATATTTATATCTTAATGCTAATGCCATTCATTTCTATCCTTCGCAGTGTCCTGGTACATGCCCATGTAAAACATCAAGAATATGCCGCTCAAAAAGTATAAGGACAATATAACGGTTAAGATAGATGGCTGCATCACAGAAAAGATAAAGGTAGCGAAAAATAGCATAAAAGGAATATAATCGGTTTTGAACTTGTTTAGGTACTTTAAACTGATAAAGGGGATGTTACTGACCATGGAAATAGATAGCAGTATAATCAAGCAAAATAGAAAAGTGGGCGGTAATATCTCCTTGTACAAACTCATTAAGGCCAGCAAACCCCCGGCTGCTGTGATGGGAAAGCCTGAAAAATGATCTGTCTCGGCTTTTTTAGCCTTATCACCTTTTAAATTAAATCTTGCCAGTCTGTATGCCCCGCAGGCTAGAAAGAACACCAGGCTGATCCCCAGCAAGTTGGGCTGAAAAGGGAATATTATCCATATCAGAATGGAAGGAGCTACTCCAAAGGAGACTATATCACTTAAAGAATCCAATTCTCGACCCAGGCTGCTGACTGCTTTTAATTTTCTTGCTGCTTTTCCATCTAAAAAGTCAAGGAACATACTTAAGATGATAAAGGTTACTGCCATTTTGTATGCTCCCTCAAAGGCTAACTTTATGGAAAAAAACCCCAAAATTAAATTGGTAAAGGTTATTACATTTGGGACAGCCTTAACAGCATAGTGTAAAAAATTTTTATATAATTTTTTTAAACTCATTTTATAATACCCCCAGCATGTTTTTGATGATTGATCTTGCCTCCTCAACAGTTTTAGGGGAGTGAGAGGTATCTTTAAATACTTTTGCCAAAGTAGGTGTATCCAAAGAAACCTTGTCCATCAAATCTTGATCTGTCAAAATATCAACTTGTTCGTGATTTACCACCTCTCCCTGGGAAAGGATCACTACTTCATCAGCCCAAATGTAGGCAAGATCAACATTGTGGGTGCCTATTATCAAGGTCTTGCCCTCACCATACAATTGGTCCAATAGTGTAAGCAGGTACTTTGATACCTGGGGGTCTAGTCCAGAAAAAGGTTCGTCAAAGACCAAAAGCTCGGGACCTATAGCTAAGGTGGCTGCTATGGAAGCACGTTTTTTTTGCCCCCAGCTTAAATTATAAGGTGATTTATCTGCTAGATCTTCTGCTTGAACTTTTTTGAGCAATGATTTCACTTTTGTCTTAATCTCGTCTTCCTTTAATCCGTAATTTCGAAGGGCGAAGGCAACGTCGTCATATACTGTAGTCGAAAACAGTTGATTGTCGGGACTTTCAAATACTATCCCCACTTTTTTGATCAATTCTTTTCGGGTTTTCTTAGAGACTTCTACATCAAGAACTTTTATGTTTCCATGTTGTGGCAGTAATAACCCATTAAAGTGATAGAATAAAGTGGTCTTGCCGCTGCCGTTTGCTCCAAGAAAGGCTATTTTTTTCCCAGCCTGTAAACTTAAGTTTATATTGTCTAAAGCTTTAACCCTGTGGCCGTCGGGACTATCATAATAAAAACTCAAATCTGTGATTTCAACAGCTAGATTAACTAGATGGTTTGATTCTTGATGGTTCAATTAAATAATCCCCCAATCCAGGCTTAAAAGCAGGAAAGTAACTACAACGACCCCTGTTGTCTTGAATATGTCCATGCTACTTAACTTTTTAAGGGAGTTATTTATGGGGATAGAACCATTAAAACCCCTAGATTCCATGGATTTATAGACTATTTCCGATCTATCTAATGCTTTTATAAACATAGCGCCGATCACCTCTCCATAGACCTTAAGGGTTTGGAGGCTGAATTTATTGTCAAATCCCCTGGATAATATTGCCCTGTAAGTATTGATAAAAACTTCCCGGTATAGATAAACATAACGATATGAGAGAAAAAGAATTGAGATAATGGTTTTTGGCACCCTCAACCGGGCAAGTCCTTTTAGAAATTCCTCAATAGATTGTGTCCCAATGACCAAAATAGTGATGGTGATGGACGTTAATGCTTTTAAACTTACCACTGACCCAAAGTACATGCTGTCAGCTAAATTTTCTAGCCCCCTACCCAGCAATAGCCCTATGAATATGAAGGCAAGAAATGGTAAGACCCACTTTGCCCTGGAGAAAATAAAAGAAAAAGGGATCTTTGTAGTAGATACCGCCAATAGAGACATGCCAAAAGAAATCAGGACCATGGATAGGGAATTGAGGGACACGATTCCAAAAATAAATACTATCATTCCAATGATTTTGGCCCTGGTATCCCAGATATGAATCCACGATTTCATGTCGCTGTAAACATCAGGTCGCCAACCTTCTTTGATTGTCTGGCCGTTACTAGCCATTTATCTTCACCTCTTGAAAATTTATAATTGTTGCAAGAATACTCGTGATTTTAATCATGAGTATTCTTGCCATGATTTTGTTTATGTTATCTTTTAAGCAGTGCAGGCCTTGCCTTTTGGATATAGTTAAGAGCGAAGGCAGTGACTGGAGCTTCTACAACTGCACCCAAAACAATATGGGAAACCAAAATGAAATTGATCAAGGACAGAAAACCTTCAGCGTATCTTTCGTCACTGAAATACATGACGATGGCCAAAAATATCCCCACCAAAAAGGTTGCTGCAAATCCAGAGATAGCTCCTCGTTTCAGTGTTGATGAGAAGTAGCGGCTGCTGTAATGGAAAATTTGTCCTCCGGCTAATGCGGGGAGGGTAACCAGCAGCGTATTTATGCCTAAAGTCGTTATTCCTCCGTATTGTAAGAGTATTGCCTGCAGTCCCAGGCCGACAAGGACCGGTATCACGGCTTTAGTGCCCAGAAGAATTCCAAGAAAAGCTGCCAGGCTAGGATGCACGCAGGTTGGCCCAGGTAGAGGTAATGAAAATAACGAAGCTATAAAGAACACTCCAGTTAAAAGGCTTAATTTTGGCAGTTCATCGGATTTGGTTTTTGAAACGGCATAAGCAGCGATAGCGCCAGTTGCAACTACCCCGGATACCACCACGGGAGTACTTAAAACCCCATCAGCAATATGCATTTAAAACACCCTTTCCGTTATTTTTGATTAGAATCTGTTATATTTTGTTGTTGATATATTTCCTAGTGTTCGGTTTGCTTAACATATAGCATTAAAAAAACTCCCGAAAGGGAGTTGTAAGTACTAGGTACTTGTGGATGTTAGTCACAGACAACTTCACCTCCCTATCGCTCGTAGTTCAACGGTGAACTTTAGCTAGGCAGGTCTCCTGGCTTGGGTTCAAGGGTTATTTTCGCCTTCCCAGAGCAACCATACTCCAGTGGCAAAATGAAAATAACCTCCCCCTTACAGTGGCGGGACCGCGCCGGAATCTCACCGGACTTCCCTTTTAACCATAATAGGCACCTAGCTTACCTTATTCAATTATATGCTTCTCTTCCTCGTTAAAAATACATATTCTAGATAAAAACTTTTTATCCTTCTTTATGAAAGCTTTTTATCAAAATTATTTTTAAAAAAAAACCGGCATTAAAGCCGGAGATAATAATGATGATGTTTCTGAAAAGATCAAAAACCTTAAAAAAACATTTAAAAACCTTAAAAAAATTAAAATCCCGGTATAGAACCAGGAGGGATTTTTGAATATAAAAAATCACCTTCTCTATACCTCGTAGAGATAAGTTCACCTAGCTATAACAGGCAGGTCTCCTGGCTCGAGGTCATAGCCAAAATCTTGCGCCTTCCCGGACTTCATTGTCCAGTGGCTACAATGCAAGTTGGCTCGCTCTCACAGTGGCGGGACCGCACCGGATTCTCACCGGTTTCCCTTTTTACAACCCGGTTAAGGGTTCCTGTTACAGGGAATTATTAATTTTGATTAATACTATCAAAACCAATCCAAGATGTCAATGAAATTTAATGAAATTTTAATCCAATTTGTTTTAATTTTTCAACCACAACCAGTAATGAAAATATCTGATTTATTTCACTGCTGCAGTATATGGAGATAAGTTTAAATGAGCCTTTTATGCAGGAACTCTATCTTTTTTCTAGAATGTCATATATATATTAGCACAGCGAAAATTGCGAAATGTTGGTATATGGCAAGGAATATAGCAAGGAGTATAGCAATATTTACAAATTATATTTACAAATATAACAATTTATGTAACAGCACATGAAACATAGGGAGTGAATCTGGTGAGTCTAATGATGGAAAACAAATACAACTCAATTTTGATTAAAGGTGTTAGCCTGCCTAAAATCTTAATAATATTCTTGGTAACATTCTTCCTGGTTTTAAAAGGAGGAATATTACCCGGGTTTGAGGTTGAAAGTGCAAAGGCCTCTCAGAGCTTTGAAGCAATAACTTCTCCCGAAGATTTTGACAAAATAAGAGAAAATCCGTGGGGAAATTTTGTCTTGTTAAATGACATAGACATGGCTGGGGTGGACTTTGAACCCATGGGTTATCCTCCGGATGAGTACAGGGATCATGACAATTTTAACGGGAGCTTGGATGGCAATGGGTACAAAATAAAAAACTTAACCATTGAAAGTTCCCAATATGATTATCAGGGATTTTTTGCGGCCTTGGGAAGACATGCAGTTATCTCTGATCTAACCTTGGAAAATGTAACAATCGAAGGTGATTCTTTTGTCGGAGGACTTGTAGGTACAAATAAAGGCACTATAGAGAATATCCGTGTTGATGGAGAGGTGACGGGATACGGATATGGCATTGGAATTGTTGCGGGAGTTAATAAGGGTAAAATATCAGACAGTAGTTCTTTAGGGTCAGTTTCAGGTAATAGCAGGGTGGTTGGAGGTCTGGTAGGTTCTAACCCCGGTGAGATCGAATATAGCAGTTCTGAAGCGCGGGTCTATGGCAGTGATAAATTTGTGGGAGGATTGACCGGTAGAAATAAAGGCCGGATATATGATAGTTATGCAAAAGGCGATGTAGAGGGGAAAGAGAGATATGTAGGCGGTCTTACGGGTGAAAATTCAGCGTACATATATGGAAGCCATGCCCAGGGGAGAGTCCTTGGGGCTGCCAAAGGTGGAATCGCAGGGGGGCTGGCTGGTGAAAATACCGGCAGAATTGAAAGAAGCTATGCCTGTGGGACAGTTAGGGGGAACTATTATATCGGTGGTTTAGTTGGAGTGAATGAAGAAAATGGTACTGTATTGAGATCGAGATCCTTTGGCTGGGTAAATGGCTATGAAGATGGTATACGGCACGAGGGGAGCTTGACAGGGGGACTTGTGGCAAAGAACCTGGGAAGGATAGATAAAGGTTTTGGATACGGGAATGTACGTGGAGAAGGTAAAATTGGTGGTTTGGTGGGCGTAAATCATAATCATATTGTTAATAGCTACAGCAATAACACCAAAATTAATGGAGTGGATGGAAATGAAAGTGCCGGAGGCTTGGCCGGCAGAAATAAAGGAGAAATATCTACCAGCTATGCAGTTTCAGAAGTTAGTGGTCAGAATGAAGTAGGTGGATTTGTTGGTTACAATATCGGAGTGATAGATACCTCTTATGCCGCAAGCGCACTTTCAGGTGGAGATTATACGGGAACCTTTGCCGGTCGAAACAGATCAGGAGGCGATGAAGGCCAGGAAGGATTAGAAGAAAAAAGAGGGGAAATAAATAATTCCATAGCCTTGCAGGCTGAGGAGTTGGATTTTGCCAGTAATTATCAGTATGACCTAGGTGAAGAAACTATGTGCAGAGAAGTTTTCTTTTCTGATCTGAAAAAAAGAAAGACTTTCACTGATCTAGAAACTTGGGATTTTGATGATAAGTGGAAAATAAGAGAAGGGGAGACCTTTCCTTACTTGCGGGGTGTCAGCCATTCCATCCCTCAAAAGACTGACTTAATCCATCGATGAGTTTCTCCATAGCAGACTCTTTTGAACTGATCTCAGAGGGAATATTGTTTTGCAAGGAGGCTTATGTTGATATCAAAGGGCCCGAGATGTATTTTTTTGACGAAATTTAAAGGAAAAATTCAGTCTATTCAGAATGTTATCAATAAAAAATAGGTAAAGGCTGTGAAAATATGACTGATGTCACCAGTTTTGATCTTTTAATTGAAAATATTGGAGATGGATATGCATATCATAAGCTTATAGTTGATCCTAGTGGCAAGCCAGTTGACTATATTTTTCTTAAAGTGAACGAGGCATTTGAACAAATGACTGGACTTGCCAGGGAGGATATTATTGGCAAAAAAGTTACTGAAGTCCTCCCCGGAATAGATGATGCCGTTTATAGTTGGATTGAAATTTATGGAAAAGTAGCTCTCCAAGGTGAAAAGATTACTTTTCAGCAGTATTCAGTAAACCTTAAAGCCTGGTATGAAGTAACGGCTTTTAGTGATGAATATGGGTATTTTACTACTGTCTTTCAAGATATTACAAGAGAAATTAGGGGAGGAAAAGATAAAACAAAAGATGGGACAAAAGATGTAAAATCTAGCATTATGGAGGAGAATAAAACCTTTAGAGAAAGTCGTGCCGGACTAAAAGCCATATTAAACTTTTTGCCGGATCCAACTTTTGCCATCGACTTAGAAGGAAGGATTATTTTGTGGAATCAAGCCATGGAAGAGTTGACGGGGATTGAAGCTGAAAGAATGATAGGTAAAGGTAACTTTGAATATGCAATTCCCCTATATGGAGAAAGAAGACCTATACTGATTGACTTGGCTTTGAATCCGAACCTTGGGATTGAGAAGAATTATTCTTTGGTTGCTAGAAAAGATGATTATACCTTGGTGGGGGAAAGCTTTTGTCCTTATATAGGAGATGAAGGAATATATGCCTGGGGAAAAGCTACCAGGTTGTATGATGATCAAGGTAAAATCATAGGGGCCATTGAGTCTATCAGGGATATTACAGACCGCAAGAAGACAGAAAATGCTCTTAAAAACACCATGAATCATCTGGATGATATTATTGAATTTTTGCCTGATGCTACCATGGTAATAGATGCAGAAGGCAAAGTAATTCAGTGGAACAAGGCCATGGAAGAGATGACGGGAATTAAAAAAGGGGAGATTATTGGGAAAGGTAATTATGAATATGCTCTGCCCTTTTATGGTAAAAGAAAACCTATCCTTGCGGATTTAGCATTAATATCCGACGAAGATGAACGACATACAAAGTTGAAACAAAACTATGATATAAGTAGTTATGGTGATGTGCTGGCTGGGGAAGTGTACTGTCCTCAAACTTATCAAGGCAAGGGAGCTTATCTATTTGCCTATGCATCCAAATTAAAGGATACTTCAGGCAATACAGTTGGAGCGATAGAGACTATAAGGGATATAACAGACAAAAAGCAGTTTGAGAAAAAGATAAAACACTTGAGTTTTAACGACAGTTTGACCGGGTTGTATAATCGGGCATACTTAGAAGAAGAGATCAAGCGTCTAGATACCAAGAGGCAACTTCCTATAAGTGTGATCATGGCAGACTTGAATGGCCTGAAATTGGTGAACGATTCATATGGCCATAGTGTTGGCGATAAGATGCTTATTAAGGCAGCTCAAATTTTGGATTCTCAATGTAGAAAAGAAGATATTGTGGGACGCTGGGGAGGAGATGAATTTTTTATCTTTTTACCTCAGACATATGAAGAAAAAGCAAAACAAATATGTGAAAGGATAAGAGAGGCGTGCCATAAAGCTTATATAGAAGATGTACCTATCTCTTTAGCTCTTGGAACTGCCTCCAAGAATCATGCAGAGAAAAACATTTCGGAAGTGCTTTCTGAGGCAGAAAATGAGATGTATAAACAAAAACTTTCTGAAAGTAGAAGTACTAGAAGTGGTGTCTTGAATGCACTTCTGAAGGCTTTGGAATCGAAAAGCTACGAAACAAATGAGCACATTCGCTGGATGAAAGATTATGCTGTGAAACTAGGCGAAAAGATAAACCTGTCAGACTTGGAATTAAATAGATTAAAACTTTTGGTCACCCTTCATGATATAGGTAAGATAAATATATCCCAGGAAGTCTTGACAAAATCCGGCTCCCTTGATGAAAAAGAGTGGGAATTAATCAGGACTCATCCGGAAATAGGATATAGGATAGCAAGGTCTACCGATGAATTTTCCCATGTAGCTGAAGAAATCTTGTCCCATCATGAGAGATGGGATGGCAAGGGCTATCCAAAGGGGTTAAAAGGTGAAGAGATCCCCTTGCTTTCTAGGATTGTCGCTATTGCAGATGCCTATGAGGTAATGTGCAGTGGTAGGCCTTATAAAAACTCTCTTTCCATGGAAGAAATTATTGAAGAATTTAATGACTCCTCTGGAAAACAATTTGATCCCAACCTGGTGGAGGTATTCTTTGAGATTTTGAAAGTCCCAGAGTAAGAGAAGTCAAAACTTCCTTTGTAAAATAACATAGGTTAAGTCATCATCACATCTAAGGCATCCGTTGTTAAATTCTTTAAAGTCCGAGTTAATCGCTTCTTTTATCCTTGAGGGCGAAAGATGAGCATGTTTATAAAATACCTTTTCTAGCCTGGGTTGGTAAAGAAAGCTTTTCTGGTTTTCCTGTTCGGCGATTCCGTCAGTATAAAATAAAATTGTAGTTCCAGGCGTAAAGTTAAAGCTGTCACTATTAAAGTCCATTAGCTCCTTGGGGACTGCAGTAGAGATAGGTGGGCCCTGGTTTTCTAAAGAGATGAGCTCCCCATTTTCCAACTTGGCCATAGGGGAAAAGTGCATCCCTGCACTAGCATAGTCGAGTCTGTAAGTATTGGTGTCTAGGACTGCCAAAAATATGCTGATAAAGTAGTCATCAGGATAATCGTCCTTAAGATACTGGTCGTAGACATGATTCAAGATGTGTTCGGGTGCAATCCTATTAGGCATCAGGTGGACATAGCTTTCTATGGTTTCTTTGATAAAAACGCTGATAATGGTTCCATCCAAGCCATGACCTGATACATCGGAGAGATAAAGGATGATCTTGTTCCCGGTCTTGATGAAGTTGTAAAAATCCCCGCCCAATTCCTTAGCAGGATAGTAAAAGGCTTCTATACTCAATCCTTTTTCAGTTGATATTTCCTTAGGATCAGCCAGAAAAGTCCTTTCGTGAATATTCCTTGCCTTGTCCATTTCTTTGCTCAAAATATTATAGAATTTTTCAATCTCAATATTTTTTTGTTCTACTTTTTGGGTATAGCTTTTCAACATATCTTCTAGTTCTTTACGTTCACTTATATTTACGGCAAGTTCTAGTTTTACCATTCTTCCATCTAGCCAGGGGATAGCAACATCGTGGCACTCATACCATTCGCCCGTGTAAGTGTTTTGATGTTCCCAGCGAAAGACCTCATTTGGGTTACCCTCGGAGTCTAAGAGCTTGGGATTAGGGCAAAAACTACAGGGCCCATCTTGGCCTTTTTGCAAAGCTTTCCAGCATTTCATCCCTGCTACGTTACCAAAGATATTTTTCCCATATTGATTGATAAATAATATTTCTGAGGTGTCAATATCGGCTACATAAATTACGGCATCTATGCTATCTAAGATTTTTAGCAGTCTTTCGTGGACTTTTTCAGCCTCTTTTAATCCTGTTATTTCGATATGTTCAACCATTACTTTTCTTTTGGTGTTGCCAAGTAACTTTGGCATAACCGGTGAGGAGACCCTGCCGATAAACCAGCGCTTCTCTTCCGGGGAGTGGCAGGGATATTCAAGTTCAAAAATATCCCTTTCCCCCTTTATGACGGAACGGATCCCCCAGGCAAACTCCTTGGCCAGATCCGAGTCCTCTCCTACTGCCTTATCACAGTGATCTAGATAATTGCAGCCTTCGCTGACTTTTTCTAAGTCAGCATTATTTTCCCTGGCAAACTCAAGCCAGGCCTTGTTTGTCATTTCTATATTTCCCTTTTCGTCTAACAGGCAAACATTGGTAATCAAGGTTTCATGAACTTGAACCAATTTCTGTAAGCTTTCTATAGGCCAATTTCTAGGCAATAGTACCCTCTCCTTTTGATGTTTAATGATAAAAAAAGATTATGCCTGTTAAGACTTAAGTCATAGTATTTGGTTCATTATTTGCAACCTGTCACCTATGCTGTATTATTCAAGAAAACACTTTATTTGTCAATAAAGTTGACTACATTTGACAAATAATTTTGCAAATTTTCCTGTACTAACCAGTAATGAAAATAACTGATTTATTTTACTGCTGCAGTATATGTAGATAAGTTTTAAGTTTTTATTATTAATACATTACATCTAGGCAGGGAGGGTACACGAAGTTTAATAAGTAAACTTTTTGGATTTTCTCTTATAATTGCTTGCTAAATACCATAAGCGAACTTTACACAGTAAAATACTTGATTTTGCTTTGAGAAAATGATACACATTTCATATGCTGACTTACTTGTGAGTTTTTGTGAGCTATATAGAGAGGAGTGTTAAAACATGGAAGTTTTGACGGGGTTGAATATAATTGACGGTAAGGGTAATGAACCCATAGAAGATGGGGTGGTAGTAATCAACAGTGAAAAAGGGATAATTGAATACTGTGGGCGTAAGGATGAAAAAGAGATGCCCGAGCTAGATCAAAGTAAAGCTAGGACCATTGACTTAAAGGGAAAGACAATTATACCAGGACTGATAGATGCTCATATCCATATCTGCTTTGAGCCTTCTGCAGATCCTTTCGCAGTCCTAGCAAAAGAATCCAACTCGGAGACCGCCCTAAAAGCTGCTGAATATGCGAGAAGAACTTTAAAGGCCGGGATAACAACTGTCAGGGACATGGGTGGAAAGGATTATGTAGACCTGGCCCTAAGGGATTCTATAAGAAAGGGGCAGCACCAGGGCCCCGAGATCCTGGCAGCTGGAAACTTACTGACCATGACAGGAGGGCATGGCTGGCCTGTGGGAGAGGAAGTCGATGGTGAAGATGAAGGGAGAAAAGGGGCAAGGAAACAACTAAAGCAGGGGGCTGACCTGGTTAAGGTAATGGCTACTGGAGGAGTGATGACAAAAGGGGTGGAACCTGGTTCTCCCCAATTAACTGAAGAGGAAATCCGAAGTGCTGTTCAGGAAGCCCATAAGGCGGGCAAAAAAGCCGCTGCCCATGCCCAGGGTAATACGGGGATTAAGAATTCTATTAGGGCAGGGATTGATTCTGTAGAACATGGGGTTTATTTAGATGCTGAAGGGGTAGATATGATGTTGAAATCCAATACGTATCTTGTCCCAACCATAGCTGCACCTTACTGGATATCAACCAAGGGAAGAGAAGCTGGGATGCCGGAAAATATCGTCCAAAAAAGCGACATGATAAGAGAAGAACATGTCAAAAGCTTTCAAAAAGCTTATGAAGCCGGGGTAAAGATTGCCATGGGGACAGATGCCGGAACGCCTTTCAACCAACATGGAAATAACAGTTATGAACTGGTCTTGATGGTGGAAAACGGCATGAGCCCTATGGATGCTATCATAGCAGGGACAAAGAACTCTGCTGAACTACTGGGGATATTAAACAAGGTGGGGACCATCGAGACAGGCAAAAAAGCAGATTTATTGATCTTGGAAAAATCGCCGTTAAAAGATATCAATAACATTAATGAAATCAATAAAATCTACAAACAAGGGAAGGAAGTTAAACTTGCTCAATCCTAAACAGAAATTAATTTAGAGAAAATATTGTTTTTTTGTGGTATAATTTAATAGCATTCTAGTACTGTAGACTTATTTTTTTACTTTCTGTAAATACCCGACATTCTACGACAAATTTTTGTTGCAAGGTATACTATCATTAAAGTACACTATTGAGTGAGCACATAGTTATCGGAGGGCTATTTTTGAATTACTTGCGAACAGACGAGCTAGTGCCGGGAATGAAACTGGGGAAAAATGTGTACAACGAATTTGGTAATGTTTTGCTGCCGGAAAAGGTCGAGCTGACCACTAGGCTCATAGATTTGCTGATGTCGTGGGAGATTGAATATGTGATAGTGGAAGATGAACCTGATGCTAAGATTAGGACCAGGGGAACCAGGCAAAGATTTCTCATCCAAAAGTATGAAGACAATGTAGATGAAATCGTAAAGCTCATGGAAGGAATCAAAGGTTCTAAAAATTTGGATTTTAACGTGATAAATGAAGTGACCCAGGAAGTGATGGAGTTTGCTTCAAATATGGAATCGATAAAGTTGATCAATGAGATGAAATCAAAGGATAAATATACTTATCAGCACAGCTTGAACGTGAGTGTTTATGCTTATTTGATCTCTAAATGGTTAGATTATGATCCTGAGAAAGCTAAGCAGATCAGTATGGCTTCTATTTTGCACGATGTGGGAAAAATGAAAGTGCCTGAAAGAATTTTAAAAAAGCCTGGCAAACTCACAGAAGATGAATGGAAGGAAGTCAAGCGGCATCCGGAATATGGTTATGATTTGATTTGTAATTCTAATGGATTTGATAAAGAGATTGCTCTTGCAGTCCTTCAGCATCATGAAAGAAATGACGGCAGTGGATATCCCTTCGGATTATTTAGAGATAATATATCTGAATCCGCTAAAATAATAGCCGTTGCAGATACCTTCGATGCTATTACCTCGGATAGAGTTTATGATAGAAGAAGAACGCCCTTTGCTGCTGTGGAGGAGATCAGAAATGATGCTTTTAGAAATCTAGACCCTAATATTGCTTTAATGTTTTATAACAAGATATTGAATTTTTTCATCGGGTCAAAAATAATGTTGAGTAATGGTGAGATTGGGGATATACTGCTTTTTAACAAGGAGAACTTTAATCGGCCCTTGGTAAAACTCGGCAGCAAAGTTGTTGATTTGGCCAAGGAAAGGGACAAGGAGATAGTGGATGTACTGATAATGAAATAATTAAAAATAATATAAGGAAAATTTTCAGAATATTATTTCAAACTTGTTTCAAAGGGAGGAATATTAAGTATGCACAAATTGACTGTCAAGGATTTAATGCCCGGGATGGTCCTAGAAGAAGAGGTGTATAACAAGAACGGGGCTGTCGTAATCCCTAAAGGGACGAAGTTGACTCCGAAAAAAATCGAGCTACTAAAAACCTGGGGGGTGGTCTATATAAAAAATAATAAAGTGCCTCGGATGGATTTTGATAATAAAAAAGAGCTGAAAGAAAGTTATAATAAGTCAAAGGAAAAGATTACCAGCTTTATGGAAGAATTGAAAGATTCGGAAATGTTAGAAGGCGAAGATATAGCTGAAATTGAAAAAATATCCGATGAAATGCTTACATATACCCTTTCATCAAAGAGCTATGCTGGCCTGATAAACGAAATGAAATCCAAAGATTCCTATACATTTCAGCACAGCATTAATGTTTCGATATATGCGTCTTTAATGGGGAAATGGATGGGTTATGATTTTGAAGCCATCAGGCTCTTGAGTATGGCAGCGATACTGCACGATATTGGCAAGATGAAAGTTCCCGAGGAGATACTCAATAAGCCCGGAGAGTTGACTGCTGAAGAGTTCGAAGAGGTCAAAAAACACCCCGAGTACGGTTACAACATGATCTTTTATTCACCTAGCCTGGGCAAGGATGTGGCCCTGGGAGTGCTTCAGCACCATGAAAGAAATGACGGCAACGGCTATCCCCTGGGATTAAAAGAGGATAGAATAACAGAATTTGCTAAAATCATTGCTGTGGCAGATATCTTTGATGCCATAACCTCTACTCGAATATATGCTGATAGGTTTTCCCCCTTTGATGCTTTAAAAGAGATAAGAAGCGGTGCTTTTAAAGATTTAGATCCTAAGATCTCCCTTATGTTTTTCGATAATATCATTTCATACTTTGTCGGTTCCGATGTGATTCTAAACACCGGTGAGAAAGGTGAAATAGTATATTTTAACAAAGAAGATCTATATAATCCTGTGGTAAGGACTGAAAGTGAAATAATTGACCTATCTAAAGATGATGCCAGGGAGCTTAAAGATGTATTGATCTTTTAGAACTAACTTCCCATGTTTTGACTTTCAGACCACAACCAGTAATGAAAATAACTGATTTATTTTCCCGCAGCAGTATATGGAGATAAGTTTTAAGTTTTTATTATTAATACATTACATCT
>CAZCIZ010000034.1:0-24992 GCA_964498995.1 uncultured Clostridia bacterium | reverse complement strand
AATCAGTTATTTTCATTACTAGTTGTGGTCTGAAAGTCAAAACATGGGGAGTTAGTAAAAATTTAGCCAAAAACAATGGAACAGATTACAAGAGCGGAAATAAACCCTACAAAATCACCGATTAAACCTATGGCAAGTGCATGTCTTGACTGCCTTATTCCTACTGCACCAAAATATACCGTCAACACATAAAAAGTGGTGTCAGTGCTACCCTGCATTGTTGATGCTATCCTACCCAAAAATGAATCAGGTCCGTGGGTATGTAATATTTCCGTCATCATTGCAAAGGTACTCGACCCTGATATGGGCCTCATAAATGCCATTGGGATTATTTCAGAGGGGATATTGAAATTAACCAGCACAGGTTCCAAAAAGGATAGGATAAATTCCATTGCCCCACTAGCCCTGAAAATGGCAAGAGCACTCATCATTGCAACTAAAAAAGGTATTAACTTAATAGATGTGTCAAAGCCGTCCTTGGCTCCTTCCACAAAAGTATCAAAAACATCAACTTTTTTTACATGACCGAACACCAAGGTTATTACAATCAAAAAAGGTATGGCCCATCGAGAAATAACGGTAACCAGTTCAGTAATCATATGCCCCTCCCATACAATTAGTTGCTGATTTTACGCGCTACTTTGTCAGCGGATATGGCTGCTATTGCAGAACAAAGAGTAGCAATCAAAGTTGTTCCGACAATCTCAGTCGGTTCCTGGCTGGTTGCCGCTGCTCTAACTCCTAGGACTGCTGTAGGTATCAAGGTAACACTAGAAGTATTAATGGCTAAAAAAGTACACATTGAGTCTGTAGCCCTTTCCTTCTTATCATTTAATTCTTGTAAATTTTGCATTGCTTTGATTCCAAATGGTGTAGCAGCATTACCCATTCCAAGTAAGTTAGCACTCATATTCATCAAGATTGCATTCATGGCAGGATGGTCTTTAGGCACATCGGGGAAAAGAAATTTAGCCACAGGAGTTAATAATTTATTTATAACTTTAATAAATCCCGACTTTTCAATCACTTTCATGATTCCAAGCCAAAAACTCATGATACTTATCAAGCCTATTGCCAGGTTTACCGCTTCATCGGCTGAATTAAACAGGGCAGTTGTAACTTCGTCAATATTACCACTTACAAGGGAAAATAAAATACCACCTACGATAAAAAAAAGCCAAATATAATTGACCAATCCTGTTACCCCCAGTTAAATATAAATCCCTTTAACCTGTCCCAAAATCCCGGGCTTTCTACTTCATTTTTTGCCTTAAGATTTGACTCAAATATCACTTCACCGTCTAAAACAACTTCTAAACTCGCGATTTGCTTTCCCGCTTCAATAGGAGCTTCAATTGTACTCTCAGGCTTTATCAAAAATGAAATTTTGTTCCTTTCGCTTTCTTTTAATGGCAGTACAACTTTTTGGTCCAAGAGCAAAATGACTTCTTCATCACTGTTTTTAACCTCAATCCTTTCGATTTCTTCACCTTTTTCTAACAACTCCACCTGCTCATAGCTTGAAAACCCCCAATCAAGCAATTTTTGGGCATCTTCATACATTTCCGGAGCGTTTAACAAAGTTCCCACCAACTGCCTTCCATCTTTTGATGCAGAGAAAATAAGACACCTGCCCGCTTTTTCTGTCCAACCCGTTTTCACTCCATCGGCACCAGGATATTTGCCCAGTAACTTGTTCGTATTACGTAAGAACCTAAATTTAACTTCTTCATCAGGTCCCGGTATAATCTTATTTTTGGTGGAAAAAATCCTGGCTAGAACCGGTTGAGAAATGGCGTGTCTGGATAAGATAAGCAAATCCTTTGCAGTGGTATAATGGTTCTTTGCTGGAAGGCCGTGAGGGTTCTGAAAATTAGTAGATACTGCACCTAATTCCCTGGCTCTTTTATTCATTAGATTATTAAAGCTATCCACATCACCAGAAATATGCTCTGCTATGGCATGGGCTGCATCATTGCCAGATTCCAGCATTAAACCATAAAGCATGTTTTCCATGGATAGCTTCTCATCTTCCTTTAAGTAGATTGAAGAACCAATGACTTCACTAGCTTCTTCACTAGCTTTAATAGTGCCACCAAGACTATCTTTTTCTACTGCAATAATTCCCGTCATTACCTTAGTAGTGCTAGCCATGGGAAGCTCTTTATTGGGGTTTTTAGTGAAAATTATTCTTTTTGAATCTACATCCATCAGAGCAGCCCCATCAGCGGATAATTCCGGAGCTGCAAAGATATTTTTCGTAGCCGACCCCAGGACTAATCCTATAAATAAACTCACTATAATTAAATAATGTATGATCTTTTTGATTTTTATCCACCTCAAACTTTTCCCGGGAAGTAATAATTGCATTATAATAATATTTTAAAATTGAATAAAATATGCCTCGAGGCTTAAAACTGACCTCGAGGCGGAGATTGTTGGTTTTGGGGATTTTGTTGGGGGTCCTGTTGGGGGTCCTGGTAATTTTTAATTATTTTCTTTAAGTTTTCCATAACTTGTGGTGCTACATCTACAATTTTATCTAGGATCTGGTAGTCATCCACAGTCATCAATCTTACTTGTTCATTATTAACTACCAAAAAGGCAACAGGCTGAACAGAAGCACCGGCTCCGCTGCCTCCTCCGAAGGGTAAGGATTGACTACTTTGCGCCGTTACATTACCTGAAGAGCTAAATTCGCTTCCTCCTGCGCAAAATCCAAAACTAACCCTAGAAATTGGAATTATCACACTGCCATCAGGTGTTTCTATGGGATTACCGACAATGGTGTTTACCTCTACCATCTGTTTTATACTTTCCATTGCCGTCTTCATTAAACCCTGGATGGGATGGGTATCCATTTAGAAATCCTCCTTTTTATCAGTTTTTTCACCTGCTTTATCAGTATCATGGTTATATGCAAAATCCTAAACTTTATTTTTAAGTCTAACTCTAGTTCCAATTTATATTGATCATAATATGGCTTGATGTAGATCTTTTCTGAATAATCCTTTGCCAGAGAAACCTTATCAGTTTTAGGTTTCAAAGCACCTATTATGCTATATATAACCCCCATTATCAAAGCTGTTTTTGATGCATCTTTTAACCCAATAAAGAATTTTAAGTATAGTTTGTGCAAAATCACATAATTTATAAACTCTGAAAAAAAATAAACCGGAAATTCCAAGTTTTTTACCAGGTTTTTTCCCGGTTTAGATCTTCTTGTAATCTTTACTATATTTTTCGATAAATACTTTAATCTTTCAAAATCAAAATTGAAGTTTAATAATCCGGCTAAAGCAGACACTTTTATTTCAAATTTTATTTCTTTCTCATAGACTGCTGTATAGAGGTTTAAATAAATAGGAGTTGTTTGAATCAATAGGTATAAAAACACAATGAAACCTATATAATAAATCAGCATATCCATCACCAGTTTATATTTTAATTTAACACAGCGAAAACTATAAAATTCATCTACTATCATTTTAAAAATGTATTTACAAATATTAATAATTTTCGCTGTGGTGTTAAAATATATTATTATCCAAACAAGGCAATCTTATCCATAAAAAAATAGCGCTTTTAACGCTATTCCATGCTATCTATTTCTTCTAATTCTTCAGGCTTTGGCAATTCTTTGGTTGAGTTAAGTCCAAAATGTTCCAAAAACTTTTTGGTAACTCCAAACAATACGGGCTTACCTGCCACCTCTTTTCTTCCTTTGGTCATGATCAACTCCTTTTTCAAAAGAGAATTGATCACTCCTCCAGAGTTAACTCCTCTTATTTCTTCAATCTCTACCCTGGTAATGGGTTCTTTGTAGGCAATAATAGCGAGGGTTTCTAGGGCAGCCTTACTTAGATTTCCTTTTTTGTTCCCGTCATTTTCAAATAACTTGTCCAAATAAGGAGAAATATCCGGTTTTGTGGTCAATTGATATCCACCGGCAACTTCTATAATCTGAAGGCCTGTTTCTTTATCCGCCTGCAGCTTAGTTTGCAGCTCCTTGATGGTTTCTCTTACAGCAGCTTTGTCTTTGTCCACGATTTCCGATATTTCACTAATAGAAACAGGTTCTGCCCTAGTAAACAGAATCCCTTCGATTACCGGCTTTAAGTTAGAAGCATCCACTACAACTCTCTCTCCTTCAACAGTTTTATCCATATTGGTGCAAATACTCCCTCTTGAAGGACATCAACTTTACCCTCTTTAACCAGATCAAGTAAAGCCAAAAAGCTTATCACTAATTCCTGAGCTGAACTACTGTTTTCTTCCATAAAGTCTTGAAACACGATTCCACCTTTACTAGAACTTTCTAAGTTATCTATCAAAAGGGTTTTCTTTTCTGTGACTGTAACAGTAATTTTGCTATTTGTTATATTTTCTAGTTCAGTTTTAACATTACTCGCCCGGGTCTTTTTCTCCACGACACTGTTAAAAGCTTCTAGAAGGCTAATCACATTTAAATTTTCAAAATAAGTATCAGGGCTTTCTTGATCGGAGTTAACTTCATAACCTTTTTCAACATCTTCAGGCATCATTTTGGTATAAACTTTTTTTTGCTCTTCTTCTTTATTGGCAAGGGTTTCAGCAATATTTTTAAAAAACTTGTACTCTATCAACCGCTTTACTAAATCCTGCCTGGGGTCAGGCTCATCTTCTTTTTCATCTACAACAGGAGAAGAAGGGAGAAGCATTTGTGATTTTATTTCCATCAAATTTGCAGCCATTACTAAGAACTCACTAGCAACCTCTATGTCCATTTCCTTCCATTCCCTGATATATTCTAAGTAATCATCGGTTATTTCAGAGATGGGAATATCATATATATTGACCTCTTTTTTCTTAACAAGATGATATAGGAGATCAAGAGGGCCTTCAAAAGCGTATAAACTGACTTTATAGGTCATACCCCTCTCCTCTGCTTTTTAAAAGTTGACATATTCTTTTATTTCCTCCATGGTAGTTTTTGCTACTTCTCCAGCTTTTTTTCCGCCTTCATGCAGTACTTCATCAACCACGCCAGGATTTTCTTCCAATTCCCTTCTCTTTTCGGCAATAGGTTCCAAAAATTCTTTCATAACACCTGCTAAGTTCATTTTACACTGAAAACATCCTATGCTTCCTTCCCTACATTGTCCTGCAACAATGTCAGCATCTTTTTCATTGAAGATTTGATGAAAAGTGTAAACCGTGCATATCTCCGGATTACCCGGATCATCTTTTCTAATTCTTTGGGGGTCGGTCACCATTTTTTTAACTTTTTCCTTTATCTCATCTTCATATGCTCCCAGGGGAATCGTATTTCCATAACTTTTACTCATCTTTCTTCCGTCAACTCCAGGTAAAAGCTTGACATTATTCAGTAGTGTTTGAGGCTCAGGAAAGTATTCTCCGTATAAGTGGTTAAATCTCCTGGCAATTTCCCTGGTTAGCTCAATATGAGGTGCTTGATCTTCACCAACGGGAACTTTTTCTGCTCTGTACAACAAAATATCCGCAGCCTGAAGCACAGGATAGCCCAAAAACCCGTATGTTGATATCTCCCTTTCTTTCATCTCTTTTAATTGTTCTTTATAAGTTGGATTTCTCTCCAACCACCCCAGGGGAGTAATCATGGAAAGCATCAGATGTAACTCCGCATGTTCTTTCACATCAGACTGTCTAAAAATAACATTATTTTCTGGGTCAAGACCTGCGCTAAGCCAGTCTATGACCATTTCCCTAACATTATTTCTCAATTCAGAAGTGTCTTCATAGCCAGTAGTTAGAGCATGCCAATCTACCGCACAAAAAAAACACTTGTGATCCTTTTGAAGGTTGATCCAATTATCAAGGGCACCAACAAGATTACCCAGCTGTAATTTTCCAGTTGGTCTCATCCCACTAAATATTACACCTTTATCCTCCATCAATAAAACCTCCTCTGATTAAATTTAATGCTGCAATGAACAGCTACCTAATATAGTAAGTTGTACTAACCAGTAATGAAAATAACTGATTTATTTTATTGCAGCAGTATATGGAGATAAGTTTTAAGTTTTTATTATTAATACATCTTGAAGAGGAGCCAGGAAAGGTAATGCCTAAAAACAGGATGTTTTTAGCAAATTGGCACAGGATGTGCCTTTAATTTGGAAGCATTACCTTTCCTGGCGACGATTCTTAGATGTATTAATAAAAACTTTTTAGTATCGGAATATACTGCTGCAATAAAATTAAAGTTTATTTTCTTACTAACATTATAAATAGTTTAATATGCTAAATGGTAGATACAATAATTCCATGATTCTATTAGCAAGAGGAATTAAAACATTTGAAATAATTCCAGTAAATATCAAAAGAATCAAAATGATAAATCCGTATTGATTAAAAAAATCGATGATATGTTCATATTCTCTTGGCAAAAGACCCCTTAATATCTTGGACCCATCCAAAGGTGGAATAGGCAGTAGGTTGAATATTGCCAGATAAACATTTATCATGATAATTCCACTTAATACTAGTAACCCTATACTATCCTGAATAGCCGGAGGATTCATAGGGTTTTGTGGATTTATGATCATTACAATATTGGTGGTAGAAACAGCATAGGCCAGGCGAAGGAACAGATCCGTTATCCCTATAAACACAAAAGCCATTATCAGATTGCTCAAAGGCCCCGCCAAGGCAACATACAGCATACTCTTTTTCATCGGTATGTCCCGTCTGAAATTCACCGGATTTACCGGTACCGGTTTGGCCCAGCCAAAGCCTACAAACCACAACATTAGCATCCCTATAGGGTCCATATGGCTAATGGGGTTAAAAGTCAATCTTCCCTGCATTTTAGCTGTTCCATCACCCAGTAAATAAGCTACCCGCCCATGAGAATATTCATGAATGGTTATGGCGATCAAAACAGCCGGTATTCTGAATAATAGAGTATCCATTACCTTTCTCCTTTCCTAGAAAAGAAATCAGTCACAAATTCAATCTCTTCTTCGGCCGAATTTACTAACCCGTCTAGTCTTGCTTTTCTTACCTGTTCCAGGGCTTCTTTGTAGATTGGCCCAGGCTCAATACCAAGGGATTTAAGGTCCTCACCTGTGATTTCAATTCCTATACCCTGAACTTCCTCCATATAATGATATACATTTTCCCTTACCTGGAAGGAATTGTTTTCTGCCAGGATATATAGGTAGGTTTCTAGAGGAAGTCCCTCCATAACTTCAGCCAATTCACTATTTTTGATATCTTTCCTCTGTAATTTCTCAGTAATTTTAGGCGCTTTTTCCAATGTATCCAGAACCACTTCTTTTACTTTTTTAGCAAGTTTCAACCTTTCAAAATAAGATTCAATTATTGAGAAAGGCTGGCCACAAAACAGAACGGAAAAGACTATAGCCTCTTCACTAATAGAAACATCCTTGTCATAATAATATTTCTTATTTTTATACCATTTGATGATATCAGCCACATCATCCAACATCTTGATCTTAGCATCATCTAACCTGAGTCCAGGAAATATATTTTCTATTATACCCAAGTTATTCAGCCGGTTTATGGCTTTAGGAAAATCAAGTTCTTGAAACACAAGTCTGAACTCTTCATGTAGTTTTTCCCCTGCTAGTTTGTTAATCACTCCAGTTTCTACAGCATTTTTGATAAATAAAAGGGTTTGTTCTTCTATTTTGAATCCCAACCTGGTTTCAAATCTAATAGCTCGAAAAATCCTGGTGGGATCTTCAACAAAGCTCAGGTTGTACAGTACTCTGATCAAACCTTTTTTTAAATCTTCCCTGCCGTTAAAGAAATCAAGTAATCTACCAAAGAAAGATATGTTCAGCTCTACTGCCATGGTATTGATTGTAAAGTCTCTCCGGTACAGATCTTGTTTTATGGTGCTCCTTTCTACTTCAGGATTAGCGGCAGGAAATGCATAATACTCCACCCTGGCAGTAGCAAGATCTACCCTTGGGTATGACGGCAAAGTCAAGGTTGCCGTTTGAAACTGGGGAAAGGTTTTTAGTTCCCCGTTTAGGTACTCAGCTAATATTTTAGCAAGGCCAATAGCATCTTCTTCCACCACCAGGTCAATATCTATATTCTCTTTGCCCAAAAGGATATCCCTAACAAACCCCCCAACACCATAAACTCTATAACCTTCCTTTTCAGCTTTTTGCCCAATCAAGTACAATAGCCCCGTAACCTTATCGGGCAACCTTTCATTTATCAGCTCTGTTATATTATCTTTCTTTTGATCAATTTCTTTTAAGTACAGATTTTCTTTTTCCTTTGTACTTTCCCAGGTTCCGTGTTGAATTCTCAAAATATCCGACCTTGTCACTATTCCTATTAACTTGCCCTTCGAATCCAAAACGGGAAGTCTTCCCACATTTTTGTTGACAAGAAGGTGTTGGATCTCCCTAAGGGGGGTATCCGGGCTTATCGTTGCTACTTTTTGAGACATATAACCTTTGACGGGAGCATGTCCAAGGCCGTGATGTCCGGCTTTTTCCACATCCCTCTTGGATATTACTCCGACAAGTTTGTTTTCATCATGATCATTTACCAGAGGCAGCCCACTGTGCCCGTAACGCATCATGATTTTCTCAGCTTCTTCTACTGTTGTATCCATGGAAATTGTCTTAACAGGCGATGACATGATGGTTTCCGCTGTAATATGCACCGGTAAATTCCAGTTCAATAATTCCAGCACTCTTTTTTTTACTTCTTCCACGTTACTTTCCTGATTATCCACCGTCGCAGATGCAGCCTGATCATGGCCTTTGCCATCAAAATGTTCTATTATTCTTCTTACATTAAGTTCCTTCCTTCGACTCCTTGCTACAATGTGAATTTTATTCTTTAGGTTGACTATGATAAAAAACATATCAACATTTTCTATTTCCATAAGCTTATGTATCAATATAGCCAGACCGGCTATAAATTCCTCCCGTTCAGCTATGGAAATCCCAATTTGATAATCATTTATATTGTGATTTTCAGTCTTCACTAGAAGTTCTTCCAATAGGTCTCTTTGTTCTTTTTCGAGGCTATCGGTGATGTATTCTCTTATTATGTTCAAATCCGCCCCGGACCTGACTAGGTAAGCCACAGCTTCAATATCCCTATAGGTTGTGGTATCAAAAGTCATATTACCGGTATCGGCATAAATGCCCAGGGCAAGCACCCCCGCTTCCAAGGAGGAAAGCTCAATGTCTTTTTCCTTGATTTCTTCAACAATCAAGGTAGAAGTCGCTCCAACAGGATCTACCACCTGGTAAGCAGGGGTTTTTTCTAAATTAAAATGAGGATGATGATCGTATAAGATCAGTTCCTCTGAAGCATCTAAAAATTCTTTTAAAAAACTCAGCCTATTAATATCCCTGGTATCAACGATTATCAACCTGTGGATAGAGTTCGGATCAAATGTGATCTTCTCTATAAAGGGAAAAGTATCCTTGTACAAAGCAAGGAAAGCTTTTACATTATTGCTAATCTGTTCAGGCAATAAAAGCTTGCTGTCAGGATACAATTTATATGCGCCAACCATGGCAGCCAGGCCATCAAAATCCAGATTATTGTGAGATGTTATTATGTCCATTCAAACCCTCCTTACTTCTGTAACATTATACCATAGTTATAATCCATGTAAAAGAAAAGTAGCTAAAGGAATAGGTTTAAGCACTTTTATTTGAACCGTGTAAAAGTAGATCGTAAAAAGCTTCTAACCTGGTATAAAGTCCTAAAGGACCCGTGTGTTCATCCAAGGAAATTGTCATTATAGGAATATCATTATCTTTAGAAACTTCAGGCAGTAAACTCTGAGCGATTATTTCCGGTGCGCATGTGAAAGGCAAAATATGTACAATTCCATGATAATTCTCCCTAGCTTTTAATACTGCATCCCCCACTGATTCCCGTCCGTGCCCACCTACGAAATGATCCAAATATGGCATGGCCGCCTTCTTGGTAGGGTTAATTATTCTTCTAAAAGGTAAGGGGTTCAAGTGTTCCCTTATCCATTTCCCCAGATATACATTCCTTCTAACCTCAGCTCCAAGGTTTCCAAGATATTTTTCTATATCCAAGTTAACCCTTTTTTCTAAAAGCATGTATATTTCTCCAAGAAGAGCTATTTTAACAGGTTTCTTGTCAGTAAACTTCTTGTGGGCCAACAGATCAGCGCATCTCTCTTTACGAATTTTTTCAACCTGCTCCATACTAGAAGCTTCATCCAATCTCTCCAACACTTTATCATAATCTCTATCAAGTTCTATTGAGCTTTTACAATATGGCCTGACAATAGATAATGTCTTTTCAACCTCATCTAGGGCATCGATTTTAGCTATACCAAGTTTAATGGCATTATAAATTTTTTTCCATGAGTTTTTATTCTTCAATAGCTTTAATTTTTTCATAAAATCTTCTAAGTTATTAGGAGGTTCTAATACAATCATTTCAAAATCATAACCCAAATCTTGGAGAATTTTTTTTTGAACCTGGGCATAGTACCCAAATCTACACGGACCAACTCCCCCTCCCATAACTATGGTATCTGCACCTCTTTCTAGAGCTTCAATGAAATTTCCTAAATTCACTTTTAAAGGTAAACAGGCAAATTCAGGGGAATGTTTTGTTCCCAGTTCTATAGTGCGATTGGTTATATTAGGTGGTAGGATGACATCAAAACCAAGTTCCCTAAATAGAGTATTCGCAGGGATATATACTGTCCCCATATGGGGAAAAGTCAATTTCATGCCATTATTTTCCTCCTTTTTATCATCTCAACAAATGCTTCTATTCTAGTATTAATTCCTACTTCTCCTGTATGCTCATCCAAAGTCAGTACCAATAAAGGAATTTTCTGTTTTAACTCCCTTTCCACAAGTTCATTGATCAGGGAATCGGGGCCACAACCAAAAGAGACCACCAAGATAATTCCATCAAAAGCCTTGTATTTTAGGCCATAATATGCAGATCCAATTATATCCTTGCCAAAGGTCCAAAATAAAGGCTTTTCCAATTTTTTTTGGGCTTCTTCTTTATGTTTATCCTCAATCATCTCTGGGGTAATGATTTTAATCCCAAATTGTCTTAGTTTATCAACGAGTTTGTGATTGATATATGAATCGTTAATGTTATAAGAATGACCTAACAAGGCTATTGTAGTATCCCAAGTATCAGTTATACCAGTATCAGCTATACCGGCATTAACTTGCCCCAGAGCATTTCCATTATTTTCAACTAGAATGTCCCGGGGTAGTTTGCCCTTTAGCATTTTTTCTTCATATTCTGATTGACTTATAATCGCTTTTCTATAAGCCTTTAGAGTCTTTAGTGTTCCGTTACCAAGATATTTACCGGTTTTGATCAGCTCTTTTAAAAAACCTCTGTGGTTTTTGGTCAAGTCAATTTTAGGAGAAATTAATTGCTTATATTTCAGGTCAAACTGGTTTGAGATCAAGTTGGGAAGTCCAAATAATTTAGGGCATAAAAATTTATTTCTTTCCACACCTATAAAACGAGGTAAAAAAACTCTCTCAATTTCATCTCTTTCCAATAATTTTTTAACATGCCCGTGACATATTTTTAAAGGTAAACAGGCATCATCCACACATAATTTCCCTCCTTTTTCCAACACTTCTCTATCAGTATCCTGGCTTGTGACCACTTCATGGCCTAAATGTTCTAAAAACTTTTTAAAAGCCGGGTAATAATTGTAGTAAAGTAAAGCCCTGGGAACCCCTATTTTCACTTGGACTATTCACCTCTTCTTTTCTCATCCTTGGTTTCCAACACTACCGGCCGTTTATATGATCTCATGGGGACAGGTTTTCGAAACAAAATTGCCAAAAATCCAGTCCAGTCAAAGGGTATCAAAGGCCATAGATAGGGAACTCCAAAGGATTTTGTTCTAACCAGTAAGCCAAACAATAATATAACCGAAATCAAAAAGCCCGCTAAACCAAAAATTCCCGTCAATAACAAGACAAATAGCTGAGCCACACGATTACCTAACTGAAGTTCATAACTAGGAGTTACAAACATACCAACAGCGACAAGACTGCTGTATAAAAGCACTTCAGGAGCAAAAAGTCCTACCTCTACAGCAATTTCCCCTATTAACAATGCAGCTACCAGTCCAAGGGCAGTTGCAAGGGGGGATGGGGTATGTATAGATGCCATCCTGATCAAGTCTACGAAAAGATGACCGAATAAAAACTGAATAACAAGAGGGATCGGACCTATTTCTTCAGGGCCAATAAATTGCAAGGATTCTGGTAGTAACCAGGGCTCAAGGGAAAACAAAATCCACAGGGGGACAAGAAATAAGCTTAAAAATATTCCCAGGAACCGCACCCAACGAAAGTATGTACCCACAAAGGCATTTTGACGATATTCTTCAGCATGGTGAAGGTGATTAAAAAAAGTTGCAGGAGCGATCATAGCTGCTGGTGAGGTATCCACTAGGATCATCACATGTCCTTCCAAAAGATGCATTGATGCCACATCAGGGCGCTCAGTATATCTTACCTGAGGAAAAGGGTTAAGGTGTTCATTTATAATATACTCTTCTATGGTTTTTTCCGCCATTGGAATTCCGTCCAAATCAATCTGCGTAATTTTATTCTTTATTTTTTCTACCAAATCAGGATTAGCAACATCATCAAGGTAAACGATGGCAACATCACTTTTAGAACGCCTGCCCAGACGGTATGGCAGCACTCTCAAACTGTAATCCCTTAACCTTCTTCTGATCAACCCGACATTGAATACAAGGGTCTCAACAAACCCATCCCGTGATCCCCTTGTCACTCTTTCTGTTTCAGGCTCCTCGGGGGTTCTTGCAGGATAAAACCTGGTATCTAAAATAATAGCCTCTGCCTCGCCATCTATAAATAACGCCATTGGTCCTGCCAAGATTTCATCCATTATCGCGCCCATATCATCATTTACTTCTATATCAGTATAAGGAATGGATTTTTTAATTTTTTCTTTAACATTAGGGAGGACTTCTTCCTTTTCTAGTTTAACCAAGACCTGCATCACAAGGGCTATTACTTCATCATCTCCAAAGGCATCCACATGACATAGAGCAGCTTTTTTGTCTCCTATAGAAAATTCTCTGACCACAATGTCAAAGCTTATATCAGAGCCAAGTTTTTGTTTAATAACAGTTAAATTTTTTTCAATATCCCTATCTGTTTTTTTTAATTCAGGTAATGAGTCTACCAAGAAAGCCACCTCTCACTTTTTTTAAATCTATTTAGGTATAGGCTGTTATGATCCAAGTATCAAAAGCCTTCTATAATCCTTTAGGATCAAATAATACTGCCATAATAAAAGCAAAAATTATTGCCGCTGTTATTCCTGTACTGGTCACTTCAAACATACCGGTCAAAACACCTATTATTCCGCTTTTTGAAGCTTCATACATAGCTCCCTGGACGAGGGAATTACCAAAACTGGAGATAGGGATTGTTGCTCCAGCACCGGCAAATTCTACGATGGGTTCATACAAACCAACACCAGACAAAACCCCTCCGACGATTACAAATAGGACCAAAACGTGAGCAGGTGTTAACTTTGTCAAGTCAAAAATTAATTGGCCGATAACACAAAAAAGTCCACCTATAACAAAAGCAGTCAAATATGTACCCACTATTTCACCTCCATAGAGAGTTCATTTCAAAATTTTAAGCTGTAAGCTTATTGTTCGGCTGTTATTTCAACTGCATGACATATTCCGGGAATAGATTCACCTTGCTGACAAGAAACCGGACTATGAAGAGCCCCAGTAGCCATGAACAGTACACGATTCAAGTTTTTATTCTTCAATTTAGTCCAAATATCACTGAATAATATTACAGCAGAGCAGGCACACCCACTTCCGCCTCCGTGGACATCCTGATGGCTATAGTAAACAGCTAACCCACAATCAAGATGAACTGTCTCCACATCTATATTATTTTCGTTCAGAAGATCTTTAAACAAAGAACTCCCCTGTAACCCTAAATCTCCAGTTATTATAAGGTCATAATCATCCGGAGAGCGATCATGATCTTCCAAGTGAGTTATCAATGTATCCGCGGCAGCTGGAGCCATAGCTGATCCAAGATCATATGGATCTTGGACGTTCATATCCCTTATCTTTCCCGGGGTCAAGCTTTTTATTACAGGCCCTTCCCCAGCTAAGGACAGGACTGCTCCTGCTGCTCCCGTTACTGTCCACTGGGCATAAGGAGGCCGCTGTCCACCATATTCCGTAGGATATCTAAACTGCCTTTCAGAACCATTATGATGGCTTGACGTCCCCACCAGGACCCGATCTACAAATTTACCAGAAACCATTATAGAAGCTAAAGATAGTCCTTCAGCCGCAGTAGAACAAGCTCCATACAAACCATAATAAGGTAACCCAAGTTCTCTGGCGGCAAAGTTAGATGAAATGGTTTGGTTCAATAGGTCACCACCCATAAATAAATCTATATCTTCGGAAGTAAGGTTTTCTTTTTCCAAGGCTTTTTGTAGCGCTTTGATCAAGAATTTACTCTCTGCCAGATCCCAACTCTTTTGACCCAGCCCGTTATCTTTAGCCACCTCATCAAAGTCTTTACCATAGGGACCTTCCCCTTCCTTTGGACCAACCACAGTGGCAGCTGAATTGATAACTGGATTCGTTTTTAATTGAATGGACTGCTTCCCTAATTTGGCTGAATTCAATGTCATGGTCATTAAGATATTACCCCTTCCTATAACTTCCTACAATCTTGTCTTAAAATTTTAAGTTAAGTTAAACTAAATTATTGCGGATATTAACCCGATCACAAAGGCTGTAACCACTCCATAAACGATTACTGAGCCAGCTAAAATGAACATTTTTGACCCAATCCCCTGAATATAGCCTTCTTTTTTAAATTCCATGGCAGCAGAAGTAACGGCATTGGCAAAACCTGTCACCGGGATAAAAGCTCCTGCCCCACCAAATTGACCCAATCTTTTATACACCCCGGTCCCAGTCGCAAGGGCAGCTAAAAATATCACTGTTGCAACCGTTGGATTTTGAGCATCGGCAGGAGAAAAGCCAATATATATATATCCATTTAAAATACCTTGCCCAATTAAACAAATAGTTCCACCAACTAAAAAAGCCAAGATAACATTTTTTAATATAGGAGGGTTAGGACGGCGTCTCTGTACTAGCATATTATAATCCTTTTGATTCACAATCTTTCCCCCTTGTCAAATGAAGCTTGTGTTTCTAATAAAACTTGTCAAGAAAAGCACCCTTAGTGGGTGCTTTTTTTAACGACTTACATGAAAGGCAAGTTTTACATTAGATTTATAATTGATAATTTCGCCATTTTCTACATGAGCAGTAAAATTATATACCTCAACTCCACTTATGTTTTCAATGGTTTTAGATGCTTCAAAAACAGCGTTTTGAGCAGCATCTTCCCAGCTTTCTTTGGATTCACCGACCAATTCAACAACTTTAACAGTTTCTACCATAAAATAATCCTCCTTAATTCAATATGTTAGTTATAATTTACCCGTCAATCAGTCGGCATATACAATATTATATTTGTTAAATTCTACTAGCTTTTCATGTTTTAAGTATTTATTGCACTTTCATTCATTTCTCGTAACTTTCTCAATATTTTTTTCTCCCACCTAGAAACATTGACCTGGTTTATTCCCAGGTACTCCCCCACTTCTTTTTGGCTCCTTTCCTCAACGTATCTCAATATAATCAACTTCTTTTCCTTCTGATCCAGTCCATCAATCAATTCAAGCAGCCCGAATTCAGAATCATTCTTATCCCGCAAGCTTTCTTCCAGTTTTTGACTCCCATTCTTGTCTTTGTCGTAATGAATTGATAAAGGCGGTTTGGAAATTTCCAATGCAGCAGCTACCTCTTCTTTATCTATATCTAATTCCTTGGCGATCTCTTCTATAGATGGGCTCCGATTTAAAAATTTTGCTAATTCACCTTCTGTCTCCTTGATTTTGGCTCCCTGTTCTTTAATTGACCTGCTTAATTTCACGGGATTATCGTCCCTTAGATAAGTCTTAATTTCACCAATGATGACAGGGACAGCATAAGTTGAAAATTTAACATTTTTACTAAAGTCAAATCTATCAATAGCTTTTATAAGTCCCACCATTCCAAGCTGGAATAGATCTTCATATTCAAGTCTTCCCTTGAACCTCTTAATGATTGAATGAACCAGAGGCTCATTAAAAGTTACCAGTTCATCCCTTGCTTTTTTATCCCCATAGAATTTCCATTTTTTCATTAAGTAGTTTAGCTTATCTTTATTTCCCCCATTGGTCAATCCACAACTACTCCTTTATATAATAAAGATTTTGATTTTACTATTCAGACTTTGAAAAGGTCTTTTTCATCTTAATAGCAGTTCCTTGACCTGGCTTTGATGATATTTCCACTTCATCCATAAAACTTTCAATAATGGTAAAACCCATTCCAGATCTTTCAAGTTCTGGTTTGGTGGTAAATAAGGGTTCTTTAGCCTTGTCCAAATCATCAATTCCTTTACCATGGTCTTCGACATTTAAGGTCAAAGTATTATCTTCAATGCATCCTTTAATCTTTATCTCACCTGTCTCCTCTTTCGAGTAAGCGTGAATAATGCTATTTGTCACGGCTTCACTTACAGCAGTTTTTAATTCATTAACCTCTTCCACAGTAGGGTTTAACCGTGCGATGAAAGAAGCCACTACTACCCTTGAAAAGGATTCATTTTCAGATAAATTAGGGATAAGTAATTCCATATAATCACAGGTATATTTCAATTTTTTCTCTCCCTTCTATTATTAATTGCTTCTTCTAATGATGGATAAATTGATATTATCTTTTTTAGTCCGGAAATCTCAAAAATCGTTTCCACCTGAGGAGTTAAACCGCAGGCGATAACCTTTCCACCAGTATTAGAGATTGATTTATATCTTCCGATCACGGCCCCTACTCCAGAACTATCCATAAACTTTAGCCCGGACAATTCCAATAGCAGGCAATCATATATCCCTTTTTTTAACTCTTTCTCAACCAAATCTTTAAATTCTCCTGCATTATGATGATCAAATTCACCCTTCAATTCAACTATTAAATAATTTTCACTGGTTAAAACCTTTATTTCCACGTAAACCCGCCTCCTCTCCAATTCTTTCCTGCAACTTTACACTGCTTCTATATACGTTTTTATTTTCCTTCTAAAGCAGAAAAATTGCACTAAAGTGCAATTTTTCTCCAATATTCTTCAATTTATTAAGTTTTATTCACGTTCCAAATCTAACCCAAGTTTCAAGCATCCGCCCGAAATAATCCCTGATACCGGCTTCTAAAACTTCTTCATCAGCTACCAAATCCGTTTTTTCTATTTTATCTTTATATTTAACGGTTACCCTACCGACAACTTCACCTTCTTCTACCGGAGCTTGTAAAATATCTTTCTCCAGCTCTATTTCAGGTTCTAAGGGAGGATCTTCACCCCTTTCATAAACAAAAGCCAACTCATCAGCTGTTACTAGACCTACATTAGGAACCTTGCCTTTGTTTACCTCAATTTCTTCTACTTTCTCACCCCGGTCAAAAATATTTTTCGTCTCATAACTTGAAAAGCCGAAATCCAATAGTTCTGCTGCTTCATCAAATCTCTTTTCTGAAGTTTCTCCTTCTAAAACTATTGCTACAAACCTTTGGCCATTCCTAAAAGCCGTTGCTGAAATCCCATGCTTGGCCTCATCAGTAAAACCTGTTTTTAAGCCATCGCAGCCAGGGTACCAATTAATCAGCCTATTGGTATTGCTTAAGTAAACTCCATCTTCTCCAATTTGACCTTCCAGGTAATTCTCATCCAACCATATCTGAAACCATTCAAGAACTTGTTGATATTTTAACAACTCTAATGACATAGTATAAATGTCCCTGGCAGTAGTATAGTGGTCCTCATGATGAAGTCCATGAGGATTGGTAAAGTTTGTGTTCTCCATTCCCAATTCTTTTGCCCTTTGATTCATCTTCTCTACAAAACCGGACACAGAACCGGAAATATGTTCAGCCACTGCCACACTTGCGTCATTTGCTGAACCCACTGCCACTCCAATCAGAAGATCTTTTAGAGTGATTTTCTTCCCTTTTTCCAGAAAAAGCGTTGTCCCTTCCACACCTTCTGCATTTTTGCTGATAACAACCTCATCATCTAAAGAAGCCATATCCCTTTCCAGGCTTTCCATAGCCAGTAGAAGGGTCATAATCTTGGTTATACTGGCTGGGTACACTTCTTTATCAATCTCGCGTTCTAAAAGTATTGCCCCAGATGAAGGCTCTCCAAGAAGTAAAACAGGAGATTCAAAACCCATTGATCTTTCTTCTTCTAAAATTTCATTTTCATTTTCTTTCTCTTGATCTTTCTCACTATCTATATCTTTGTCATCTTCTTCTGACTCATCTTCTAAGTTGAACTCAATATTATCCTCACTATCCTCCAAAAAGGTTGAAGACTCATGGGCCCATGTAGTATCAAAACTACCTGGCACAAATCCTGTAAAAAAGACAATCACGGCTAGGAATAGACAGGGGAAAATTTTCAATTCAATTCCTCCTCTTAAATGGTGTATATCATTTTTTTATATTTTTCCCCTGTTCATTAAAATAATGTAATAGTCATAAAATCGATTAACCTTAACTCTCATAAGAACCGTTTAAAGTTTTATAGATCAAAGGTATATTAGCACTTCTCATCTTTTTTCCCCAGGCCTCTACAGGGACGATTTCATAAGCTGACAGTACCTTTTCTTCAACTGTTTCTATTTTTTCCAATAAGGTAACTGGATTATAGTAGATTCTAGCAAGAACATCTCCTTTTTTCACATAATCGCCTCGTTTTTTATCTAGCTCTATCCCCGTAGTCCTATCGATATCCTGCCCCTTTATTTTTCTTCCCGCACCCAGTAGAACAGAAGCCTTCCCAATAGTTTCACTGTCAAGCCAGGAAACATACCCTTCTAAATCAGAAATTACTTCCTTCCTGTACTCACTTTCAATCAGGCCGCTTATATCGGTCACGCCTTGCTCCCTTAAGAATCTATTGAATACAGACAAAGCTTCTCCCGTTTTAATTTTTTGATTCAAAAGCTGTCTTCCCTGTTCTATAGTCTTCGCCTTACCAGAAGCTAATAAAATTTGACTCCCAAGGACCAAACATAACTCAAGCAAATCATCAGGTCCACTGCCTTTAAGTGTTTGTACCGCTTCTTTAGCTTCTAATGAATTTCCCACGGTATTTCCCAGGGGTTGGTTCATATCACTGATAACAGCTATCATCTTCTTGCCAAATGAAGTGCCAATCTGTATCATTTCCTCTGCCAGTTTTTTTGCTCCTTCTAAATCTTTCATAAATGCGCCTTTACCAACTTTTACATCAAGAGCTATTATCCCAGTTCCGGCAGCAATTTTTTTACTCATGATGGAGCTTGCAATTAAGGGAATAGAATCAACGGTGGCTGTAACATCCCTGAGTGCGTATATTTTTTTATCTGCCAGGGCCAGATCCTCGGTCTGACATATTATAGACATTCCTACCTCATTAATAACAGTTATAAATTCATCTACCGAAAGATATGGATTGAATCCAGGAAATGATTCTAACTTGTCAATGGTCCCCCCTGTATGTCCAAGGCATCTTCCAGAAATCTTAGCAACCTTGACATGGCAGGCCCCTAATAGAGGAGCTAAGACCAAGCTGGTTTTGTCCCCGACTCCTCCGGTGCTGTGTTTATCAACTACTATCCCTTCAAGTTTTCCTAAGTCCAGCACTTTTCCTGTATTTACGATCGCCTTTGTCAAGTCACTTGTTTCCGCTGAATTTAATCCTTTTAAGCAAACGGCCATGAGAAAAGCCGACATTTGATAATCTGGAATGTCCCCTCGGTTAAAGCCTTTTACCATAAAATCTAACTCTTTAGGCTTCAACTCAAAGCCCAGCTTTTTCTTGTTAATTAATTCACTTGGATTCATTTGTCCCAAATTCATAAGCCAACACCACTTTTACTTTTTATCTTAACTCAACAACATTCTTTTATTATCTCTTTTACGAGCTCAGAGAATTTAGAACTAACCTTTTCCGTCACCTCTATAACTTCCCTGTGATCGAGTTCCTTGCCTGCTTTACCTGCAGCGTCATTGGTCACACATGAGATTCCAAGAACTCTCATGCCCCCATGGTTAGCTACTATAACTTCTGGAACCGTAGACATTCCGACAACATCAGCGCCCAGCACTTCTGCCATTTTAATCTCCGCAGGGGTCTCATAGGATGGTCCAGCAACTCCCATATAGATTCCTTCAGGCATCGAAATCTGCTGCTTCTCTGCAACTTTCTTGGCCTTCTCTCTTAATTTTGGACAATATGCATAGGTCATATCGGGAAATCTTTCCCCCAGCCTATCATCATTTTGTCCTATTAGAGGATTATCTCCGAAGAAGTTTATGTGATCCGTTATGCACATTAAATCTCCCACAGAGAGGTTTTCACTTAGGCCGCCCGCGGCATTGGTGACAATGAGCTTTTTAACACCTAGTAACTGCATTACCCTGATAGGAAATGTCACTTCCTTCATGCTATACCCCTCATAGTAGTGAAATCTACCCTGCATTGCGATGACATATTTGCCAGATAACTTACCAAAAACCAACCTCCCTTTATGGCCAATAACCGTAGAGCTGGGGAAGTGGGGAATTTCGCTGTAATTAAAGATTATCTCAGGTTCTATTTCATCTGCTAGAGGGCCCAGTCCAGATCCTAGTATTAATCCAAGCTCAGGCTTGATACTGATATTTCTCTCTATAAAATCCCTGACTTCAATAATCTTATAATAATCCATGCCGAGGCACACTCCTTTTAATTTAAGCTGTTATTTTAGTTCTTCAGCAAAACTTTCACCTGATCTAGTAGAATTGATATTTAAAACATCAGCTATAGTTTGACCAACATCTGCAAAAGTAGATCTGACTCCAAGAAAACCAGGGTCTTCAAAGTGATGGTTATAAACCAATAATGGCACGTACTCCCTGGTATGATCAGTTCCCGGGTAAGTCGGATCACAACCGTGGTCTGAAGTCAATATCAGGAGATCTTCTGCATCCAAATTGGCTAGCAACAGAGGCAGATTTAAATCAAATTCGTACAAGGCATCAAAAAAACCTTCTGAATCATTCCTATGACCATATAGCATATCAAAATCTATCAAATTCGTAATTATTAAGCCCTCATCCACTTCATTTATCATCTCCAGGGTTTTTTCGATACCTTCCGTATTATTTTTTGTCGGATAAGTCTTTGAAATCCCTTTACCCGCAAAAATATCTTCTATCTTTCCTACAGCCACAACTTCCTTCCCTCCCCCTTGCACCAGGGAAAGTAAATTGTTCTCAGGAGGCATTAGAGAAAAGTCTTTTCTTTTCTCTGTTCTTTTATAATCAGGATAAGTACCGATAAAGGGTCTTGCTATTACCCTACCAACACCATGGCTACCCGTTAGGATATTCCTAGCGATTTTACAGATTTCGTATAGTTCTTCAACGGAAATAACTTCTTCATGGGCAGCTATCTGAAATACGCTATCAGCCGATGTATACACTATAGGACTCCCTGTTTCAAAGTGCTTTTCCCCAAGTTCCAAGATGATTTCTGTACCAGAAGCCGCCTTGTTTCCTAAAATATCCCTCCCTATCTTTTCTTTGAATAATTTCATTACATCTTCTGGAAATCCATCAGAATAAACAGGGAATGGTTCTTCAAGGATATTACCAGCAATTTCCCAGTGTCCTGATATCGTATCTTTACCTGGAGACATCTCTTTCATTTTCCCATAATAAGCCAAGGGGTAACGTGTCATTTCTATCCCTTTTATGTCAGAAATATTCCCCAGGCCAAAGTCACTAAGGTTAGGAAGAAAAAAATCTTCCAAATTGGCAGAAAGATTTCCAAGGGTGTTACTATTTTCATCGCCGTACAGAGCTGCATCAGGCAAAGAACCAATCCCTACTCCATCCAATATAATCAAAACTACTTTTTTCATTCAACCTATTCTCCTTTCCTTCACCTGTAATTTCAAGCCCGGGGATGAGCTTTCGTGTAGACATTTTTTAGTTTTTTCTTGGTCACCTGGGTATAAACCTGGGTTGTAGATATATCAGCATGTCCTAACATTTCCTGTACGGATCTCAGGTCAGCCCCATTTTCAAGTAGATGAGTTGCAAAGGAATGTCTTAAAGTATGAGGAGTGATCGGTTTAGTTATCCCTGCCTTAACAGCATATTTTTTTATTATTTTCCAAAATCCCTGCCTGGTCAATCTACGACCATGATGATTGACAAACAAAGCTTTTTCCGATTCACTTTTTATAATTTTTGGCCTTGCATTTTCTAGATACATTTTCAGTACGTTAATAGCATAACTACCTAGAGGAATAATCCTTTCTTTATTTCCTTTTCCAGTGCAAATTATGTATCCATTTTTAATATCGGTATGAGTTCTATCCAATGCAATCAACTCACTTACCCTTATGCCGGTTGCATACAGCATCTCTAACATGGCCTTATCTCTAATCCCTCTATGACAACTACCATCCGGTTGATCCAATAACTTCTCTACTTCATTAAAGGTTAATACATCGGGGAGTTTTTTCTCTTGTTTAGGTGATTCTAACTCACTAGAAGGATCAATTTTCAACAATCCCTCCTTGATCATAAACTGGCAAAATGTACGTATGGAAGCCAGGTTTCTCGAAATAGTGGAAGGTGCCCTCCCTTTTGTCTTGAGCATAAATAAAAAATCCGACAGATCACTTCTGGTTACCTCTTGTATTGATTCTATACCCTTAGACTTTAAAAAGTCAATAAAGTTTAAAAGGTCCCTACGGTATGAAGCAAGGGTATTGTCAGCTAAACCTCTTTCAACACTTAAAAAATAGATAAACTCATCGACCAAATACTTCATAAAACCGACTCCTTATGTTAAAAAGCACTGAATAATGTTCCGCATTTTTACAACATAAGGCATACTTCAACAAAAAATGATAAATTCCTCTATGTTACTATTAAAATCCGTGTAAATAAAATTCTTTTAAGTCCGACCAAATTTTTTTAAATGTGCCTAACTCTTCACTGCTACCTTTTTCGGCAGTAACTTCATATAACTCCCCTGTGAATTTTTCCCCTTCTACAAATTCAATACTTAAGAAAAAAATTTTCGGTATTAATAATAGCAAAATTATAACCAGTAATACCAACCTGTATAAACCCTCTAAATAATCGCCATAAAAAAATATTTTCATAATTTCCCCCAAATTAAAAATAGTTTAAAAACAGATTCATAAAAGTAGGAGTAATATATGCTTCTACCAAAGAAGCAAAGAAGGTCATTCCAGTAGTGGAAATAATTATAAATATATAGTTTATCAATTCTATCGATAGATTTTTCCCTTGCCTAGTAAAGTGATTTTTAAAAAGGGTTATTGAAACTGAAATGGCTGCTATGCAGGTCAATAAAAAAGCAGGTAAAAACAAGATATTATGCGGAAGAAGGGATATGATTGAAAAAATAAAGCCACCAAATGACATTTGAGAGGTTAAGACTGTCACGGTATAGCCAAGCAAAAGCCCTTTCAAGAAAATTATAGTCAAAACCAACGGGATTCCAATGATAGTTATCCCTAGCATCCAAATGACACTTACCATGGTCAATTTTTGGCCAAGACTTGATAATAATATACTGTAGGTATCTATTTCATTCTGATCTTGTTTAAATTCAAAAAAAGCCTCCAAATAGTCAGAGATTTCTTCCATACTTTCCTGGGGCAGGGTTAGAGCCATGATCCCACCTGAAATGCTACCAATTATGAATAAGATAAGACAAATAAAAACTATGAAGAGGTTTTCCTTTATATATTCATGCAGCGCAGCTCGTATTCTTATCAGCATAAAATTTCCCTCCTGCATACCTCAAACTAGGCTCACTGATTTATAACTATGCAGGAGGGAATATTATTATACACAAGCTTGTTTAATATCTAATTTACATCTCTTTGCAGATTAAGCGTAAAAATTCTTATAATACATTAGCGCTAGCACTGTTTTTCCATCTTTAATTTCACCCTGACTGATTTTATTATATAATTCATCCAGTCTCAGTTTTTCCGGTTCAATTATTTCATCTTCATCGGCTTCTCCATAACTTTCTTTAAGCCCTTTAGCAAGAAAAAAGTACATTTTTTCATCTGTAAATCCGGGACTAGAGTATGTGAAAGTAAGTCTAGTCCACTCTAAAGCTTCCAGGCTCAATTCTTCCTTTAATTCTCTCTTAGCAGTTTCAATTGGATCTTCATCCTGTTCAAGTTTTCCTGCTGGCAGTTCTATAAGTTCTTCTTCTACAGGTTTTCTGTACTGTCTTACCATATATACGTAATTATCATCTGTAATGGGTAAAATTACAACAGCACCAGGATGTTTGACAATCTCGCGCATACCCTCTTTACCCTGATCAGTTTTAATCTTATGAAGTTCGATATCAACTATCTTGCCATTATAAATTATCTCCTTTGAAATGGTTGTCTCTTTAATAGCCGCTCCCTGGTTACTAAAATATGCACAAATCTAAACGTTGTGCCAAAAACCACCGCCGCCGAACCAGGAAATGCGACATACCGCAGAGATTTTCACTCTGTTTCGCCAGTGTAGGGTCATCTACCTAAAGTAGAAGACAGACCGGCGATTCCCTGTTAGGGACGGCAGATGCGATAGGCCTTTCCTTCCCTCGGTATTAACCTATCGCAGGAAACGATATTTTAGTAACTCAGGTGTTCACCTCCTTCTTTTTAAGTTTATGATCATTTAAATTGAATTCTAAAAACTTATTTGCTATGATTTCTATGCTATAGGGATGATAATTTCCTTTGGTGTCAGGATAGATGGCATC
>CAZCIZ010000033.1:0-25616 GCA_964498995.1 uncultured Clostridia bacterium | reverse complement strand
TAGATGTATTAATAAAAACTTTTTAGTATCGGAATATACTGCCGCACTAAAATTAAAGTGTATTTTCTTACTAATTATTGTAAAAACTAATAACTAAAACCAGTTTAAGTTTTGGAGGTATAAAATGTGGAGTTATGCTATAGATTCGGTAACATCCTCCCGTGTCTTCTTAAAAGAATGTATAAGCAGATCTGGTCATATAATCCTTGTGGAAGTACATCAAAATCCATATAGAATCAAAATATATCCAAATACATTTATCGATGAAATCAAGTTAGCATATGAAGGTGAAGAAAAAAAATATTTCCTTGAAAAGCGTGGATCTATAGATATTAAAGAAGCAGAACTATTGAATAATGATGGAAAAATAAATTTAGAAAAGATAAAATTCACTTTGTCACCTATCCTCATAGATCCAGAAATCAAAGCAATCACGGAATTAATTGAAATAATCACAAACCATCACTAAGATGGCTCCATAATGTAGCCATCTTCCATTTCCACGAATAAACCTCCCGTATTTAAAATTTTTATTTGTTCAAGACAACACCTTAGTCAACTGGTTTATTGTAATAGTATAATATGGAAACAGAGAATTTTCAACAGTAACAGTTTTATAAAACTTCTGTTCCATCCAAGAGCTAAACTCTTTCAAATCCTGTAATAACTCCAGAGTATAAGGTCGCTCAGGGTGTGAGAGCAACAAAGTTCCATCTTCTTTTAGGTTTTCGATAAATATATTTACCAGGTATTTGTTGAGTTTAGGATCGTAACAGATATCCGAACCAAGTATTAGATCAAATTTCTTGTTGAGGTTGTAATTTCTCCAATCTCCACTGTAGACTTCCACTTCTTGAATATTATTTAGCTTTGCAGTTTCTAAAGCCATTTCCAGGGCATCCTGATTAAAATCAGAAAACGTGATTTTAGCACCTTTTAACCCTGCTGTTAATCCAGGCAGACCCAAGCCACATCCAAGTTCTAGCACATCTTTGCCGGCTAAGTCCATCCGCTCCCAAATATGAAGAGCCATAGCCCTAGCTGCAGGCCACAACTCTGCCCAGCAGGGAACTTTGTCTGGATCGTTAGGATCAGTAATTAAAGCTTCCACGTCCTCCACAACTTTTAATTTAATGTTTTTACCGGGTAATGAATAATCTATAATCTTTTCCCTAGCATCCAAGCTCAATCTTCCTTTCCTATAAATTTTACCTGGCATTCAAGTAGTTTCTTCTCCAATTCCAGTATTCTTCCTTTAAATTATTCCCCTTTTTTATAATCATTTTTTTCTCAGCCAACTCAAGGTTAGGCTCATCATAGGAAAGGGAATTTTTAAGCTCTGTCATATCATTACTATAATCAAGAAGGAATTTTTTGATCCTTTCATCTTCCTTCGCCATAAGCCTATTCTTGTCAGCCAAAAATAAAGGTGGCGTCACCCTCATGAGGGAAACTACCCTGACCAATTCTTTGTAAGTTTTATAAACTTCTAATGACTCTTCATCTTCACCTAGAAGTATTCCTCTTTCATTCGGATTTATATTATCTGCTGATTTCTTAAACAATAAATAGTTTTTCCTTAAAACTTTGGAATTTACATGAACAGAATCGTTTTCCATCATAGAATATAATAGACTAAAATAGTTTTCCATATAGCTTATCCCTTCTAAGACATTCCTATGGTTTTGCTTTGTAGTCCCCTGAATAATATTAGTAGCTGTATGATAAAAAAATACATTTAAGCTTAAACTAGCTATTATCACAAATGTAATTATATATTTTATTATCCCAACCTTAATCTTAACCCCTCCAGGCGAAGCAGATAAAAACTATCTATCTACTTCTTTTATTTCAGGCTTCTATCTTTTATTTCTTCCTTCTCTTCTATTTCATATCCTGTAAATTTAACAAAATCCTCAAGACTTAACATAGGCCTGCCATTATACATGGTAAATTTAGAGTCTAGCTCTTTTTCTACCTCATTATTCCAAACCATAATACTTGACTCCAGGGGAAGTTGAAGTTCCAAATCTCCCGCTCTTAATAGGTATCTTTGTTTTTCATAATCAAAGAAAACCTGATCCAAATCAATGCTTCTTTCAAGAAGTTTAAGATCTAAATAAAGCTTTTCGTCCTCATTCTCATAAAACCTGGCCCTATCCACCTGCTCTCCTTCAATGTAAACTTGCTCTAGAACATCGTCTTTTGCTTCTTGGTCTTTCAAGTGGTCTACAAAATCTTTGATTAATGCGTATATTTCATCACGCCTCAACGGATTTTCGTGATCTTCTATTTCATCAAGGGTTTTATCTTTAAAGATACCTATACTACCAGCTTCATTAAAATATTCCTCTTGTTCATATTTTTCTCCATAGTCCTCGTCAGTCAAAGCATAATAATAATCAAGAAACACCTTGGAAACACCATCTCCACATAGCTCCTCTTCTCCATTATCAACACTAAAATCTTCTCTATGGCCAAAGCTTCTAACAAGAGCATTTCGCAACATATTATGGAACTGATCTCCCGTTATCCTTTCATCAAATCCAAACTCGTTGTCATAGCCTCCATATACTAGGCCAAGGGAATTCATGAACCTGATCCCTTCTTGCGTCCAGCTACCTTCGCCTTGATAGGAGTAATCAAAATCCTCAAGATAAGCACCTCTATCTGTAAGTTCTGCTTGTATCTCTTCTACTGCATTTTCAGTTTTTGATATTTCTCTAAAACCCATATCATTATCTATTGAATAGTCTGCTGCTACCCCGGCTGCCTCGCCTGTAGTCATTCCTACAGGTATAACCCTGGCAGAACCATGAGCCAAAGAATCAAATCCTGCAGCCTTTCCAACTACCAACATATCATCAATATCTTGAGGTACTAACGACCTAAAAGGAACTGAATACTTTTTGGGAGAATTTAAAACAAAGCCGGTATTATGTAGCCCAGTTGGCTGTAGGTCTACAGGATAGGAGCCAAAAGCTATTTTATCCCAAAAGTCCCTGTGCTCCCTCACATCATTTATGGTTAGCTGATATTCTGCTTGAATATGACGCCCTTCTCGCAAGTAAAATTCGTCTGCAGGTCCAACAAGTTCAATGTCTTCAAAACCCGGGAGGTTTTCCCTCATATGATCCACAATATCAGGCAATTCAGCTTTTACTTTTTCTCTTCCTTTTTTAATAGAACCATCATCAAGGGGGTCTACCCCAAATATATGCAGGGCATTGATATAAGCTGAATCTTCGCCTTCCCTACCCAAGTTTAGCCCACGCATACGAATATCCGGATCACTGCTTTCATACTCCTGCATCTCGCGTAAAAAACCCCAGGCAGAAACATCCGTTGACCCAGATCTATAACTAGGTTCATCCGCCCTATTTAAATGATTAGCCATGGCATTCCAATTTAGGTTTTCTATTTTAAATACCAAGGTGGAAACCTGAAATTCTCCAATCACACCAGCATCTTCTAGCCCAACTGTATAGGGCGCTCCAGCAAGAAATGACATGTCCCCATTTTGAGTAGCATCTATAACCCTTTTTGCACCATAATTGATCAACTTATCATCCTGTAAAGTTTTTATTCCTTGGACGTTACCATCTTTAACTATCGGACCAAGGACATTTTTCTCCTTTTTCCAGGTGAGGTTGGCTTCTGATTGTACCATATCCAGGAAAACTTCTTCAGCAGTACCAGTCCTAAATGAATCACCTTCAATACGGTCAAAAAATTCCATAAAAATTCCCCTGGTTATTATCTTCCCATCAGGGTTATAGTTCATATCTATGGTATTGAGAGCACCTTTAGTCATTAATCCTCCCAACCTACTTCTTTCATCTATTAACAAAGTTTCCTTCCCGGACCTAGCACTTGCCAGTGCAGCAGATATTCCTTCAGGGTCTGTACCTACAACTATAACATCGAAGTCCAAGCTATAATTATAATCAATTTCTTTATCTTCCCTCGCATTAATTAGTTCCTTGTATTTCCCATTCTGTAATTTTTCTATTGCCTCCTCATCTAAACTCTCAAATCTTTCCTCCTGTTTTGAGCCTTCATACTTATATTCTACCTCTTCATTAGCCTTATCAATATCATTTTCATTGGCACATCCAGAAAATAAAAATAAGGTAATTGCAACCATCATTAAAAAAGATATCCTCTTTTGTCTTAATAAAGATAAAATAATTTCCATTTAAATTGCTCCTTTCACGGATCGTCTCAATGTATATTCTGTACATTTTCTAAAAGATAACATCAACTATAATTCTATAAAGATCATAAGAGCTGATTTCATAACAGTATTTATTGTCCTCGCTAACAATTACAACTACCCCATAGTATAATAGATCCTCATCAAATTTGGTAGGTATTTTTTTATCCAAAAGAGATAAAGGAGTAAAGTTCTCACTATAATAACCAAAACATAATATAATATCTTTATATAGGGCTGGCCAGAACAAGTTATGGCCAATCTTTAATTGAATCTCTTCTGATCTAGCCGTTTTATTTCCAGAAGTCAAAAGAGCAAAAAGTTCGCCCTCTTGATCCTTGAAAATAAATGTCCTTACAATCTGCCCGGTGTTTATATTCATAGCCTTTGAGATCTCATCAAGGCTCGCCAATTCTTTACAAAAAAAATATAGCTTATAGGTTATACCTAGGTTTTCTAGTATTTCAGTTTCTTCTAGCATCTTTTGCCACCTCAGGCTTTGAGCTTAATTCCAGCTCTTATCAACATCTCATCCAAAGTTATTAGAACTATCACCCCTGTCAAAACTATCAAACCACCCAAAGGCCATTCAAAATACGAACCCCCAATGGTAGCGTATACAGGGATATAAAATATACTCTGTAATATCCAGGCTTGTAATGGATACCTACCAATATTTCTAAAATAATAGCTCCAGGTGGGATTAAAAAAATAAAAATAAAAAAAAGATAAAATAGCTATGCCCGTACTTAATAATATATACGAAGGACTCACAATCAAGCGTTCCAATAGTACTAAACCAGCATTATGCAAAATTAAACCTGATATAATACATGCAAAACTGATCAGTACCCCCGTTGTAACAAATTTGGAAACCTCAAGCTTTTTGAGTAACTCACTTATACTACTGCCCATAACCATCAATAAAACCCAGGCTAAAACGGCTACTATACCACCTTCAGCAGTACCACTGACATAAGAAAATACTGCCGGGTAGTAGAGCAGTACAGTTTGATATACTAAAAGCAGCATTAAAGCCGAAACAATTCTTAACACTATCTTTAGCTCCAATAATAAAACTGTTAAAATCAATCCAATAGCCCAGGTTTCTAAGATACTCCAACTATTAAGAAAAGCATCAATGATAGTTTCTTCAAAAAAGATGAAGCGATACAAAAAATTTGGTATCTTTCCCACTGCATAAAGGATCAGTACTCTAGAGAAAATTCTTTTTGTTAATGTACCAATAGATATATATTTTTCTTTAAAGAAAGGGACTGAAAGACCTATTGCAAACCCAAAAAAAGGGGCGACTAAATCGAAGGGCAAAATAGTACCAGGTTCTGCATGCCCAATAATTTCAGGGGGATCTTTTATAAACAACACAATTAAATTAGCAAAAAGCATCATGGTAACAGAAAACCCTCTGAAATCATCTATGCTATTCACTCGATTATAACCCCTGATATTTTTCATTAAAATAGAGTTAATTCCCCTTCCTCTGAGCCGGTGTCTAAGTCAAATGAAATATCATCGTCTTCATAGCTGTCCTGGGTTTCTTGGGTTTCAGACTTGGCACCAGAAGACATAAACTGCTTCGCCTTTGCTCTTTCTACATAGGTTGTAAACTGTTCAAAAAAGCTTACAAGGTCATTGTCACTTTTTTCCCAACTATTGACTTTATAGAAACTCATTATTCTTTTTTTCTCATTTTCAGCTTTCTTAGCGACATCTTTTGAATATCTGATCAACATCTCAGTATATCTATAAATGTTCTCGGAGGATTTTAATTCGTCATTGATGATCTCTATCTTTTTGTAAAGGTTTTCAATTTCCTGACTTAATGTGACAACAGCACTTGAGATGGTTTCCTGAGCTGTCTTTAATTTTTTGGCAGAGTTTTCTACATCTCCAAGGGAATCATTTATGGCCCCCTGATTTTCTACAACAAGTTCATCAAATTTAGATAAATCCTTATCAAGGTCAGTCTTTAACTTGTCAAAAGCTTCTTTATTATCATTAACTTTTCCCTGAATAAGATCTACTATAGAATCAATCCTCTCACCTACTAATTTTCCCTGTTCATCCAATCTGCTCACTTCTATGTTTGATAAAAGCTTTACTTTTTTAAGAAAATTCACTTGTTTATATACTTTTTCTAATCCTTGATTCAAGTTGCTAATGCTGATATCAAATGAATTTTTTTGTTCCTTCAATTCATCAACATCATTCTTTACTTCCTTTAAAAGGTTAACAAACTCGTCCATGGATTCGGTCAGTTCTTTGAATGTATAACCTACTGCCGACAGCTCTTCTTCTTTTTCAGAACTATTAGTCCTTCCGGTTTGACCAGATCCTAAAGATATAACTGACTCATCAGAAGCTAAAAATTCGGCAAGCTGAGCCGAATCATCTCTGATTTCAGACAAATCATAAACCAGATTTCCCGAGGTTTCACTAATATCCCCCAAAGATTCTTCCAATTGAGCTTTTACATTTTCGCCTAATTGTAATACCAACTGCATACCACTGTCCAAAAAGACTACTAAATCAAGAATACGACTTTTATCAGGCTCATCTTCAGCTTCCTCGATATGCCTTTCAAACTCATCATATTTTCCTTCAACCACTTGTAAACATTTGATCAAATTTTCTAGGTTTTGTCTTATTATATCCTGGCGCTGGATAAAAACCATAAGCTCTTGAAAAGGTTCTGTAGTGGTTTTAACATTTTTAATAAGATCTCTTAATAGCTCACTGATAGACTTCATTGATTTTAATATAGTAATGAGCTTTTCATCCAATTCATCACCATGACTCTTAACGGCCCTTTCTCTTTTTTCAGTTATGTCATTTATTTTTTGTTTAAAGTCTGATTGCCAACCTATAAGATCATCAGTAAATCCATTGATGCTGCTGATATTTTTTTCCAAAATACCCGATGTTTGCCTTAAGTTGTCAGATATTACATTAAAACCCTTGCCTTCCGCACCAATTCTGGCAGAAAATATAATTGAATTATAAGAAATTTCTTTTACTTTTAAAAGAATACTTTCCATTTCTTTTAAAAGTTCTAAAAAATTATCAAAAGAGGTTTTCTCGCCCTCCTTTATGGCAGAAAAGCTTGATAGAATTTCTTCAATATCAGACTTATCAAGGAGTAATTCACTTACTTTTTCAAAATCATCTTTAATTGCTTTTAGTACTCTTGAGACAAAAAATGAATCCAGGTCTGAACTGTATAAATCCTTTATATCTTTTGAATCCACAAAATATTCTATTAAAATTTCTACTTCTTGATTGGTTAGGTCGATGTTTTTTTCTATTTCAGGCAAGGTTTCATGAACCACTGAATAATAATCATCAGTCTTCTTAATAAGGTTTTCAGAAACTTCTATTAAATAACCTAAATCCGTTTTTATATCTTTATTTATACCATCGGGTACTTCCGCCATAATATAATCCTCCCAGTTTAACAACTATTAAACATCCATCTCAATAACTTTATCTAAATGAATCAAGGTAAACATGTTTTTAACATTCTCATTTTTTATATTGGTAACCTTAAGTCTTCCACCGCGCTCTTTCAGTTTTTTTTGAAATAACAAAATTTTCCCTAGCCCTGAACTATCGATACCATCGACTTTTTCAAAATTCACATCAATATTTTTAAATCCTTCATTGTAGAGCTCCAATAGATTTTCTTTTAAGTCTCCCGAATTTGTTATGTCAATCCTTCCTCCTGGATAAATCACCGCCAGATCATCATTTCTCTTTATTTCCATTGTAAATACCTCCATTTTAAATTTTTGTTTTTATGAGATTGTAGTAGTTTTAAAGACATTTTTCGATAATATCTAAGAAAATCCTCTATTTTATCCTCTGTTTTTTCATTACTCTTTAGAATAATTTGACTTTACAATTGTTTCTAGTCCTCCTCTAGGGTAAAATTCCGCAATTATTTCCATATAATTTGGATCTAATATTTCCACCAAATGATTTAGAATTTCGTTTACCACATGTTCTTGTAGAATACCTACATCTCTGTAAGAATGTAGATAGTATTTCAATGATTTCAATTCAACCAATTTCTCATTAGGATAGTATATGATGGTTAATTTCCCAAAATCAGGCAGGCCAGTCCAGGGACATACCGATGTGAATTCAGGATAAATGAACTCAACTTTTGTGTTTCGACCAGGATAGTCATAATCCATAGTTTCTAAAACTTCCACATCAATTTCGTCTTTACCTGCTGTGTCAAATCTACGACTTTCATATTTATCTTGATCCTTCTCCGGATTCATCAAATGCAGCCTCCTTTTTCAAACTTTTTCTAGCCCAATTTACTGTCAAGTAACAAAAGGGAGTATCGATCAAAGCAAATATAACCTTAATAATATATTGGCTAAAAATCATACTAATCAAAACGGACAATGGTACAACGCCCAAAAATCCTATGACAATGAATACAAGACTGTCAAAGAATTGACTTATCAAGGTTGAAAAATTATTTCTTTGCCATAAATACCTTCCCCTTGTTATCTTTTTCCATAGATTAAAAAACCACACATCAAACAATTGGGAAACCAAATATGCCATCAAACTAGCTACCACCATTCTGGGTACACTGCTAAATACAGTTTCAAATGCCTGCTGATTACCCCAGGTATCAGCAGGAGGCAGAATTATGGCCAGGTAAAGCAATAACAACATCAATATATTCATATAAAATCCCAGCCACACAAGTTCTTTTGCTTTGTTTTTTCCCCAAACTTCATTAACGGTATCCGTTATGAGAAAGGTTATTGGGAATACTATCACAGCTGCAGGGACAGTAAAATTCCAGATTTCCACTATTTTCCCCGCAATTATATTCGATATCAACAAAGATGTCACAAACAAACCGGTAAAAAGTAACAGTTTACTCTCACTATTCAATTTTTTAACCTCCTGTTTTTTTATTAAGCAGGGTTGCCTCGACCTGCTATATCTTTTTGTTTGATTATAATATCATATTATTGCCCTGTCTCTCTCAAAATATATTCATCTAGTTTTTCTTGCAATTTAAAAGTCAGTTCATAACTAGAAACCTCAAACACCTTTGTATCTATCTTATTGATGGGCAAAACCTTATTGTTGGTACTAGATAGAAACACCTCATCACACTCAAGGAGCTCTTTTTGGCTTAAATAAACTTCCTTATAGGGTATTTTAGCTTCTTCTGCAAGCAGCAATACCGTTTTTCTGGTAACTCCTGGAAGTACTCTTTTGCCTTCGGGGGCTGTATATAACACCCCATCTTTGATCCCAAATATACTGGTGCTAGTACCCTCAGTAACACCAACTTCATCGTGAACCTGGATCGCTTCAAAGGCCCCGGCTTTTTTTGCCTTTTCTTTATTTAAACAGTTGGGAATGAGATTTATAGTTTTGATATAACAACGATCCCAGCGTTCATCTGGCACAAGGATTGTCTTGACACCATTAGACCTTTTTTCTTCCATTTCTGGGTCCTTGTCCAATCGGTTTATATAAAGAAAAACCGTTGGTTCAGTATCCGTCGGAAAATTATGCTGCCTGGGAGCACTTCCCCTGGTCACTTGCAAATAGATTAACCCTTCTTTAATCTGACTTCTCTCCATGAGTTCTTCAGAAATCTGCCTGAGCTCTTTATAGTTGGGATATTTATCTAGCATCAGTCCTTCTACACTATCAATATACCTTTCTACATGCTCATCAAATTGATAAAGTTTCCCATTGGTTATTAAAATGACTTCATAAATTCCGTCTCCAAATAGAAATCCCCTGTCCAATGCCGAAACTGTTGCTTTTTTCAAGTCATGGTATTCGCCATTAATATATGCTATTGACATTTTGTAACCATTACCCCTTTCTATTTGCTTTATAAAATTTATGTGCTATCAATTAGTAGATACTTTTTTAATTGCTTGCCACCTACCAGCCACCTACCACAAGCGTTCTTTTTGATTTGGACGTTTCTTTGCAAATCTTTGTGAGCGTTGGTAGGTGGCAAACAATAAGGCAGAATTTTAAATTATCTTTACAAGTATTAATAATTAGCGAATATATCACTCTTGTTCATCTAGCAAGTCATCATAATCACATGTAAATTCAACCAGTTGAAAGTTGATATATATTGGGGCATTAAATCTTAGTGCTAGAGCTATAGCATCACTAGGGCGAGAATCGACTTTCTCAGTTGAATCTCTATCTTCCCGTTTTAAATATATTTCTGCGAAAAAAATATCCTCTTTTACATCCGTTATTATAATCTTTTCTATAGAACCTCCTAGGGTTTCACATAAAGTTTTAGTCAAATCATAGGTCATAGGTCTTGGGGGCTCATAATCTTTTAATATAGATATTATTCCCTGGGCTTCATAAGGACCTATGATAATCGGAAGTACCTTTGTTTCCTCCATATCTGAAAGCAAAACTGCATACCCGTCACCATCATCGGTAGTACCTATCCCTTTCACCTTAACTTCCAAAGCTCAAAACCTCCCCCCCGTCAAATAATCTGCTATCAGAACATACTTCTTTACAATGTCCGAAAAGTCCTTCCATCACAAACACCAAGCTAAGCTCTCGAATTTACAGATAATTAATATCGTGTTATAGTATTTTATGAGAAAAAAGAAAAATTATCAACTGTCTCGAGACATAAAATTTTTTATTTTTGGATTGGAGGGGTTGTTGGTGAAGGTTTTGGCTGTTAATGGGAGTCACAGAAAAGGTATGAATGTAGCAAAAATGCTATATGCGGCCCTTGAAGAAGCAGGAAAATCAGGTTTAGATACTGAGCTTGTAGAAATTACCGACTTTGAAATTAAACCCTGTCTTTCATGTAATAAGTGCCTTTTCAAGCCTGAGTGTAAAATTGATGATGACGATATGGGGGTTTTATATGAAAAGCTTCAAGAAGCAGATGGGATTATTTTAGGATCTCCAGTTTACTTTTCAAACGTAACAGGACGACTTAAAAATTTTATGGATAGGACTAGACCTCTTCATATGACCCAAAATTACCTAGAAAATAAGGTTGGAGCTGGTTTGGTCCATGCCGGTCTGAGAAATGGCGGCCAAGAACTTGCAATGGAAATAATCCAACATTTTCTGATTGAACACGGCCTATTGGTAGTTAAGGATAGAAGGGGAAATCAACCCATCATTAGTCTTGGAGCCATGGGAACTATGTGTGATAGCTTTGATGGCAAAAGAATGAATTTCAAAGAAAGTGTTCATGAGGATGAACTTGGCATGGAAAGCAGTAGAAGATTGGGTAAAAATATAGCTGATGTAATCAAAAAACTTAATCTGCAAAATTAAAGCTGGAGTTATTCTAATGAAGAAACAAAACTCAGTCCAAAGCTATGTTTCATTATCTCTAAATTTTTTTCAACATGATACCATAACAATTGCTAAAAGCTTAATCGGAATAATACTGGTACATGAATCTAAAGAAGGAGTTACTGCGGGCAGAATTGTAGAAACCGAAGCCTATCTTAGCAATAATGACCCGGCTTGTCATGCTGCCCGGGGAAAAAATAAAAAGAATGAAGCCATGTTTGATAAAGCTGGAACAGGGTATGTTTATTTAATCTATGGTACTAACTATTGTTTTAATGTTGTAACAGAAAAAGCAGGTGTAGGTGAAGCTGTATTGATTAGGGCCTTAGAGCCTATTAAAGGGATTGAATTGATGCAAAAGCGAAGAAGTCCTAAGGAAAAGATGAAAGAACTAACAAACGGCCCTGGAAAGCTTTGCCAGGCAATGGGTATCACTAAAGAACACGACAAAGCAGATCTATTAAGCCCACCATTATATCTAGCTGCCGACAGCTTCCATGAAGTTCAAACTAAAGACATAACAACATCGACCAGGATTGGCATAAGTAAAGGGAAAGATAAACTTCTGAGGTTTTACATGACCGGCAACTATTATGTTTCTAGATTAAGCTAGATTGAAAGTACGTTTATATCAAGGAGGTTCTAGTATGTATATAGTAGGATTAAATGGTAGTCCTAATAAAGATGGAAATGTAAATTATTTATTGGAAACTGCTTTAAATTCAGCTAAAGAAAATGGAGCAGATGAAATTGGAATCATCCAAATAGCGGAATTGATGGAGGAACTTGATTCACCCTTTTGCACTGCTTGTTCAAATCCCTGTGAGGAAGTTATCTGTGGCGATGAAAATCTAAAATCAGCAATGAATAAACTCTCTAAAGCTGACGGTATAATCCTAGGCAGCCCGGTTTATTTTGGGAATGTATCAGGACAGTTGAAAGCTTTTTGGGATAAAACCAGATTTTTGAGAACCAAGAAAGAATTGGTCGGAGTGCCTGGAGCTGCCCTAGCAGTAGGGGCAGCTAGATTTGGAGGACAGGAAACGACAATCAGGGCTTTGCATGATATGATGTTGATTCAAGGTATGACCATAGTTGGTGATGGTAGTTTCTCCACTGATGCAGGACATCAGGGAGCTTCAGGTCAATCAAAGGTTAAAGATGACAAAAACGCAATCGAGAGATCAACCATTTTAGGGCAACGACTAGCAGAAACAACAAAAAGTTTGATCGATTAGATCTTATAATTTAAAGTGCTAAAACAAGGTCTACTTGGAATACTTCAATAGGCCTTGTTAATCTCATCCTTCTGTTATACCATCAAACATTGACTTCATCTTTATAAGCCTCATCATATCAGTGTTGCTCAAAATACCTTTTAATTCCCCATTTTCGATAACAAGAATTCTACTTGCATTGTTGTTAGCCATTTTCATCATTGCTTCAACAGCTTCTTCATCAGGTCTAAACACATAACACTCTTCAATAGGAGTCATGATATCATCTACCCTGGTTAGTCCCCACTTGTCTCTTTTAATCGTTTTTACATCATTTAAGGAAACCAAGCCGTTAACTGTCCCATCATCCTCTAAGACAGGAAATGCCCCGACTTTATATTTATAAAACTCTTCAATTAACTTTCCTATGGTAATATAGGGTGGAACAGTGATAACCCTTTCCGTCATAACATCAGCAATATACACTCCTGATAAGCTGTTTTTCAACACAACCTGAGTATAACTAGAATGGCCTGCCTGATAAAGCAACCATCCCATCAACACATACCATAACCCAAACAATGAAGTTGTAAATGTGACTATAAAACCAAAACTTATCAGCAAAAATGCAAAGCCGGTTCCTGCGTAAACGGACAGTTTCGTTGCAGTAACAAGGTCTTGTTTGAATTTCCAAAGCAGAGCCCTTAAAATTCTTCCACCATCTAAGGGAAAAGCAGGAACAAGATTAATTACCCCAATTACCAGGTTTATTCTGGCAAGAAAAAACAAACTCTCGCCGATTAGATTGCCAGATTGCACTAATAAATACAAAAGTCCAAAAAAGCCTCCAAGTAAAATACTTGAAATAGGGCCTAATATTGTAATTTTTAGTTCCGAAGCCGCGGTTTTTGGTTCTTCTTCTAAGTGGGCAACTCCTCCAAAAATGAACAAAGTTATCCTTTTGATGGAAATACCTTCTTTTATTGCAGTCAATGAGTGGGCAAGCTCATGAACGAGGACAGAAGCGAAAACAAATATTGTTACGATTACTCCAGTTATCCAATAGACCCCTTCGTCATATTCAGGCAACACATTTGGAAAGTATCCTACAGACAAGCTATATGTAAACAATATAAACACAATTAGCCAGCTCATGTCTACTTCAATATTTATTCCAAAAATTCTAGCAATTTTTATCGAATTCTTAAACATATACTACACCCCCTGGTCGAACTGATAAAAAACAAAAAGGCCTTCAGGCCTCATTTCTTGGCTTCATTATATATTATTTTTTAGCATGAGTCTAGAACAAACAATATACAGATTGTAAGATTAAAATAATACTGGAGGCAAGTAAACTTGCCTCCAGTATTAAAAACATTAATTGTCATTCCAAGTTACAATTAATGTTTTGCTCCTTAAGCATCAACTTAATTGTTTTTACCTTCTAAGAAATGATAATATCTATTTTCTAGCTCTTTTTGATACGACTGTAAATTTGGATCTTCTCTGATAACTTTCAAGATATTCTTTTGACCCGTTTTCCCTGCTTTCTGATTGAGAAGATCCACAATCTTTTTAGCCCTATCATCCTTCTTCAAAAATTCTTCATAATACTTTTGATAATAGTTCTGAGAATAAGCAGTCACTGAATGCCTGCTCCTAAATAGTTCTTTTAGCTGATGTAGTCTGTTTTTGATCAACGTAACTCCCCCCTATTTTATTCCAAATATTGTTGTCGCAGAAACTCAAACGCTTTTAGCGAGTCTAATTGCTTTTATACAAGCTTTATCTCTCCTCAGATTAAATTATTACATTATTTCTGCCTATTACTATTCTCTCCTCTTTTAAGTTCTGTGTCAAGGGGTAATCGGTTCTGATTTAAAAAAATCTGTTTTTCAACTATAAATCAAGCTTAAAGTCTAAACAAAAATAAAAATAGTGGACCGGTTGTAGAATAAAACAATCCAGTCCACTATTTAAGACCATCAATAATTAACTTTAACAGAACCTACTATTAAAAATAAAAGTAGAAAAATTATTAAACTTCCTGTAAGCTCTGGGTGATCCTATCGAGATAAATTGCAAGGATAACAACTGCTAATCCACCTTCAAAACCCATTCCTAGTTGCAACTGCTGTATACCGCGAAGGACAATTCCTCCAAGCCCACCTGCTCCAATCATGGATGCTATAACAACCATGGAAAGAGAAAGCATGATAGTCTGGTTAACTCCTGCCATTATAGTTGGAATAGCAAGGGGTATCTGTACCTTGGTCAACATCTGTCCCGAGGTTGCACCAAAAGCCTGGGATGCTTCAATAACTTCTTCATCTACCTGGCGTATACCCAGGTTGGTAAGTCTAATAGCCGGGGGCATGGAAAAAATAACTGTAGCAATAACACCAGGGACTATGCCTAATCTAAAGAAGATAACTGCCGGAATCAAGTAAACAAAGGCCGGTAGTGTCTGCATGAAATCCAAAATGGGTCTAATTATGGCATTGACTGAGTCTTTTTTAGAAGCTAAGATCCCCAGTGGTATACCAATACCAAGGGAAACTATGGCTGCCACAAGAATCATCGACAAAGTCGTCATTGTTTGTTCCCATAAATCCATTGAATAAATCAAAAAGAAGCCCACAATAGTAAATATACCCACTCCTGTTCCACTTAACCACCAGGCAAGAGCTGTGAGAACTATAATTATTACAATGGCTGGAAAGAATTCTAATCCAGCTTCAAGAGAAGATACCGCAATATCTATAATAAATGCTATTGCGTCAAAAATAATGCCTAAATTTTCATTCAACCAATATACTATAGCTTCAAAACCGTCACCAATTGGGATCTCAATCACTGATATCACTTCCTTCTACTAGAGATGCTAAAACTGAAACTCTTACAATTAGTCCTTGCAACCTGTTTTCATCATCCACTACAGCTATTGGGTAATTCGCCTCAGCAGCTATTGGAATAAGATCACTTAAAGGTGTAATCTCTTTTGTAGTAGGAAAGTCAGTCTTCAAATACCCTTTTAGTGTCTTCTCATTGTTTTTCAAAGCAGCAAGGGCATCTTCATCTTCTATAATACCCTGCAACTTTTTATTTCTATCTACTACAAACAGATTTGTAAAACCATGCTTCTCCATTGTTCTCAAGGCTACCCTGGGCCCATCATTGATATCCAATAAAATATCCGGTTTTTTCATAACTTGTCCTGCAGATAACACCTTGATCCTGTTTACATCTTTTACAAATTCTTCAACATAATCAGTGGCAGGATTTGACAAAATCTCTTCAGGTTCACCAACCTGTTCTATAATACCGTCTTTCATAATCGCAATCTTATCGCCAATTCTTAGGGCTTCATCCAAATCATGAGTGATAAAGAGAATGGTCTTGTTAAGTTGTGATTGCAGTTCAAGGAGCTCTGTTTGCATATCCCTTCTGATCAAAGGATCAAGGGCACTAAAGGGCTCGTCCATTAATAAAATATCCGGGTTAAGAGCTAAAGCTCTAGCTAGACCAACCCTTTGCTGCATTCCACCGCTCAAACCGCTTGGTTTAGCAGAAGCCCAACCTTTTAGCCCTACTTGATCTAGAGCAGTTAAGCCGGTTTCTTCCCTTTCTGACTCATCCACGTTTTGTATCTCTAAACCAAAGACGACATTTTCCAATACTGTCTTATGGGGCAGTAAAGCAAAATGTTGAAAAACCATTCCGAGCTTTTTCCTTCTAGTATGCCTTAACTCCTCAGGGTTTTTCTTAACGATGTCCTCATCGTCGATGAGTATTTCACCACTAGTTGGCTCGATAAGGCGGTTTATACACCTAATCAAGGTAGACTTTCCACTTCCTGATAAACCCATTATTACAAAAACTTCACCTTCGTTAATATCAATATTTGCATCATTAACTCCAACTGTATTTCCGGTCTTCTCTAAAATTTCCTCTTTGCTAACACCTTTTTCTAACAATGGGAAAGCTCTGTCAGGACGAGGTCCAAAAATCTTGTACAAGTTATTCACTTTAATTTTTACATTTTTACTCGTTTCATCGTTACTAATTTGTATCTACTCCTTTCTTTATGTTTTTTTTAAGCACCATGAAATTAAATTAATATGCTTTTAGCCAAACCCCTTTCATGAGAATTAGACTCAAAAAATAAAAAACATTATCCTCACTCCTACATTTTTATATTATATCAAGAAAATTCAACAATATAAAGGATTTTACCTGCTTCCTGGCTTGATCAGAGGGATATTTTTGGCGCATAAGGGGCAAATATTCGGCTCATATGTATTAATATCTAATTCAATCAAAGACACATAGGGAACATCAAAGCCTGCTTTGCCCTGGCTCCTATCTATCAGAGAAGCTATCAAACTCACCTCACCACCATTGGATTCAATTGCTTCAATTATTTCTTGAACGGATTTACCCGTAGTGATTACGTCTTCAACGACAAGTATTTTCTCCCCAGGCTGAATTCTAAAGCCTCGCCTAAATTTCATTTCATCATTTTCTTTCCTATCTCTTTCGGAAAACACATTTGGCTTTGATAGGATTTTTGACATCTCATAGGCTGGTAGTATCCCCCCCATAGCAGGCCCAGCAATTTTATCAATATTGCCAATGGTTATTTTTTGAGAAAGATCTTTACACAACTTAGATGCTACCCAGGGGTATTGGAATATCTTAGCACATTGTACATATTTGTCGCTATGTAGTCCTGAGCTGAGTTTGAAGTGACCTTCTTCTAAAGCCTCGGTTTTTTTTAATGCTTCTATAATTTCATCTTTTGCTAACAATTTAGTCTCACCTCCCTATAGACTTTGATTAATTTCTTGAATAATTAGTGAAGCCGCTTTAGCAGGATCTTTAGCCCTGGTGATAGGACGGCCTATTACCAGGTAATCCGCCCCTTTTTCCACAGCTTCTTTTGGTGTAGTGACCCTTTTTTGATCATCAGTATTGCTCCAAGCAGGTCTGATCCCAGGGCAAATCACTAAAAAATTTTCACCACATTCTCTCTTGATATGTAGAGCTTCTTTTGGTGAAGCTACCACACCATCAAGACCAGCTTTTTGAGCCAATTTTGCTCTTTTAATTACTAGATCCAAAACGCTACCCTCGTAGTCATATAACTCCAACAAGTCTTGTTCATTCAAAGAGGTCAATACTGTCACCCCGACCAAGAGGGGAGAAAAAATATTCAAGCGTTTAGCTTCTTCTCTAGCAGATTTGACTCCTTCTTTCATGGTTTCCAAAGAAGTTACATGCATGTTGAACATCCAAATTCTTTTTTTGACGGTTTCACGGGCAGCTGCCGCCACAGTATTTGGAATATCATGAAACTTAAGGTCCAAAAAGATATTTTTATTCATCTTGTTGAGTTCGTAAACCAGTTCTCCATCTCCTGCCAGATACTGTTCTAGCCCAATTTTGAAATTTTTAGCATTACCTTCATTTAAGTTTTTGATCAGATCAACGGCTTCTTTAGTCGAGGACGTATCAAGGGCTACAATCAACCTATCTTTACCATATTTTTCTCCTCCAACCAATCTTCTAACACCTCACAATTTCATATCTAACTGCTATTACTATTTCTCCCCCTGCCTATTAATTCTACAATAGATGTACATTCATGCTGGTCTACATGATTTATCAAATCATTGATGATCCTAACTCCTGTTTTCGGATCAGTAAAGTTTCCTGTCCCAATTGAAACCAGGCTTGCACCTGCCAAAATATATTCAAGGGCGTCTGTATAATCCATGATTCCACCCATACCTATCAAGGGGACCTTTACCTTTTCAGCAACCTGCCATACCATCCTCACACCAATAGGCTTTACTGCTGGACCGGAAAGACCCCCGAAAACATTTGCCAGAACAGGTGTCTCATTGTATATATCTATTCCCATTCCTTGTACAGTATTTATCAATGAAATCACATCACTCCCGGCCTCTTCCACAGCTACCGCTATCTCAACAGGATCTGTAACATTGGGGCTCAACTTAGTTATCACCGGCAAAGTCGTCTCTTTTTTTACTGCCTTTACTAATTCATAGGCGATATCCGGATTAGAACCAAAGGCCATTCCACCTTCCTTAACATTTGGACAAGATATATTGATTTCTAGAGCAGCTATGCTGTTTTTTTCCTGATCAAGTTTTCTGGCTATTTCAGCATATTTTTCTGGAGTATTATCAGCAATATTGACGATAATGTTTGTGTCAAACCTTTTTTTAATCATCGGCAAATATTTTTCGATAAAGGATTCGACTCCAGGATTTTCAAGGCCTATTGAATTTAACAAGCCGGCTGGAGTTTCACACAGCCTTGGCGGTGGATTCCCTTTTCTAGGTGTTAAAGTTATACCTTTTGTCACCAATCCACCAAGGTTAGAAGGGTCAAAGTAATCTGAGTATTCAAATCCAAAACCAAAGGTCCCGGAAGAAACTAAAACAGGATTTTTAAAATCAATTCCAGCGACATTTAAAAATAGCATCTCTTCTGCTCTTTTAACATTTTCATTTTCTTCTGTAAACTTTTCCTTCATTCAATCTCCACCTCATCTGCTCGAAATACTGGACCTTCATTGCAAGCTTTTGAGTAATAATCTCCAGTTTTAATTGCACAGCCAAGACAAGCGCCCACACCACACGCCATTTTTGTCTCGAAGGATAGTTGTGCAGGTATTTTATACTTTAATGATAGCTCTTTAACCTTTTTCAGCATGGCTAGAGGACCACAGCTATATATAATCATGTCATTTAATTCACACACCCTTGCCCTCTCTAGTTCGGGTTCTAGAAGTTCTGTCACGGTCCCCTGGCTTCCATAACTCCCATCATCAGTGGCATATCTAATCCTGACATTTTGTCTGCTATTAAACTCCTCTTTTTGGATTAAATATTCATCAGAACTGGCACCTAATAACACATTTACGTCAATTTCTCGAGCTTTTCTTGCCAGTTCTGTAGTCAAAAACAATAGTGGAGCACTACCAATGCCTCCGCCAACTACATAGGCCCGGGTGTCAGGAACTACACTAAATCCTTTCCCCAATGGACCTAGAACAGACAATTCATCTCCAGCTCTTTTTCTCTTAAGCTGCCTGGTCCCTCCCCCAATCAATGCGTAACATATGTAGACAATTTTATTCTTGTAATCCACATCGTTAATGCTAAAGGGCCTTCTCAAGAGAGGATCAAAAGTCGGAGAGCATTCAATATGAAGGAACTGACCAGGTGAAGCATTATTACAGATAAATTCTGAATAAAGTCCCATCTTGTAGACATCACCGATTTTATTAATAGCTTGATTTGATTTGATTTCCACATTATTTAATCTCAAAGTTCTACTCCTTGTCAATTTTATTTTCATTAGTACCAGATACTAATTTACAAGCATACAGTTATATAAGAAATACATTTCGCCATGAATTGTAATCTTCCTTCCTGGAATGCTAATTATCAGCCAAGATCAAGATATTTTATATCTCCATTTACCACAGTCATCACCGGCCAACCCTTCAGTTCTTGACCAATATAGGGATTATTAGTACCCATGGAAAAAAAGTCCATTTTTTTGACTTCTTTCACTTTATCTAGATCAATTAGGGTTAAGTCTGCCACATCACCTGCTTGAAGCCTTGGTTCATTTAACCTTAGAACATTGGCCGGATTTGCCGTAAATTTTTTAACAATTTCTTGGATATTAAGCAGATTCTCATGATACAAATAAGTTAGGGTTACCGGTATCATTGTTTCTATCCCACTAATACCAAAGGGGGCATAGTCGTATTCTACTTCTTTTTCATGTCTGGCATGGGGAGCGTGATCAGATGCTATTACGTCTAGGACGTCGTCCTGTAGACCTTTAATAACTTCCTCCACATCCTCTTTAGACCTTAATGGGGGTTTGACCTTGGAGAATGTATCAAAGCTCATTGCCATTTTATCTGTCAAGCTAAAATGATGGGGACAGGCTTCAGCCGTAATGTTCAGACCTTTTTCTTTAGCTTTACGAATAATTTCCACCCCATTCCTTGTACTAACATGACATATATGAAGTTTTGCTCCTGTCAACCAGGCTAGCTCGATATCACGATTTATGATAATATCTTCAGCTTCACAGGGGATACCCTTTAAACCCAAAACCGTACTATAGTACCCTTCGTTTATTTGTCCACCTTTTGCCAGGTCTTCATCTTCACAGTGAGTCAACAAAGGCAAATCAAAGTTAATAGCATACTCAAAGGAGCGCCTCATGACTTCACTGTTCATTACAGTATCTCCATCATCTGAAATTCCTACCACTCCTGCTTCTCCTAATTCACCATATTCTGCTATCTCTTCCCCTCTTCTGCCTTTTGTAATACAACCTATAGGTAACACATTACAGTTGTTGGCCTCTGCTGCCTTTTCCTTTACATAGCTGATCACTGTCCCTTTATCAGCTGGAGGATCTGTATTTGGCATAGCACAGACTGTGGTAAACCCTCCTTTAACGGCTGCTTTTGTCCCGCTCTCTATTGTTTCTTTAGCTTCAAAACCCGGTTCTCTCAGGTGAACATGAATATCTAAGAATCCCGGAGCACATAACGCTCCATTCAGTTCATAGACTTCAAATTGATCCCCCTTTTTCTTGTCTGAATCAAGCACCTCACCTATTTCTTTTATTCTACCATTCTCTATCGTAATACTGCCAATTGAATCCAGGGATGATATAGGATCTATCATACGTATATTGTTTAAAATTTTAGGTTTCTGACTCATGATAATCTCCTCCCATCAAATATAATAAGGCCATCCTTATGGCTACTCCCCCGGTGACCTGCTCATCAATAACAGCATTTTCACTTTCATAGACATCCGGGGAGATCTCAACACCTCTATTAATAGGCCCTGGATGCATTACCACAATTTCGTCCTTTGCTTTCTTTAGCCTTTCTTTAGTTATGCCAAAGTATTTGGCATATTCTCTTGCTGATGGGAAAAAGCTTCTATCCTGCCTCTCAAACTGAACCCTTAGAGCCATGATAACATCTGCAAACTGTAAGGAGTTGTCCAGAGAACTGGTAACATTAACTCCCATTTTTTTAATTTCTGCTGGAAGCAATGTGTTAGGAGCACAGAGAGTTATTTCAGCACCCATTTTTTTTAGTCCCCAAATATTTGACCTGGCAACTCTACTGTGGGCAACATCTCCAAGGATGACAACATGTAATCCTTCCAAAGAGCGAAACTTTTTCTTAATAGTATACATATCCAATAGAGCCTGGGTTGGGTGTTCATGACAACCATCTCCTGCATTCAGTACCCTGGCCTTGATGTTATTTCCTATTATTCCTGGAGCACCTCCCACCGGATGCCTAATTACTATCAAATCTACTCCCATAGCCTCTAAGGTCCTTGCAGTATCAATTAGTGTTTCACCTTTTTTAATTGAACTTACATCGGCATTCATATTAACCGTATCTGCACTTAAATACTTACCCGCCAGCTCAAAAGATGACCTGGTTCTAGTACTAGGTTCATAAAATAAATTGATAATTGAAGTTCCTTTTAATGTGGGTAATTTTTTTACATCTCTATAGATTATCTCTTCCATAGAACTGGCAGTATCTAAGATCGATTCTATCTCACCTACCGTTAATTCCCTCATGGTTAGCAAATCTTTTCTTTTTACAGTCAAATTTTTTTCCCCTTTCTCCCTCACAAATTTGTTACAAAAAAAGACTCTTTCACCATCCGGCAGGTAAAAAAGAGTCTTTTTTGACTGATTATTTAAAGAGTTTTAAAGCTTTAAAAAGTCAATGTTTAATCCTTATGGCCTCACCGGACCAGATTAAAGGACAATCTTTTGGAATATTGAGTTTTTGGTCAGTAGCTATTATCTTGCTCAAGTTCTGACTGTTTTATCCTTGCCTTGGACAAAATTATATAGCATAACAAAAGAACCGTCAATTATAATTATTTTTGGACAAAAATTTGAGTTATCAACAGACCTCCTCTATCAGTTTCAACCACACCTAAGCCAACATGAGTATAACTAGTTCCCAAGATACCACTGCGATGTCCGGAGCTTGACATTAACATGGAATGAGCTGACTCTACACTACCTGCCCGGGCAAGATTTTCTTTTGACAGGATAAAGGATATTCCTTCATTCCTTAACATATCTCCCGCACTTCCATATGTAGGAGATTCATGGGCAAAATAATCATTCTCTACCATATCTTGAGACTTTATTCTGGCAAGTCTGCTTATTTCACTGCTGTACTCGAGTTCTTGTATTCCTCGCTCTCTTCTTTCCTCGTTAATCAGATCAAAAATTAACTCTTCATCACTATCTCTTATGGTAGGAGTTTTTCTTTGTTCATCCTCTCTTTCATTCTCTGATGTGGGTTCTTGGGAAACAGGTCTGGAGGTACTAGAACCGCTTCTTCTATTTGCAAACCACCAGTCAACAATATTTTGAAACTGAGAGCCTGTCCCATTTATGGACTCGCTTTCTTCTGTTTGTTCTTCTTTTTTCTCTTCTTCTTTTTTCTCTTCTACAGGATCATCTGGAACATTATTTTCTACTTGTCCAGATCGCCTGTTTTCCAACCACCAGTCAGCTGCCGAAAAAGCACTTGCTGTGCTGCTAAAAATAAACATCGTTACTAGGGCTAGTACTAAAATCTTTTTCAAAATTTATTCCTCCTTTGTATATTATGTTAACGGTACCATCTTTCTATTAAAAGATAACTTAATTTTATAATTAGAGCAAATGCTGTATTATTACTCTTAAGTTTACTAAAAAAGATAAAAATGTAAATAACATGCTTTTGTTACAATCTACCCATAATATCATAGCAATGGCAAATTAATCTTTTAATTAGATATTAATGGGAATATTATTTGAACAACCTTTCCCATAAACCTTTCTTTTTTTCCTTTTCTTCTATTTCTTTTTTGAACTTTTTTACTTTTTCTTCTAATTCTTTTTTTGAATTTTCTAGCCAGGTGGTATGACTTAGCAATTCATTTTTTTCTTTCTTTAATCTTTGTATTTCAGTTTCTTTTTCATTGATCTGATTTTCTAATTCTAAATTTGGAGCTATCTTATATTGACTCTTTTGCTCATCTGTTTCTTTTAATTCCCTGATTTGTCTTTTCAACTCTTTATTCTCTCTTTTTAGTTGTTTTTCACGATTATCAACTCTACTTCTTGTAAAATAACTCAGTTTTCTTTCTAACTCATAAATTTTGTTTTTAAGCTCTTCGTTTTCGCGCTTTAAACTATATGTTTCTTTTTCATTTGAAATATTTTCATTATCACCAGCTTCATCTATTATATTTAAGTCGTTATCCGTTATAGAATCTTTTTTATCATCAGAATCAACAGAATCAAAGTCATACTTCTGTTTCATCTTTTCTTTCATCTTTTCTTTCATCTTTTCTTTCATTTTCTCTCTCATTTCTTCTTTTTCTCTCATTTCTTCTTGTTTTATTGTTTCATTATTTTTATCTTCCTTATCTTCCTTATCTTTCTTGTTTTCTTTATTTTCAACTTTTGACTCTGTTAAGAGAGGCCTATATACCTCCAATCTATTTACAATTCCATAAGCTCTGCTCCCCCAACCGACTGTTTTACTTGAGCTAGCATATGAAAATCTTATACCAGCAACTACAGAAGGCAATGTTAGCTCTTCAAATTCTACATTGCTTTGATCTTTACTAATACATCCTTCCATTTGATTGTTCCACCAGAGAATCCACAATCTTCCTTTGTCTTCTCCCGCTGTTAAATACTGAATTGGGTTTTTCCGTGTTGATATAGCTGTTGGTGTTGACCACTTTTGTCCATATTCATCTTCACTGAGCTTATAAGTAAAATATACAGAATTATATCCTCCTTCTCCTTGTAAAACCCAACAAACAATAATTTTGCCTTTTTCGCTAAGTATTAGTATAGGATCATTTATGGAACTTTTAGGATTGATTTTTCCTAAAACAACCGGTAATCCCACTTCTTTTAGAGAACACAAGTTTCTATAAAATAAAAAAGTATAATTTCCATTAGTAACTGCATAAACTAGGTGGGCTACACCATTCTCATCAATTTGAAAAGAAGAATCATTAATTATAAAATGATTGCTTTTTTCTATAACATCTGGCCCCATTATCTCACCATCTTTTATTTGCCATAACAATAGTTCTTCTTCATCTTGTTTCCTTTTAGCAATTAAATACATAGAGTTTTTATTTAGTGCTTTTGCACAACATAAATATATATTTTGAGGTTCTTTTAATATTTCAATTTTTCTTAAATTATTTTCGCTTAATTCATCACCTACATCATTAATCAAAAATAATTTAAGGCCATCACTTTCTTTTGCAAATATACCAACTTTCTCCCCCAAAAAAAGAGCAATATATTCCACAGTATTTTCAGATAATGTTATATCAATGCCTTCTTTATCCAAAAACACCAACCTCTGTTCCATTAACCTTACAAGAAAGGTTTCCTCGCTATTTTTAAGAAAGGTTGGAAATGATTTTTCATTGTAATTTTGTAACATAAATTTAAACCTCCTAAAATTCTTATTTTAACACTAGTAATATTTTGCCTTTCAGGCCACAACCAGTAATGAAAATAACTGATTTATTTCACTGCTGCAGTATATGGAGATTAGTTTTAAGTGTTTTAAGTTTTTATTACACCTTTTCTGCCTTACCAGCCAAGGTACACTAAGGTTAATAAGTAACTTTTGGATTTTCTCTTGAATTGCTTGCTAAATACCATAA
>CAZCIZ010000032.1:0-25747 GCA_964498995.1 uncultured Clostridia bacterium | reverse complement strand
TGACTTCGCCAGTGCTTAAATCTACCCGATAAATTTTCAATTCTATCGACCTCCTTAATTATATTTAACTAAATTTAGAACCATCCTCAATGAAATACTGAAACTCAAAAAATTATATTGAAGTTTACAGATAAAGGGGGCAGTTTTACGGCAGGAATTAATTCCTCCCCGGGAACTGCCCAAAACCCGTAAAATATTTAATGTCTATATGAAATTGGCGAGGTCTGTTTTTGTAATTTTTTTAAAGTGCACTCTTGTATATGGCAATTACATCCTCTTTGGTAGCACTTCTAGGATTGAATAAGCTGCAGACGTCTGCCATAGCATTGTCTGTCATCACCTCGATATCTTTTTCTTTAACACCAAGTTCTGTAAGGCCTGAAGGGATACCTATATCTTCAGATAGAGCTTTGATAGCTTCCAATGCTACTTCAGCAGCATCCCTGTCAGATAGTCCTTCTACGTTTTCTCCCATGGCTTTGGCTATTTCAGTGAAGCGCTTTAGATTCGAGATCAAGTTGAATTTTTCTACGTGGGGTAGAAGGATAGCGTTACAGACCCCATGAGGTAGGTCATAGAAACCGCCTAGCTGGTGAGCCATAGCGTGAACATAACCAAGCCCTGCGTTGTTGAATGCCATTCCAGCAAGGAATTGAGCATAAGACATGTTGTCCCTTGCAGCAAAATCCCCCCCATTAGCAACTGCGGTTCTTAGGTTCTCAGATATTAGCTGGATTGCTTGTAGAGCTACAGCATCGGTTACCGGAGTGTGGTCTGGTGAAACATATGCTTCAACTGCATGAGTTAAAGCGTCCATGCCGGTAGCGGCAGTCAGTTGAGGGGGCTTTTTCATCATTAGGTAAGGGTCGTTTATAGATACATCAGGGGTTGTTCTCCAATCAACAATAGCCATCTTGATATTTCTATCGGTGTCGGTGATGATACAGAAACGAGTCATTTCAGAGGCGGTGCCGGCAGTGGTATTTATTGCTATCATAGGTACATCTGCATTATCGGACTGATCTAGACCTTCATAATCGCTTATTTTGCCGCCATTTGAGGCTACTATTCTAACCCCTTTTCCACAGTCGTGACTACTGCCTCCACCTAAGGAAATCACTATGTCACACTTTTCGTCCTTAAACACCTTTTCTCCGGCAGCTACATTTTTATCTGTGGGATTAGGAGCTGTTTCATCAAAAATAACTGCTTTTAGGCCTTCGCTTTCGATCAATTCCTTAAGTTCTACATCGAAACCTAAATCTTTTATCCCTTTGTCGGTGACTATTAGCGCCTTTTCACAGTTTAACGATTTCATCCTTTCTCCAGCCTGCTTAAATGTTCCTGGTCCCATCAAGTTTACCGGTGGCATAAAAAAACTGTACGATTTTTCCATTACTAAAACCTCCCTTAAAATATTAATTTACGAGATAATCTAACCTCTTACCAATTATTAAGTTGCAAGTAGTATGCCAAAATAAAATTATTATGGTATAATCAAAAAAAGCCTGTTTTGCTAGCTTATTACATGAGCACAGACAATTTAATCAACAATACATTGTAAATTGGTGACGAAGTATTGTGAAAAAACGCCGGAAAATCGGCGAAAAAATTTTGTCAGATGTGAAATTTGAAATTTGAAAAAATGTTTTAAAGGAAATTAATAGAATTTTAACGAACTTTAGCTCCTAAAGTTATGGAGTTACAAGGAGGCACATCGTAATATTATAATGTTGGAGGTTAACCCATGGAAATTTTTAAGTTTGTAATTCCTGAAATCATCTTTGGTGCCGGATCTATCACGGAAATAGGTAAAAGTGCCGAAAGGTTAGGGGCAAAAAAGGTACTTCTTGTGAGTGATGAAGGAGTTAAAGAAACCGGGTGGATAGATGAAAGCATCAAGCATATTAAGGGAGCAGGGTTATCTTATCATTTATGGATAGATATCACACCCAATCCTAAAGATTATGAAATTGCCAGAGGAGCAGAAGAATACATTAATGAGGGTTGCGATGCCATAATTGCAATAGGCGGAGGTAGTGCCATAGATGCGGCTAAAGCTATAGCCATACTTGTTACCAATGGAGGTAATATAAAGGATTATGAGGGGATCGACAAGATATCCAAGCCTTTACCACCTTTTGTAGCTGTGGCGACGACTGCCGGGTCCGGGGCAGAAATTACCCAATTTTGTATTGTTACGGATAAAAAGAACCATTCAAAGATGAGTATAGTGTCAAAATCTTTAATTCCAGATATCTCAATCTCCGATCCCAACATGTTAGCTACTAAGCCCTTTGAACTTACTGCAAATACCGGTATGGATGCTCTGACGCACGCTATTGAGGCCTACACGTCTATAGCTGCTACACCTTTTACAGATGTGAATGCAATCAATGCTATAAAATTGATTTCTAAGAATCTGCGCCAATCAACGGCTCAAAAGGACAACCTGAAAGCTAAAGAAGCTATGGCAATGGCTTCAATTCAGGCTGCTAAGGCGTTTTCAAATGCTATTTTGGGTGCTGTTCATGCCATGACCCACCAACTAGGTGGACTCCTAGATGTGCCCCATGGTGCTGTAAATGCAATTTTACTTCCTTATGTAATGAGATATAATTTGATTTCTTGTGTGGACAAGTATGCCGAGATAGCTTGTGCTTTTGGAGAGAATAAAGAAGAACACTTGAGTTCAAGGGAAATGGCAGAAAAAGCGATCCTTGCTGTTGATACTTTGGCCAGAGATATAAATATACCGGCTAACTTAAGAGATTTGGGAGTCAAAGATGAACATATCCCTCTATTAAGTAAAAATGCGGTAAAGGATGTTTGCCTGGTGACAAATCCCAGGGATGCTTCTGAAGAGGATATAAAAAAGGTCTTTGAAACAGCCATTTAGCTGCTATCATGCCATACATGAAAAATATAAATAAAAAAGGTGATTGTATGAATAAACAGGAATTGCTAAAAAATCTTACGGGAGTAGGATCTTCTAAATTAAGTTATTATACTGATTTGAAAGATAAAACTAAAGAGCTTGAGGAAAGAAATACTCAGCTAGAAATTATTAATGAAATAGCCAAGAGTATAAAACTTGATGCAAATTTAAAAAATACCCTTGGAAAAATTGCTTTTTTACTTGATAAAGTTATACCCATAAGTATGCTTGCTATCTACCCCCAAAATGGTAAGGTAGGAGCCTGTGTAGTCAAATCTTATCATGATGATGAGTTTGTAAATGTAGAAAAAATTGATGGACTAGATGAGGTTAACTTGAATTCTCATGTCAGGCCGAAAAGTTTTCTGTTTAATGGAGAAACTGTGTTTACATTAAAAGCTAAGACAGATTATTTAGGGTTTTTAATCATAAAAGTGGAAAAAAACACCGAAATAGACGCTCGGAAAGGTGAGTTCTTGATAAACCTTACAGATCATTTAAGCATAGGTTTGGAAAACTCTCAACTGTATAGGGAAGTCCTTGCCTTAAACAGGCGGTGGGAAGAAACTTTTAAAGCCATTACAGATCAAATATATGTTATAGATAAATATTATAATCTACTGCGGTTTAATGAAGCCGCTAAAAGGTTTTATGACCTGGAAGAGATAGCCTTTGAGAAAAAGTGTTATAAAGCTTTTCACAATATTAAAAAACCATGTCAAAAATGTCCCGTTAAGAAAATGTTTAAGGAGAAGTCTCCAGTACAAATAAGAAAAAAGATCGGGGATGATTATTTTGATGTTTATGCTTACCCGTTTAAAGATAAAGAAGGTGAAGTTCAAGGTGGAGTTTTGAGTGAAAGAAATATTACAGAAAAGTTAATGATGGAAAGCCAGTTGATTCAATCAGCTAAGCTTAAGTCCACTGGAGAAATGGCTGCCGGGGTGGCTCATGAATTGAATAACCCCTTGACTACCGTCCTGGGAAATTCTCAACTTCTATTGTCGGAACTTCAAGAAGATGAAGACAAAAAACTTCTTGCTAAGAGAATTTACGAAAGCGGAAAAAGATGTAAGAATATCATCAAAAAACTTCTTACTTATGCTAGGGAAGAAGAAAATACCCTAGAAAAAGTATGCTTAAATGATTGTGTTGATGATGCCCTTGATATGCTTACTTATCAGTTTGAAAAACAGGGTATTGAAATGATTTATGATAAAGAGGAAGAGTTGCCCGCGGTACTGGGTAATAAACAACAACTTGAGCAAGTGATAATAAACTTATTATTGAATTCCAGGGACGCTGTTGAAAATGTGAAAGAGCCTAAAATAAAAATTTGTACAAGCTCAGTTTTCGAAGAGGAAACAGAATGGGTCTATGTTTCTGTGGAGGATAATGGCTGTGGTATTTCTGATAAGGAAAAGGAAAGCTTGTGTCAGCCTTTTTTTACCACTAAGGAAGAGGGTAAAGGGTATGGATTAGGGCTTTTTGTCAGCATGGGGATTTCTAGAAATCATAATGGTGAAATAAAAGTCCAGAGCCAAGAAGGTAAAGGAAGTACTTTTACGGTATATATTCCTTCATCTAATTAACACTACAACGAAAAATTGAAAGTTTAATAAATTGTTTTTACAAGTATTAATGATTTTTGCTGTGCAAGTGTTATAATATATCTGGATTTATTGGAGGTTGATTTTTTGACAAAGGTACTTATTGTAGATGATGAGAAAGACATAGGTGATTTTTTTCAATATTTTTTAAAAAAATTTGATCTTGAAACTACAGTTGCCCTAGATTTAACTACCGCAAGAAAGTGTTTGAATGACAAATTTGATTTGATAATTCTTGATATCAAACTTCCTGATGGGAATGGAATTGACTTTTTAGATGAAATTAATGAGATAAGTCCTGAAACTAAAGTCATTATAATTACAGGTGTTAGTACTATCCGCACAGCAGTAGAAGCCATTAAAAAGGGTGCATATGATTATATTGAAAAACCTTTCGAGGACTTAGATGATTTGGAAAATGTGATTAAAAAGGCCTTAGAAAGCAATACTATAGATACAGAGGACTCTGTGAAATCAAAGCAACTTAGAGATGAACTCGGATTTGTAGTTGGTGAAAGCTCTAAAATGAGTCAAATTTTGTCCATTGTAGAGAAAGTGGCGGGTAAAAAAATCACAATATTGATTACTGGAGAAACGGGGACGGGAAAAGAAGTATTAGCTAGATATATTCATGGCTTGAGTGAAAGGGCATACAATCCCTTCGTGCCAGTAAACTGTGGAGCTTTTTCTGAAACACTCTTGGAAAGTCAGCTTTTTGGACACGAAAAAGGTTCATTCACCGATGCTAATGCAACTAAAAAAGGAGTTTTTGAGATTGCCAATAATGGTACTTTGTTTTTAGATGAAATAGGGGAAGCATCTAAAAACGTTCAGGTAAAATTATTGAGGATATTGGATACTGGAAAATTCAGCAGAATAGGTTCAGAAAAAAGTATCAGTACAGACTGTAGGATAATAGCTGCAACTAATGTAGATTTGGAAAAAGCTGTGGAGATAGGAAGCTTTCGCAAGGATTTGTACTACAGGTTGAATGTGGTAAACTTAGAAATTCCGCCTTTAAGAGAAAGGATAGAAGATATACCTTTACTGGCTAGGCATATTGCTGAAAATAAATATAATAAAAAAATCAACTTTAGTTCTAAAACAATACAAAAACTCAAAGCCTATCATTGGCCGGGTAATATAAGGGAGTTAGCAAATTTGATCTCTCGTGGGGTGGCTTTGTCTTCGGAAGAAGATGTGATTAAAGAAGAACATTTATTGATTTCGGGCAGCCATAATAATATTCAGAACAATTATAACAATCATAACAATGAAGACCTAACTCAAAGGAATCAGAAAAGTGGAAAAAGCGAATCAGAATCAGATGGTACCGGGTCTACACTGGATCCTATAGAGGAATTAGAGGAGATATTATATAAGTGGTTTAAGAATTATTATCTTGGCAGTTACAATGATAATAAAAATGAAAGTCTTGATTTGAATGTGTTAGAAGAAGAGATAAAAAATGCCGAAAAAAACTTTATTAAGAGGGTATTGCACGATACATTAAAGGAAACTGTTGGTGATAGAAAAGAAGCCTGCAGAAAACTGGGTATATCATCTAGAAAGTTTAGGTACCTCTTAAAAGAGAAAGATTAGGTGGTACACTTCTTGTATCTTGTCTGGCTTAGATGTTAAGGTGTATTAATGATAGATAGAAGTTAGCAATAAAATAGATCAGTTATTTTCATTACTGGTTGTGGTGTGAAAACCCAAAACATGGGAAGTTAGTTAGAATTTTTATTGAAAAGGAGAGAGCTTATGTTTGTTAAGGATGATTTAAAACAATTGGTTATGTTTGCATTGAAAAGTTTGATAGTTTTTGCCCTGGTTATTCTCGTTCCAATCTTTATAATATTTTCTGCTGCTGTTTTTTCCACGGCTTTTTATGGGATTGAAGATGATGGTGAAAATGAAGTTTATATAGTGGATCTTAATGGTGCAATTCAAGAAGGTAGTGGCGATTTTATGACGGCGGGGATAAGCCCAGGTCTTGTGGAGAATAGGCTCAATGAAGTCAAGGAAAGGGGAGCAGAGGCAGTGGTTTTGAGAATTAACAGCCCTGGTGGTGCAATTGCTGCCTCTCAGGAGACTGCTGACATAATAGATAGATTTGATTTGCCCGTTGTAGTATCAATGGCTGATGTGGCTGCTTCTGGAGGATATTATATCTCTGCCCCGGCAGATCATATTTTGGCGAACCCGGGCACGAGAGCTGGTGGTATAGGGGTGATAAGTGCCATAATTAACATGGATGGCTTGTATGAAAAACTGGGAATTGAGGTAGAAATAATTAAATCCGGTGAATTTAAAGGCATGGGAATGGAAGGCTTGAGTGAAAAAGAAAGGCAAAAAATTCAGGAAATGAGTGATGAGTTTTATGAGCAGTTTGTTGGTGATATGGCTGAATATAGACAGATGGACTTCGAGAAGGTTTATGAGCTAGCAACAGGAGAGGTCTTTTCTGGAAATAGAGCTGAGGAGTTGGGTCTTGTTGATGGTGTAGGTGGCCTAAATGATGCTGTGAACAAAGCTGGTGAAATAGCCGGGATTGAGGATCCTCAAAGTCAAAGGTTAGAGTCACCGGGTCTTTTTGAGCAGTTATTTAATATCTACAATGGACTGCCTCAAATTTTGGATAGGTATTTAACTCCTGAAAAGCTTCAGTATTTGGATGAATATGAGGAAAACTTGCCAGTTGAATTCAAATATAAGTATTCATTTTAGTACGAAAATAAATCAGTTATTTTAATTTTGCTGTGGGTTATGTACTTATAAAGAATTGAGTGAAGGAGGAAAAGCATGGATAAGGGCTTTTTCAAAAGGATAAATGATTATCTACAAGAAAAATCTTACTCTTCTGAAATCCTCTTTTTGGTTTTTGTTGGTATCTGCTTTTTGAAGATAGGAGTATTTTCCCTAGGGATTCAAGCTCCTGAGGTGGATTGGAACTGGAGACTGCTTACGGTATTTGTCTTTGTAGTTGCTAACTTGAGTATATTATTGGTGTTGTTTTCTCCTATATTTTTGATGAAAAGCAGGCGTCAACAGTTAATCTATGGCTTATTGATAAATTTTGGTCTGTCTTTTGTAATAGTTGCAAATAGAGTTTATAATTTATTTTTCCACAGTTATATAACCCTACAAACGGTAGCCCATTCAACAGAAGGTCTATCCATGTTTCAGGCGATTTATTCAACCGTCAGGATGGGCGAGTTTTTGTGGATAATCGATATCCCTATTATAATTTATGTATTTACCAGGCTGCGTAGCTCTGATTATAACTTATCAGCCAACAAGGGATTTTCCAGGTTGGTTTCATTTGCTCTAGTAGCTGCTTTTACTATTATTTTATGGACACCGGTCATGAGTATGTATACTTATACACCAGAACAACATCTCAATATTCAATTAAGGGAATCGGGTCCATTTATGTTTTATACCAGGGAAGCTGTTGCCCAAACCCCTATGATAGAAGAAGGGCAAAGGGATGTCAGGGATAATTCCAGGATAGAAGAATGGTTTGAAAACAATAGGGAAGATACCCCGGGTGAACTTCTTCACGGGAAGATGGAAGGCAAGAATTTGATTGTGTTGCAAATAGAAGCCTTACAGAATGTAGTGATTGATAAAAAAATCAACGGTCAGGAGATAACTCCGAATATAAATAAGTTAGTAGATGAAAGTTTGTTTTTTAGTAGCACCTATGATCAAACTGATATGGCTACAGCTGACGCTGAAGCGATGATAAACTTTTCCCTATATCCACCAGGTAATGTTAGCGCTTATATGAGATACCCGGATAATCTTTATAATTCATTACCTCGGAACTTTAAAGGTGAAGGTTATTCAACCTCAGTGATGCATGGACATTTTAGAGAATTCTATAACCGTGAAGAAGCGTATCCAAATGTGGGTTATGAAAAGTTTTATAGCAGATCCGATTACGCTGATGATGAAATATATAATGGGCTGCTGGGGGATAAGACTTTTTTGGAACAAAGCGTGGATTACTTAGAAAACCAAGAGGAGCCTTTTATGTCCTTTATTATCACGTTAACTAGCCATCATCCTTTTAATTATATTGAAAAAGAGGATTATGATGAAATAGATGTATCAGGGTATGAAAATACAATAGTTGGAGATTATATCAGATCTATTCATTATACTGATGCTGCTGTAGTCAAATTTTATGACTTGCTTGAAGAGAGAGGAATTTTAGATGATTCTGTTTTGGTATTCTATGGAGATCATGCTGCTTTTAATTATAATGAAAGAGATTACCGGGAGTTGAATGAATTTTTTGGTGTTAATGTGCACAAGCCTGAGGAACAGATAACAATTCACAAGGTTCCCTTTGGTATTTATGATTCAGAAGGGGAATTGACGGGGGAAATAGACGAAAACGTAGGAATGATAGATATCTTTCCCACAGTGGCAAACATTATGGGGGCACATAATCAGTATACAATGGGTAGAGATGTTTTAAACACTGATGAAGAGCCTATAGTGTTTAGGGATAATTCCTTTATAAAAGATAATATATATTATTACTCTAAAAAAGATCAGTTCTATGACTTGAAAACCGGAAATCCCACCCAGGTGGATGAAGGTGATGAGTGGCTAGCTGAAGTTAAGGAAGCTCTGGAAATTTCCGATTTAATCTATCAAAATGATTATTTCCGAGATAAACTTGATAGGGATAAATAGTAAGAAAATACACTTTAATTTCATTGCTGCAGTATATTCCGATACTAAAAAGTTTATATTAATACATCTACGGATCGGGTACACGAAGTTTACTTATTAAACTTCGTGTATCTTTCCTGCCTAGATGTAATGTATTAATCATAAAAACTTCCAACTGATTTGACAAGGTTTTAAGCAACATGATAAAATTAAAAAAATTATAAATATGATAAATATTCACAATTTTAAGATTTAATGATTTTTATTGTAGTGGTTTTGATGGAATTATGTAGGTATTAAAAACTAAAAAACACAAGAAAGGAGGGTTGTGACGGTACTAGGGAGTTATTTCAGGTTGAGTAAAATTAGAGACTAAAAAATTAATGAGGGGGAATGAAAGTCATGGTAAAAAAGAATTGGAAACTAATTTTGATTGGATTTTTGGTAGTAATGCTTTCTGTGTCTTTGATGCTAGGCTGTGAGGAAGAACCTGCAGAAGATCCTGATGCAGATGAAGTGGAAGAGGATCCGGATAGGGTGTCTATTAGGTGGAATACTGCAGACGTAGGTTCATATGGGTATTCCGTTGCTAGTATGATGGTTGACTTTTTAAATCGTGAACTTCCTGAAGAGTATACTGTAACAGTTCATCCATTTCCTGCAACTTCTGCTGCCATGAGAGCTGCAAAAGACGGTGATGGGGATATCTCTTATACTGCAGACGTAGGTATGAGGCCTGCATATGATAGGGAAGATCCTTATGAAGATCTAGACCCAGAAGTAGGAGACTTGGTGCATTCTTTCTACGCGTATCCTATGGAAACATTTTTAACAGTACTCGAGGACAATGCAGATAACTATGATTCATGGTCTGATTTTGATGGGGAACCGGTATTTTTCAGTCCAGCTGGGTATATGAACTGGATGAATATGCAGCGTATTTTTGATGCTTTGGATATTGAATTTAACCATGAAGAGATCGATTCAGGTATGACCCATGATGCCCTTAGAGATGGGACGATTGAAGGTGCTGCATCATATACTACTGCAGGCCAATCTCTTCCAACCTGGTGGGAGGAAGCTCAGTTGCAGGTTGATATAGCAGTAATCAATCCTAGTGATGATGAGCTCGATACTTTAGCTGAACAAGGACTTACACCAACAGAAATTGACCCTGGAGTATTTGATGCCCAGGATGATGTTGGAGTTGACACTATTTTAGGTATTCCTATTCTATTTGGATATAATGTAAGAGCGGATGCTGATCCTGACTTTGTATATGAAAAGTTGAATATCTTTTATGAGAACAGAGATGAATTAGCAGAGCTTGATCCAGGATTTGAGCCTCTTGCCGATGATTTTGTTGGTATGCAGGTACAAGGTATAGAAGTTAATCCTGACATTCCCGTACATCAAGGACTAGCTGATTTCCTCGAAGATCAAGATGCTTGGAATGATGACTGGGAGGTTGCGGAATAGAGTTAGAGTGGTTTCATAAAATTAGCCCTAACTAGGCGCCTATATTCATATTCTCTAATATAGGCGCCTAGTTAGTGAACAAAATTTAATTTAGAGCCAGGAAATCACCTGGCTCTTTATTTAGACTTTTATTGCTAAAACCCACTATTATGAAGTAGGGAGAGATGCAAATGTCTGGTGTTAATGTAAGGGATTATGTTAATGTAAAAAACCTTGCTTTGCTAGTAGCGATATTTTTGTTTGGCCATCTTTTATACTATTTTTTTACGGGAGCAGGAGGGCCCCTTAAGCTTTCTACCCGACTTGTTCCAGTTGCCGTGATAGTAGGGGTTTTATATACTTATCTTAAAGGCGGCCTGTATCCGGGCCTGGGAGAACGTGGGAATCAAATCGTAACCGCAATTTACGTGGTTTTAAACCTGGTTGTACTTGTTTATTGGGAGTTTGAATTTGAAGATCTCTTTATTCATAGAGCGGGTGCTTATAATAATGTGGATTTGATCATAGGTTTAATTATGTTTCTAATAATTATGGAATTATCTCGATTGTTTCACCCGGTTTTGTTTTGGGTAAATTTAGTGTTAATCGTGTATAGTTTGTTTGGGATGCATTCGCCTATAGATTTCTTCTGGCACCCGGGAGTGTCCTGGGAGAGAGTTATTGAATCGACCACTTTAGAGCTTGCCGAAGGTGTTTATGGACGCTATTCTCAGATGGCACTCACCTATGTGGCGGCATTTTTGCTCGTTGCTGCCGGAGCCAGGGGGTTTGAAGCTCAGAGTGGAGTTATTAAATCTATTTATAGTCTTGCTGGTAAACACAAATATAATATCCCCCAGGTGGCGGTTTTAAGTTCTGCGACAATAGGCTCTACGAGTGGTAGTGGGGCTGCTAATACTGCAGTAACAGGGAGTTTTACTATTCCCCTTATGAAAGAACACGGTATTTCTCCTGTATATGCTGGAGCGGTTGAAACTGCAGGTTCTATGGGTGGACTGACCATGCCGCCCCTTATGGCTGTTGCAGGATTTTTAATGGCGGAGTACCTTGGTGTGCCGTATTGGGATGTGGTAATTAGAGGCTTTTCTATCGCTTTTATTTACTTTACGGCTGTGATGTTTTCAGTTTATCTTTTAAGTGTCTCTGAAATGAAAGACGATACTACGGCACCTCCTCCTGTGCCAAACTCTGATAAAGTTAAAACTGTAGCATTTTTTGCCACTATTATAGGCCTGATAGTGTTTATGGGCGGCCTTGGCATGGGAGCTATGCGAGCAGGTTTGACAGGCGGTATAATGTTAGGGGTACTTTTGACAATAATTTATTTTTATTTTAGATATTACAAACATGAAGATGCTTTTGAAAAGCAAACCTTAATCTCCATAGGCAAGAAGGTCATTGAGACTTATGTTGATATTCTTTGGTACCTTGTTGTTCTGATGGCAACTCTTGGAATAATGATCGGTTTATTTACAGTGTCTGGATTTTTGCTCCGTATGGGTCAATTGTTAATGGAAGTTGGTGAAGTGAGCGTTGTGTTAACCCTCTTATTAGCATGGGCTTTTGGCTGGATCGCTGGAATGGGACTGCCTCCTACAGCAACTTATATTGTGGTTTCAGTAGTGGTAGTACCTGCAGTTACAGGATTTGAAATCGCCGGAATACCTATAGATCCATGGGTAGCTCACTTTTTTGTCTTTTTGATTGCTATCTGGGGGGAATTATCTCCTCCTACCTCCTTAACTGCAGCTGTTGCCTCAAGGCTTTCAGGAGCATCATTTATGAAAACAATGATGACCGCGTTGAAAATATGTCTGCCGATAATTATCATGTCTTTTTCCATATTTATCAGGACTGATGTTATCCTTGAGCCGGGACTGCCTCAAGTAATAGAGACTCTAATGATTGCTGTTGGTGTATCTGGGGTCACTTTCTTCTTTTTCGGTAGATATACCTATAAGAAGTCGATCAATATCCCTCTAACTCTTGTAAATTTAGCCCTTGGGGGAGTTGCGATGTTTTACCCGGGCTTTATAATAGCGTTATTGGCAGCAATTACTTTAGCGGTTTTACTGGTTATAGGTGCAATCCAGCATAAAAAGGTGACAATTCCAAGGGAACAATTAGAAGAGGAGGGCTATGAAGCTACCTAGTTTATTTTTCCCGGCATTTTGAAGTGCCGGCTTTTTTTTGTTTTGGATTATAAACCATCCAATTTAATTAAAGGAGTTTGATGGGCTTTTGATGAAATCTTATTTAAAACCATCAATAATTAACTTTAGACAGTCATATTAAAGGAGGTTAAAAATGGAAGAGATAAGACTATTTGCTCCTACAGCAATACTTGGTTATGGATTTCCTTTAGATAGCTTTAAAAAAGGGATGGAGTTGAAACCAGATTTAATTGGGATTGATGCAGGTTCAATTGATCCTGGTCCATTTTATCTAGGAAAGGGTAAATCTTTTACTGATAGAAATGCCGTGAAAAGAGACTTGGAGCTAATTCTGGAAGCTTCATGCAAAGAAGATATTCCTGTGCTCATTGGTACTGCAGGAGGAAGTGGAGCTAAGGTTCATGTGGACTGGAATGAAGAAATAATTAAGGAAATAGCTAGAGAAAAAGATCTTTCTTTCAAGATGGCAAGAATAGATGCTGAGTTTTCCCAAGATTTTGTTTTGTCTAAAATGTCCGCTGGTGAAATTTTTCCCCTTGAAGGAGTACCTGAATTAACTGAGGAAGATGTTAACCAGACAACTAGAATAGTGGGCCAAATGGGATTAGAACCTTTACAGGAGGCTTTGAAACAAGAAGCCCAGGTAATTTTGGCTGGAAGAGCCTATGACCCAGTATGTTTTGCTGCTCTACCAGTAAATGAAGGTTTTGATCCTGGCTTATCCTTGCATTTGGGCAAAATTTTGGAATGTGCTGCTATAGCTGCAAAGCCGGGGAGTGGACGTGACTGCATGTTTGGAATTTTGAGAAAGGACCACTTTGAGATTTTTCCCGTTAACCCTGAGCGGCGATGCACTCCAGATTCGGTTGCAGCCCATTCCCTGTATGAGAAATCAGATCCTTTTCATTTACATGGACCTGGCGGAGAACTTGATCTTACTGAAGCCAGCTATGAACAAAGTGATGACAGAACCGTAAAGGTCACGGGAACTAAATTTATCGAAATTCCTTATGCAATAAAAATTGAAGGTGCAAAGCTTGTGGGGTATCGCTCAGTAAGTATAGCTGGTACTAGAGACCCGGTGATGATAGATAAGATAGATGAAATAATCGAAGATGTAAAGGCAAGTGTTTATGACAACTTTGGCGAAACTGAGGGATCACTCAACTTTAGGCTATATGGATATAACGGGGTGATGGGAGAGTTAGAGCCTAATCCTAAGAAAGGCCATGAACTAGGTATCGTCATGGAAGCGGTGGCTAAGAATCAGGAGCTTGCTAATACGATTTTGGGCTTTGCCAGGGCGACAATGCTTCACATTGGGTATGAAGGCCGTCTATCAACGGCTGGAAATTTAGCGTTCCCATATTCCCCCTCGGACATTGAAGCCGGTGAAGTATATGAATTTTCTATCCACCATTTAGTGGAAAATGTTCACCCGGTAAAAATATTTCCAATGAAATTAGAAGAATTATAGAATCTGGAGGGATATGAATTGAATGAAGTAAAAAAATTGAGAGAAATAGCAGGGGTTATCAGGAGCAAAAATGCCGGCCCTTATCAGCTTACCTTTGATATAATTTTTAATGATGAGGCTGATTTTAATAGAGCTTGGAAAGGCGCGAGCTTTACCCCTGGGTTGATATCTAAGGCCTATGGAATTTCTGAAGACAAAATCCTGGGGATTTACTTTTATCCTCCTGCCAGTGCAATTAAAATTACAATACTGCGAGAAATTGCTTCTGGAGGGCAAAAAGATACTGATGTGTACGGGGCGCAGCAGCATGGTCCTTTATTGAATTTGGAGATAAAGCTTGCTTAGATATAAAATTATGACAAACTATTACAAAAGCACGGGAGGTAAAGGTTATGTATACACCAAAGATGAGAGAACTGATAAAGAAAGTAGAAGAAACCCGAAGTAAAAGAAAAGGGGTTGAATTTGACCGAATGACTCCCGAAGAAAGGGAGGATGTGCTTAGGAAATTTCACCCTGATTATGTAGAGGAAGGTTTTGAGGAAATACCTGTGGGAGAAAATAAAGGTGATAGAGCACCAAAAGAACTTGTCCGTTTATTGAAGGATGAGAGCAGGTTGGTTAAAGAAAATATCAAGCTTGAAACCTGGGATTATGACGTTGATGTCTTGATAATCGGAGGTGGTGGGGCGGGAGCTGCAGCTGCACTTTCGGCGCTAGAAGAAGGTGCTTCAGTTCTTGTCGCCACAAAACTTCGCTTTGGGGACTGTAATACCATGATGGCCCAGGGGGGAATTCAAGCAGCGACCCTTCCCCAGGATGCACCTCACATCCATTATATAGATGCCATGGGAGGAGGTCACTTTACTAACCTGCCTGAACTCGTATATACCTTGGTCCGGGATGGTCCGGGTGTTATCCAATGGTTGGAAGGTTTAGGAGTTAATTTTGATAAAAAGTCCGATGGGACCCTGCTTCCGGTTCATGGTGGTGGTACATCTAGACGCCGCATGCATGCTGCCAGGGATTATACGGGAGCGGAGATCATGAGGGTACTGAGGGACGAAGTCAATAATCATGATGTAGAGGTTAGAGAATTTTGTCCTGCAGTGGATCTAATCCTAGATGAGGATGGAAAAGCTGCTGGAGCTGTAATGTACAATGCAGAAACAGAAGAGTATTTTGTGGTCAGGGCAAAAACGGTGATCCTTGCCTCAGGAGGTTCCGGCAGACTCCATTATCAGGGCTTTCCCACTACCAATCATTACGGGGCTACCGGCGATGCTTTGGTGATGGCTTATAGAGCAGGAGCGGGTTTGAAATACATGGATACCATTCAATACCATCCTACAGGGGTGGCTTATCCTCCTCAGATCATAGGTCAATTGGTCACAGAAAAGCTTAGGGGAATGGGCGCTACTCCCTTAAATGTGGACGGCGAATTATTTGTACATCATTTAGAGCCGAGGGATGTAGAGGCAGCAGCCATGATAAGAGAATGTAGAGAGAGAAATAAGGGAATAAATACACCTACAGGTATGGTGGGAATTTGGCTTGATACACCTTTACTGGAAACGATTCATGGAGAAGGGGTTTTGCTTAACAATTTTCCCGCCATGGTCAGGCAATTTGGGCGTTTTGATATAGATATGAGAAAAGACCCAATTCTAATCTATCCTACCTTGCACTATCAAAATGGCGGCATTTATATAGATGAGAAGTGCGAAACTCAGGTTGAGAATTTATTTGCCGCCGGTGAAAACTCTGGTGGTGTTCACGGCAGAAACAGATTAGCTGGAAACTCACTTCTTGATGTGATGGTTTTTGGCAAAAGGGCAGGTCAGATAGCTGCCCAAAAATCTGCCCAGGTAAAATTAAATAAACTTACATTAGAACATCTAGAGAACTATAGAAAAGAGCTTCAAGAAGCTGGAGTATCTTCTTCCAAAGAAGAAGAAGGTTACTCACCTATGTTATTCCCTGACTATGTTGCTAAGGGAGAGAACACTTAGGAGGTGTGAAAATGCAAGTTGAAGAGAAGCTTGCCGATTTTGTAACATCTTTAAAATACGAAGATATTCCGTGGGATGTTATAGAAACCACCAAGAAGCTTTTGTTGGATTTTGCCGGGTTATGTTATCGAGGAGCCGATGTAGAATCCAGTAAAGCTTTGATAAAGTTTTTAAAGGAAATTGATGCCGTTGAGGAGTTTGATACTAGTAAAGAAAAAACTAAAGGAGTACTTGCAGGAACGGGATTGGTAGGGCGAGAGGAATATTCGCCCCTTGCCAATGGATGCTTTGCTCACAGTTTGGAACTTGATGATGTAGTCAATGAAGCTTCCATTCACCCGGGAGTTGTGGTCTTCCCTGTAGCATTATCAGTAGGGGAAAGGCTCGGGGCTAGGGGAAAAGAAATTATTGAGGCTTCAGTGGCAGGTTATGAAGTCATGATCAGAGTTGGAAAAGCTGTCAATCCTACCGAGCATTATAAAAGGGGGTTTCATCCTACAGGGACCTGTGGGACCTTTGCAGCGGCTGTTGTTGCGGCGAAACTTTTGGGACTCAAAAAGAAAGACCTTGTCAGTGCCCTTGGAATCTCACTAAGTCAGGCGGCATCTTCTTTGGAATTTTTGGCTGATGGAGCCTGGACGAAAAGGTTTCATCCAGGCTGGTCGGCTCATTCCGGAATTTTAGCTGCAAAACTTGCGGCAGCTGGATTTAAAGGCCCTACTGGTGGGATTTCGGGGAAATATGGTTTTTTGAGCTCCTATTCAGACAATGCAAGACCTGAACTTGCCATTGAAAACCTAGAAGATGATAAAGTATTTATGATACTAAAAACCAGTATTAAACCTCATGCCTGCTGTAGGTATAATCAATCACCAATAGATGCCATTTTGCAGCTTGTGGATGAAAATGACATCTTTCCCGACAAGGTGGAAAAAGTCAATGTTAGAATTGTAGGACCAGGAGTACAGCTAGTAGGAGACCCTATTGAGATCAAAAAAACCCCTCAGAATATCGTTGATGCCCAGTTTAGCTTGCCTTATGCTGCTGCCATTGCTATAATCAACAGGCGCGCTTTTCTGGATGATTATAAGGAAGAATTGATTTTTTCAGAAAATGTAAGAGAACTGATGAAGAAAGTTAGCTGTGAGAGAGATCCTGAGCTAGAAAAAGTATTTCCCAGGAAATGGCCCTGTGTAGTTGAGATCAAGACTAAGGATGGTGTTTCCTATGAAAAAAGGATAGATTATCCCAAGGGCGATCCTGAAAATCCTCTTACCATGGAAGAATTGATCCAAAAATTTAAATCCCTGACGGGTAAGATGGAATCAGAGTATCAGGATGAATTTATAGAAGAAGTGTTAAATCTTGAAAGGGTTAGCAATATAAATACAATTACAGGGTACTTGGCCAAATAACCAATTCATGTAGGTGGTGAAATCCCTAATAGTGCATGAGTCAGGTGTAGGAGGTGGATATATGACAGAGAAGGAAAAGTTTGAACGGGCAGGTGAATTCTTACTACAAGCTAGAGCTATTGTTATAAATACCGGCGCCGGCATGGGAGTTGACAGCGGCCTCCCGGATTTCAGGGGTAAGGAAGGTTTTTGGAGAGAATACCCCATGTATAAAAAGCTCGGATTAAACTTCATGGATGCGGCTAATCCTGCTCACTTTTCTAGAGATCCATCCTTTGGCTGGGGGTTTTACGGGCACAGGGTAAATATGTATAGAACAACTGAGCCTCACCATGGATATGAGATTATAAAAAAATGGATCAGAGAAAGACAACTAGACTATTTTATCGCTACTTCAAATGTCGATGGTCAATTTCAAAAGGCCGGCTTTCCAGAAGAAAAAGTATTTGAAGTTCACGGATCAATTCATCATTTACAGTGTAGTGTGCCTTGTTCAGATAAAATATGGGATAACAACGAAACTTTTGAAATAGATACAGAGACCATGAGAGCTAAAAATGTGCCTACCTGCCCAAATTGTAGTGCAACAGCTAGGCCTAATATCTTGATGTTCGGGGATTTTTCCTGGATAGGTGATAGATCAGATAAACAAGAGGACAGGTTCAGGGAATTCTTGCAGCAACATCAGGATGATAACATAGTAGTAATAGAAATAGGTGCAGGCACATCTGTACCTACTATTCGAAATTTGACTCTGCGTTTGGCCAGAAGCTACAATGCTAGAGTGATAAGGATAAATCCCAGGGAATATGAGATTTCACCACCTCATATATCACTTCCTTGTGGAGGCTTAGACGGGTTAGAGAAGATAGACGAAGAAGTGAACCCTGAATAAAAGGAATATGTCTAGGAATAATCAGTTTGATTTTTTCATCGAAAGGGGTTATTGAATTGCTAATATTAGACTCTCATGCTCATTGTGGTTTAACTCTACCCTTTGAGAGGATAAGATCCCTTTGGGACCAAGGTGATATCCATGGTGGGGTGCTTTTCTCACCTGTGGAGGAAATATATGATCGGGGAGATAGGAATTTTGTAGATTCTCCAGAATTTCAGAAGAGTAGAGACGATGTCCACAAATACTTGGAATCGCTAAAAGGGGAAAATATTTATATATTCTGGTTTGTCTGGAATGATTTTAGCTACCCTGGAGAGGAATTTTCCGGGATAAAATGGCATAGACATGCAAGTGAGCCAAAGTATCTTTATGGTACCAAGGAATGTGATGTTATAATCGAAGATATTTGTGAAAGACAACTACCCGTGATATTGGAAGAGGAGTTTTCCAACACCCTTATGTTAATTGAAAAATTTGAGAAGCAGACTATAACCATCATACCTCATTTAGGGAATTTGAACGGAGGGTATGAAAGGTTAAAAGAGGCTGGAGTTTTTGAGAATCCTTTTGTCTATGTAGACACTTCCCTGGCAAGTCCTTATCAAGTTAAGGACTTTGTATCAAATTATGGAAGTGACAGGATTATGTTTGGCAGTGATTATCCTTTTGGAGATCCTGTAGATGAGTGTGTTAAAATTAAAGACTTGTTTTCGGGGGAAGATTTGGAAAAAATCCTGGCAAAAAATCTATTGAACTTGTTATATGATTGAATAGAAAAACCAAGCTATCATTATGACTTCTATAATGATTTTAAGCAAAAAACCTCCTAAAAGCCCTAGTAAAGTTCCAAAACTAGCATAAAAAGCTTCTTTCATAGGTGCTTTTCTGAGCAATTCGCCTGTTAATGCCCCTATGAAAGGACCAAAAATGATCCCCGGAATTCCTAAAGTTATAATACCTACAATCAGGCCTAAAGCAGCCATCCAGGTGGCGGTATTAGACCCCCCGAATCTTTTTGTACCTATAGCAGCGGCAATGTAATCAACTCCAAGGACCATTAATGCTGCAATACCTTGAATAATGAAAAAGCCTAAGGATAGGTCGGTAAAATTAGTCATAATACCGTATAATAGCATCCCCGTCCAGATGAGAAATGCACCTGGTATAATGGGAAGTATGGTTCCGATGATACCTGTTATAAAGAATAATACAGCCAATATAATGGCAAGAACTTGCATAATAAACCTCCTTAATGAGAACTATAAAAATATTATATCACTCTTAAGCCAAAAATGAGCTAAAAATGAATTGATTATAAATAAAAAATATTCAAACTATTGAAGAAATTAAAAGCTATATATGTTATAATATAGGAGAAAATTATTTTAAAAGGAGGGACAAGTATGCCTAGGTATGTTTTGTTAAGTCGTTTGACTGATGATGGTTGCAACACCATTAAAGAAAATGCAGAGAGGATCAAAGAGGTTAATAAGGATGTAGAAAATATGGGAGGTAAGGTGATCTCCCAGTATGCCCTGTTGGGAGAATATGATTTCTTGAACATTGTTGAAGCTCCTGATAATGAAACCATTCAGAAAATTTCCCTTGAACTTGCCTCTAGAGGAACAATAAGAATACAAACCCTGCCAGCTGTTGAAGTTGAAAGCTTTATCGATAAAATGAAATAGTCTTTGCCAAAAAAGTTTTTTTAAAAGTTTTATGATATAATGGGCATTGCCCTATAAGAAGCCCTGAGGGTATATAAAACCCGATGGGCTTCTTATAAATATGGCTTATTTTAGGAACCAGATAAGAGGTGATAATAGTGGGAATACTTATCGTAGATGATTCTAAAAGCGTTCGTTATATAATCAAAAGTCTTTTGGGTGAGAGGGGCTACAAAGATGTCAAGGAAGCTTGTTCTGCAAAACAAGCCCTTGAAATTCTCCGGGTTGGGCAAGGTGAAAGTTTGGTAGAGGAAGAGCAAGAATTCGAATTGATATTGATGGATATTATTATGGAAGATATGGATGGAGTCAGGGCTTGTGAAATGATTAAAAAGGACTCTAGGTATCAGGATACCCCCATAATAATGATAACGTCTGAAACTAAAAGCCAGTGGTTGGAAAAAGCATTTAATGCGGGGGCTACTGACTATATTCAAAAGCAAACGGGTAGGATAGAGCTTTACGCAAGGGTTGAATCAGCTTTGAAGTTGAACAGGGAAATCAAGGCAAGGAAGAAAAGAGAAAGGGAACTTGAAAAATTAACCAGGTATTTAGAACGAGTGAATAAAGAATTAGAAGAAAAAAATAATAAGCTTGAAAGGATGGTAAATGTAGATGGGTTAACCGGTATCGCAAATAGACGAATTTTTGATGAAATATTACAAAGAGAATGGAATAAGTCTATAAAGGATTGTAGAGTTATGTCATTAATCATAGGTGATATAGACTATTTCAAAAATTATAATGATACTTATGGACACTTAGCGGGAGATGAATGTTTGATTAGGGTTGCAAAGAAACTAAAGGAGATGGTTACCCGCCCCCAAGATCTAGTGGCAAGATATGGGGGCGAAGAATTTGGAATTATACTACCTTATGTAAACTTGGAAGATGCCCTCCTAATAGCAGAAAGAGTAAGGTCGGGGGTCAAAGCAATGAACATCCCTCACAGCTCATCACCTGTATCAGATTTTGTTACCATGTCTTTAGGGGTGACTACTATAAACAACGATGCCAATGAATGTTTAAAAGATCACAATTTGGATCAGTACTTAAACATGTCCGATAGAGCTTTATACAAAGCTAAAGAAAAGGGCAGAGATAGGGTGGAATATATTATTTCAGCATAAATCATATGTAGTAAAATTCTATAGAGATATCATTTGAATCCTCTGTTTCCTTGCTGATCATATTATTCTTTTCCATGTATTCTAGATGAGCAAGGGCTTCTCCTGTGGCAAACCATTTTTGGACCAGGGGGAAGTCAGTCCAGGAGTTGCAGTCTATGTCCCAGGTCATATGGGAAGCTACTTGATATGCGCTTTTGTTTCCTTTTTCTTTCAAAATTGTTTTTATTTCCTCGATTCTCTCGAAATGATGGTTTTTAAGCTGTTCTACCCTGCCATATAAATCAGTGAAAGTATTTCTGTGTCCTGGGAGTACGAGCTCCACATCTAATTCGGACACTTTGTCCAGGCTTTCTAGATATTTTCCCAGAGGATTATTGCCCTTTTCCAAAAAGGCCGAAATATTGGGAGTGATATCCCAGAGGACATGATCACCTGAGAAGAACAATCTATTGTCTTTATCATACAGGCAGGTATTTCCCGGGGTATGCCCGGGAGTAGAGATACATTTTAACTTATAGTTTCCAACCTCCAAGGTGTCGTTTTCCTGTACAAAGGTAAAACCATCGGATTCTTCCTGACTATATTTGTAACCAGGATGTTTTTTGCGGGCAGTGTTTACTTCTTTCTGGGGGAATCCACTTTGCAAAGCCATTTTTTCAGCTCTTTCCCAGAAGTTATAATCATTGACAACTTTGGTATCCGGCTGGTTGAAATAAATTTTAGAATTTTTTCCGGCAAAATAAAAAGCTAGCCCCAAGTGATCTGCATGCAAATGGGTTACAAATAGGTCTGTTTTTTCCATATCAACATCCAACGAGTCTATTGCGGTATTTAATGCATCCTTGCATTCTTGCCTGTTCATCCCAGTATCGATTAGCAAGTTCTTAGATTTACCCTTTAATAGATAAGCATTAGTTGCTTTCAAAGGGTTTTTAGGTAAGGGAACTTCAATGTTAAAAATGTTAGTTTTAACTTCTTTGATTTTTACCGACTGGATGGTCATTTTGTTACCTCCTAATTATGCTACTGTCCTTATAATATACTGTATTGGATATTTTACCATAGTATTTTCAGAAAATTAATATTTACTTTAGAAGGATTTTAATAAAATTTGCGAGAATTACTATAAAATAAAATAAAATGTTATGATATTGATTTCACGCGATTATATCATAGTGATTATATCAAAGTCATGTTAGTTATTCATTGAAACGAAACACTTTAATAAATATACTAAAGGAGGTTTAATTATGAAAAACTACCAACCGGATCAAATTAGGAATGTTGGGATTTGCTCTCATAGTGGGGCAGGAAAGACATCGTTGACAGAGGCTATGCTCTATACTTCTAGTTCTATTGACAGACTGGGCAAGGTTGATGAGGGTAATTCCACTACTGATTATGATAAAGAAGAGATAGAAAGAGGAATAACTATCAATACTTCTATTGCTCCTTGTGAATGGAAGGATTGCAAAATAAATTTGGTAGATACACCTGGCTATTTTGACTTTCTAGGTGATGTAAAAAGCTCCCTGAGAATAGTAGATGGGGCTTTGATTGTGGTCAGTGCTTCCTCTGGAGTAGAAGTAGGTACCGAGCAGGTATGGAAATATGCAAATGATTTTGGTCTTCCCAGACTAATTTATGTCAACAAGATGGAAAGGGAAAATGCGGACTTTGAACAAACTTTTGAGCAATTAAGGGATCATTTTGGAGAAATGGTAGTTCCCGTCACGATACCAATAGGCAAGGAATCTTCCTTTGAAGGCGTTATCAATCTTGTAACCATGAAAGCAGTATATCCAAAAGGGGATGGAAGAGAAGTTTCTGAAGAAGAGATCCCTTCAGAACTTCAGGATGAGGCGGAAAATTACCGGGAAATTTTAATGGAATCTGTAGCCGAATGCAATGATGAAACCCTGGAAAAATACCTAGAAGGTGAACCTTTAACAGAAGATGAAGTGATAAATGGAGTTAAACAATACACGAAGATGGGAGAGATTGTCCCGGTTCTCTGCGGTTCTGCCACCCAAAATATAGGTGTTAACCAACTCCTTGATTGTTTGACCTATTACATTCCTAATCCCTTAGAAAAAGAAGGACTACAGGGCAAGGATGCAAATAGCGGTGAAGAGGTAGAAGTAAAGCCATCTAAGGATGAGCCTTTTAGCGCTTTTGTATTCAAAACCATAGCTGACCCATATGTAGGTAGACTTAATTATTTCAGGGTTTTCTCTGGTGAACTCTCCGATGATCAAGAGGTTTATAACTCAAACAATTCTTCCCAAGAAAGGGTAGGGAAGCTATATTATCTAAAAGGCAAGGAACAGGTAGCTGTAAGTAAGGTATCTGTAGGGGATATTGTTGCCGTCAGTAAGCTTCAAAAAACCTCCACTGGAGATACTTTATCTTCTCCATCTAAGCCTATTGTACTTCCAGGAGTTGAATTCCCAGAGCCAATAATCTCATTTGCCGTAGTTACTAATGAAAAAGGAGATGAAGAAAAAGTCGGTACATCGCTGACAAAACTACTAGAAGAAGATCCCATTTTGAAACGTGAGACGAACAAAGAAACAAAGGAAACTTTGATCTCTGGGATGGGAGAGCTACAACTGGATATAGTGTTGAAAAGAATGACAAAAAAATACGGGGTTGATGTGGACCTTAAACCTCCTAAGGTTCCTTATAGAGAGACTATTACGAAAACCGTCACCGCTGAAGAAAAATACAAAAAACAATCAGGAGGCAGGGGTCAATATGGTCATGTATATGTAGAATTTTCCCCCCTTCCTGAAGGACAGTACTTTGAATTTGAAAACAATATTGTAGGTGGAGTGATCCCCAAACAATATATCCCTGCCGTAGAAAAAGGAATCCTAGAAGCTATGGAAACAGGTGTCCTGGCAGGCTATCCCGTGGTGGACGTTAAGGCAAACTTATATGATGGTTCCCATCATAGTGTGGATTCTTCAGAGATGGCTTTTAAGATGGCAGGGATCAATGCTTTTAGAAAAGGGATGGAAAAGGCTGAACCTATCTTGCTTGAACCCATACTGGAAGTAGAGGTTAGAGTGCCAGAAAAATATATGGGAGATGTTATGGGAGATATAAATAGTAAAAGGGGTAAAATTCAGGGAATGGACCCCGATGGTGATGATCAGCTTATTAGAGCCTACGCTCCCCAGGCAGAGATGTTAAGGTATGCTATAGATCTAAGGTCTATAACTCAGGGTAGGGGAAGTTTTACTGCCAAGTTTAGTCATTACGAGCAGGTTCCGGGAGATGTTAGGGAAAAAATCATTGAAGAAGCCAACCAAACAGCGGCAAAAGAATGAAAGTATAAGTCAAGGGGTAGGAAAAGAGAAAAAGTTCCTGTTTAAAACAGGAACTTTTTCTGAGTATTATATAGCTACGATGCTACGATATTACGATACCTTAGCAAGAAATAAGGGGAAGTGTTAGCCAATAGCTGGTATGTAGAGGTGAATATGTTTTGATGTCTAGAGAAGTAAGGGATATCAATGATAATAACAATAACAAAGATCTAGATAAGATGATTGACAGTGACAATTCTAAGAATGGGAATATTGAGAAGTTAGAGCAAAAAAAGCCATTGGATCGAAATATAGAACATGCAGCGTTTCAAATACTAGAAAACTCTAACCTTGCTATTAAGCAATTTATCACCGATTTGAATGACAATATCCCTACCGAAAACCAAGGCTATTTTTTACTACATTATTATGGATTTTTGCAGGCTCTGATCAATCAGCAGGATACTATAACATATCTCTACAGGGTCAAGAAAGGAAAAAATCTTAGCTTGCCTGACAATTTAAGGTTTATTAGAAAAATTAAGGAGCAATCTATAGGCCATTTACCTGGTTATACATCTAAAGGTTCGGGACGATATTGCTATATAACAGATACTTATCTGACTCCAGACAATAAAATGTACTACATCATTTTGAATGATAAAGAAAACTGTGATGATATGGTTTGCTTTGATCCAGTTGAGCTTGCAGAGCACAACAGAAAATTTCTTTGTAAAGTTTTGAAGGAAATAGAGCTAGATAATTTTGTTGAAACTCTTTCAGATGATTATAAGAATATTTGTTAAATACCTTAGTAAGAAAATAAACTTTAATTTCACTGCTGCAGTATATTCCGATACTACAAAGTTTTTATTAATACA
>CAZCIZ010000031.1:0-25970 GCA_964498995.1 uncultured Clostridia bacterium | reverse complement strand
AAGCAAAGATCTTAAAAGTTTACTTATTAAACTTCGTGTACCTTCCCTGCCTAGATGTGATGTATTCTTAAATCATATCTCCATATACTGCTGCGGTAAAATAAATCAGATTATTTTCATTACTGGTTGTGGTCTGAAAGTCAAAACATGGGGAATTAGTAACTTTTTTAATAACTTCGGAGGTCAGGATCTTGGCTATAATACTAAAAGGGGAAAAATCCCTGGAAAAAAAGATTCAAAAAAAAGAAAAATCCAAAGAAAGAGTCTCTGCCAGGTTAAAAACAAGTAAATCTGAGCTCTGGTCCCTTAGAAAAAGAAAATTACAAGACTTTTTCAAACAACCTTTCATATCCAAATCCAGAAAGACTGATGTATCCGCGAATGGCGCATCTGAGGATAAAACCTCTAGTATAAAACAACAAATACGCGATCTCCGCCAGGAGATAGAAAAGCTCGATGAGGAGATAACAGCCCTGGCCAAGGGCCATGAAGGAGAAGAATACATCACAAATCTGCTAAAGACAAGCCTATCCGATGACTATTATATTTTAAACGGAAAAAAAGTAGAAGCAAACTCAAACAATCCAGGTAAAAGCAGCCAAAAAAACCGCTCCAAAGAAAAATCCCAGGTGGAAAAAGCAGAAATAGACCACCTGGTAATCGGACCTACAGGAATCCTTTGCATAGAAGTTAAGAACATCAGCGGCAGATTTTATTACGACAGCCTGGAAGAGAGCTGGCTAAAGGCTCCCTTTGCAAATCCCCGGGCCTTGAAAACCCCCATGACCAGCCCCCTAAAACAGATAAACAGGGCAAGCTCCATCTTTTCAAACTACCTATCCAAGTTAATCGCCGCTGAAAAAGACCTGGACCTTGACCTGGAGCTAAACAAGCTCAAAATCCACAACCTGGTGGTTTTCACCAATGACAAATGTATATTTCACGGCCTAGAAAACAGATGGGAAGTGACTATCCCCCTTCTCCTCAAGGACGAACTCATCCCATATATAGAATCCTTACCTTTAGACCCAGAGCTGACTGATTCTGACAAAACAGAAAAGCTTGCAAAAATCATCGTCAGCAAGGATGCCAAAAAGTTTTGAGCAAGACTAAAAAACCACTCTAGTCACTTCCAAACTGTGCAGGATGTATCAAAATCCCATCCACCTGGTGATATTATCCACGTCTTCCCTGGTACTTTCCACTTTATTAGCTGGAAATTCCCAGTCAGGATAACCCAGGGCGATACCCATGATCACATTCTGAGATCCTGGAAGTCCCGTGTATTTTTTGATCACTTTTTCATAGGTGACACCTTGAACTTCTATACAGGTTCCAAGCTCATGTTTTAGGGCAGCCAAACAGATAGTCTGGGCTAAACAACCGATATCAAAGACTGCCCAGCTTCCCTCCATGGACATATCCATTGAAATTATTATAGCTACGGGAGCATCGAAAAATCTAAACCCCCTCTTCAGCCATTCATTTCGTTTTTCCTTATCATCACGACTAATCCCCATAAGCTGAAACAGCTGCTTGGCAAGCTTCACCTGGCGTTCCCTATAAATTCCTTCGTATTTATAATCAAAAAACTCCTCTGTAGCAGCAAGATTTTTCAAATTTTCTTCCTTGATCTTTTCAAGAGTGTCCCCGGTCACCACAGTCAATTCCCATGGCTGAGTATTCATAGCCGAAGGTGCCTGAACACCCGCTTGGAGAACATCTTTTATGACCTCTTTTGGCACAGGATCAGGTTTAAAACCCCTGATACTTTTCCGATTATAAATAGCATCATAAATATCCAAAAAATTCACCCCCATATGCCCTTCACCAAAAACTGGCCAGGCAGATTACTCATAAATACCCCTGACATTCCTAGCTCCCATTGTTTCCCTCTTGTTCTTATTTGATACCATTTGGTACCATTTGATACCATTTAACCCCATTTAATTTCATTTGGTTTCATTTGACCTTTAGATTTCTAAATTCTACCTTTTAAGTTCATTTTCCTCCCTCTCATTTTCCTCTCTTTGCTTTTTATAATCTCCCGGTTCCACCAGGTAAGAAACTATCACACCACCTATCAAGGCCCAAAAAGGAGCACTGATCTCAAGGATGGTTATACCGCTCATGGCTATTACCATGGCAAAAAAGGCTCCCACCCTAAAAGGCATGGCTTTACTAAAAGCATCTTCAAAGGCGCTTAGAAGAACCCCCACCATGGCAAGTCCAGCTACGATGGAGATAAGTTCTCCCGGCAAACTGCCAACAAAAGCTACGGCAACACTGGCAAATATTCCAAAAAGTGCAAAGACAACCCCGCACACAACAGCAGCCGCATACCTGGCATCCAAATTGTCCCCCGCTTCTTCGGAAGCATTTATAGCTGTCATGGGCCCAGCTATATTGGCATTATGACCGCCAAAGAAAGAAGCTATGATTCCACCTAAGCCGCTGGCAATACTGATAAAGTTTATCGGGGGCCTATAACCCTTGGCCATCATCACTCCAACAGCCTGGGCATTTTCTGCACCTATCACAAGAATAGCCAGGGGCAAAGACACTGATAAAAAGGCTTCAAAACTAAAGGAAGGAGTTATCACCTGGGGAGCTACATATCCATAATCCACCCCGGCAAACTCCATTTGTCCCATTAAAACCGCCATCACTATACCAAGACCTAAGGCTCCCAATACAGCAGGAACTTTTCTAGTGATTTTCGGCAAAACAAGATAACCAAAAAGGGCAGACCCTCCGATCAGAGGAGCCTCCATAGAAGAAAGGATGATGTCCGTACCAAAATCTATCAAAGCTCCAGCTATCATCCCCATCACAATAGGTAAGGGGAGCCATCTCATGACCTTACCGACAAGACCAGACATCCCAAGAACCAGAACCAGTACACCAGCCAAAAAATATCCTCCTACAGCCTGATTTATGGTCAGATTCTGCAAAGCACCCATCATGAGAACCGCCCCTGGAATGGACCAGGCTCCAGTCACAGGTTGTTTGTATTTTGCAGCCGAAATTATGCTTATCATTCCACCGAAAAAGTAGATGGCAAAAAGCCACGAAACCGTTTCAGGCCTAGTAAGACCGCCGTATTCAGCCGCATCCATAATAATCAAGGCGGGCCCGGTACAGCCAAAGACTGCAGCAACTATTCCCGTTGTGATGGTCTTTGGATTCAAATGCTCCGGGAGCTCCTTAAAACCTTCTTTAATGCCTGGAGAATCTTCAATCAGCCTCCAGAGACTCCTACTCTTCTTATTAGAACCTTTGCTGGGACTCATTTTTGATCTCAACCCCTTTTATTGGTTAGTAAGAAAATAAACTTTAACAAAATTCGACGTAGTATCAAAATATCCTGTTAAAAATTTAAGAAACACAAAGCCATTTAAAACTACCATTAGTATATATACATATAGGATTTATACATTGGATATGTCTGTAAAATCTATTGTCAGTTGCTATTGCAATTTATTTCCGGGATTTCCCTTGCATTTTAATGGAACATATTCCCCGCAAAAAACTTCAAAAGAAAAAAGGTGAAATTCAGCTATTATAGGTTTTTTTCTGTAGCAGTGTCGAGAAAAGTGAATTATAATATTAATTAGGGACTTTATCCAGTATCGCACTAATATTAGTTGTACTAAAATAATTTCAAAGGGAGTGGATTTCAATCTATACATACAAAGAAAGTTCAAACAAAGAAATTCCTAAAAAAAGCTCTACATCTGATCAAGTTAACGACCACAACTATAGATTCGGTAAGCTCTTTTTCTTCATGGTGACCCTTTCCATCCTTTTACTTGCTTTTACATCATCTTCTTACGGGACAGAATCCAACATTGATATCTATGTAGATGGAACCATAATAGAGACAGACCAAGAACCCTACATCAGAGATGATAGAACCTTGGTACCTATCAGGTTTGTAACCGAAGCTCTAGGAGCTGATGTGGATTGGGATGGAGCCAATAGGGAAGTCACCATTGAACGAGATGACAATCATATAGTTTTGGAGATAGATAACAGCACCTACACCTTGAATGGTGAAGCTATGGAGATGGACACCGCCCCGGAACTCAAAGGTGATAGAACCATGGTTCCTTTGAGATTCGTAAGCGAAGACCTAGGGGAAAAAGTCGATTGGGACGGGGATGAAAGAAGAGTGGATATTACTTCCCAGGCTGAAAAAGGCGATGACGGTGAACAAGAATCCGATGCAGAGGAGCCGGCTGAGGATACTGATCAGGATCATGATTCTGATTCAGATCAAGAAGAATCCACTGTTGATGAAATTAAGAGTATCAAAGAAGATATCTCTGAAACCAAGGCTTTAGTTACCGCAAGCACCCTCAATGTTAGAAGCGACCCGGGGGTGGATAAAGACCAGTTTGATCAAGTCCACGAAGGGGACGTATTTCAAGTCTTAGAAAGGCATACCATCGATGATGATGTAGATTACAAAGAGTGGATAAAGATCAATCTCAGTGGAGACACAGAAGTTGGAGAAGACAGCGGCGGAGATGAAATCGTGGAAGGATGGGTAAGCTCGGATTTTGTCAGAATCATAGAGCCAAAAGAGGATCTAGATGAGGAACCAGACGAAGAAGGGGACGACCTTGAAGACAAGGAAAAGGAAAAAGATGATGAAGATGAAGAAGATGGTTCTGAAGATTGGAGCTATCGTCCGGTAGACGACGATCCACCACAAACTCCAGAGAAGTATAGCAACACCATAGGAGAACTAACCATAGGGGTGGACAGGTTAAATGTGAGAAAAGGACCCGGGCTTGAATACCAATCAATAGACCAGGTCAATGAAGGGGAAACCTACCCCATTATTACCAAGTCCACTCAAGACAATCATCCCGTCTACGATGAATGGATTAAATTAAAGCTTGATGATAACAAAAAGGGATGGAGCGCCGCAGAATACATCGAAAGTACAAGTTATGACAACGACCTAGACCAAGTTGATTTCATCGAATATAGTAAAAACGACAATCACACGGAAATTGTAGTGGGAGCTATCAAAAGAACTGCAGTTGACGATTTCACCATGGACAACCCTGACAGGTTTGTCTTCGATCTCAAAGATATATCCCACGGAGACGAAATTCAGGAGGAAATAGAAGTAGGCTCTAGCACTGTGAAAAAGATCAGGACAGGATTTATGGACGATACGAACTCTGCCAGAATAGCCTTGGATTTAAACAAGAATAAACATTATACAGTCAGATGGCAAGATGCCAACTTGATCATCAGAACTTATGAAGAAAATCCTTTAAAAGGAACTCGAATAATCCTAGATCCCGGTCATGGTGGTAGTGATGACGGCGCCGAGAGTCCTGGCGGCCTCAAGGAAAAAGACGTAGTCCTTGATGTATCCCTTAAGGCAAGAGACATACTGGAAGACAAAGGGGCAGAAGTAAGGATGACTAGGGAAACGGACACTTTTATTTCCCTAGACCAAAGGGTAGACTTCGCCACTGAAAATAACGGGGACGTTTTTGTCAGCGTACACGCAAACGCTCATCCTAGCAGGGATATCAAGGGCACTGAAACCTTTTATTCCTCAAATAGGAGTTCCCAGGATTTCTTCCTGGCCAGTGATCTTCAAAACAGCCTTCTAAATAACCTGGGCACCGTCAACAGGGGCGTCAAGGACAGAAATTTCAGAGTTATAAGGTATGCGACCATGCCGGCAGCTTTGGTTGAAATAGCATTTTTGACCAATGAAGAAGATGAAAAATTACTAAAAGACGATGATTTTCTAGATAAGGCTGCCGAAGGAATAGTCCAGGGGCTTATGAACTATCATAGGACAAATATGGGCAGGTAATATGAAAATAAGAGGTACATGAAGTTTAATCGTAAACACTTGAATTTTTTTGATACATCTAAAATTCGTAAGGGGGAGAATCCCCCTTACGAATCAAGATGTATTAGCAATAAAATTCAAAAAGTTTACTCATTAGACTTGATAAGCTTTACCCAAATTCGAGTTTTAATCCAACTGGAAATACTCTATTATCCCTTCTTTCATTGCTCTGGCAAATTTCTTTTGTCCTGTGGGATGAAATATATACCAATTATCCTCAGGGTTTTTCATGTATCCGGCTTCTACTAAGACCGAAGGAACATAAGGGTATCTCAGGACCGCGATGTTTCGCTTCCAAGTTTTTATGGCAGGAAGTCCCGTTTCTTCTTTCATCCTGTCAAGCATGATTTCGGCCAACTCTTCATTATGAGAGTGATTATAAAGGGTCATAAGCCCATGATTTTCTACGGCATCTCTCCCCTGGGGATGAGCGTTAGCATGGACACTGATAAACAGATCTGCATCTTCTTCCTTGATGAGGGAGGTTCTCTCGTATAGATCCACATTTTCATCATCCCTTCGTACCAAAACAGCGTTTACTCCGATGTTTTCTAGTTTTTCCTTCAGGAGAAAGCTCATATCCAAGGCAATATCCTTTTCATGAAGCTCACCAGGGCCAAGGGCACCCTTGTCATCTCCCCCATGACCAGGGTCTATTATTACGGTTTTCCCCTCTAAGAAGTGCTCTTCTTCCTTGTCCTCTTGTTGTATCGGAGTATGCTTGTACACATGGAGAAATAGGTCCTCTTCTTCCCAGCGGGTCTCAAACCCTGTTATCCTTCTCTCCAGCTCAACACTTACCAAGAGGCCATTGGTTTCAGAACTGCCAGCTTTTTCATCACCCGTCTCAATAGATACACTTTTTACAGTGTCAAACTCCTCCAGAGACTCCAGGGAATCCAGGGAATCCAGGGATTTCTCCGGTTTATCCCTTCCTTCCTCTGCTTTCACAGCCCCTTCCAGCCACAACTGAATTTCACCACTGTCCTGGTCAAATTCGTCCTGAACCAAAAAAGGCACCCTCTCGTCCATACCCAGGCGAACAGAAAGCTTGTCCTCAATATTCATGGATTCTTTCCCGTAAATCTCTACCTCATTTAGAGTCCCGTTTAGCTCCCCTCTATTACTTGCCACCACGGCATTACGGTGAATTAAATAGGTTTTATCACCTTTAAACCTAACCCTGTAATAACTTCCCGAAACACCGACCACTTCATAAGGGGTCCCTTCCACCAAATAATCTACGGCACTAATCGAATTTACAGTACCACAGCCCGTACCGGAATGAAGTTGGAAAGAACCCTCAATAAAGCCCCTCAGCCAGCCATCAAAACCAAGTTCTGACTGCTCCTTGACTTCTACAGTCTTGTAGGGAGTTTCAGAAATAATATTCACCTTTCCCGGCAGCCGCTTTGTTGCATAATCATCACCACTAGAAAGTCTAACATTGATAGGCAGATAATCTTGGTTAGAGTAATTTGTAACATCATCCGCCTGATCTATTTCATAGACGCCCCTGTAGATACCACCTGCCAGAGGAGTAGGGTTTTCTTCCATTTCTTCCATCTGTACAGAATTTTCTTCATCTTCACCTAGCCAAAAGACAGCTTCTGCCCCGGGACTTCCCTGGACAAAAACTTCCAGAGTATCCCCGGGTCCAAGGACCTGATCCCTATCCGGCTTGAGGTGGTAATTGTGAATTTCAGGGGGTGTTCGAGACATCTGATACCAGGTCCTAGAATATTTTACGGACCTTTCCACCACCTTCTCATTCCCCTCAGAATCTACAGCTTTTATCTCTATAGGAAAATAATCATCATCCCAAGAGTCTGTCAGGGGGACATCCACCATGGTCAAAAAATTTCCTGTTCTCAAATCCAGCTTTTCCACAGGTTCTCCATTTACCAGCACATCAACCTTCGAGTAAGAATCTGTAGTTCCAAAGACAAATAAAGGACTATTATAAATTGAATACTCATCCTCAGGCGGGTAGGAAACATTCAATCCAGGGGTTTTATCTTCAGGGTCTTTCGAAGGCTCGGGATCAAAGCTCGACGGGGTGGATATGTAAATGAGCTTATCCTTACTATTTTCCTCTGCGCTGATTAGCTCTGCACTTACCCCTACCGCTTGGACCAGAGGCTTTATAGGAGCATAGATATCTTCTTCCATCTTTTTGCCCACCAGCTTGTCCCCTTTTATTTCTTTTTCAAAACTTTCCTCTTTGTTACCCTCATCTAAATCTTTATCTTTATTATCTCCATCTTCCCCTTGCTTCTCTTCATCTGTGTCAAAGAAAAAAAACTCAAGCTCAAAATCACCTAAACTGCCTACAAGAGAACCTTTTTTTTGATTTATAGCTGTGTCCATACCCAGCTCAGCCAAAATAACCCTAGCAGGAACCAGCACCTGCCCCTCTTCTATAATTGCATAATTCTCTTCCTGAAGCTCTATCTCTTCATCATTAATCACCAGGCCGAATTCAACTTTTTCTCCGGCTCCATCGTAATTATCGAAATCATCAACAACAGCCTTGAATACAGGCAATTCTAAAACTCCTATTAGCAAAGAACCGACAAAAATACCAATTAAAATCACAAACCCAAGGAGAAGCTTTTTCAAAAGACTCTCACCCCATCTCATAGAGATTTCTTTCATTCTATCATTTTGCAACAATTTAGAACAGAGTTTAATAATAAATAATAGTTGAGCTAGCTGAGAATATATGTTTAAATATCGAATAGTTAAGGGTTAACAAGAACACAAGGGAACGGGATAACACAGAGGGACGGGGGAATTGTGATGGTACATATTGTAAAAACAGGGTTACAAAACAGCTTAGAAGTAATACTCGAACTGGGAAAAGTCCTTGTCCCGGTAATTTTTCTTGTGACTTTCTTAGAACACTCAGGAGTGCTGCCCCTCCTGGCAGATTACGCCGCTCCCCTTATGGGATATTTCGGTCTTCCCGGGGAAGCATCTCTGGTGCTGGTCATAGGTAATCTGACCAATGTTTACGGGGCTATAGGAGCTATTCTAAACCTTGAACTCACCGCCAGACAGATAACAATAGTAAGCGTCATGGTGACCATCAGCCACAGCTTACCAAGTGAAACCGCCATAGTCAGTAAAGCTGGGGCCATGGGCAGGTGGGTTCTGATCTACAGGGTCCTTGCCAGTATCACCCTGGGTATTTTTCTTAACCTGGTACTTTGATGTTCTCCCACTTTAAGGTAATACTATAAACTTGTATAGAGAGTATGTTCACTAATTCTACAAGCAAGCAACTTCAAGCAACTTCTGCAGGCTACACTAATTCGACCTGGAACTGGAGTGATTTAAAATTGGCTCAAACTTTACTTCAACTTAATTGGATAGAAATGCTTCAAGATGCTGTCTCCTCTAGCTTTTTTTCCATGCTTCAAATAACTTTGATAGTAATTCCTCTATTAATAATCACGGAATTTTTGAAACAAGGTGGGATTTTGGACAGGATAACATCTATCTTCTCCCCTTTTACAGGAAAACTAAACTTGCCAAGAGAAGCAGCTTTTCCAATCGTTATAGCCTGGACTGTTGGACTCCAGTACGGGGCGGGTATTGTCATGCAGGTAGGTAGAGAAGGTAACCTCACAGCCAAAGAACTTACCATTACCGGGGTTTTCATCGGAATAGCCCACTCCTTGATCGAAGAGACCATTCTATTTTCTGGAATCGGTGGAAATCCCCTGGTATTGTTTTTATCCAGGTTCCTGGCAGGAGTTATATTCACCTACATATTTTTGCTTCAGCTAAAAATTACCGGTAATTTGGCAGAAACAAAAAAAACAGGCGAAGTTTAGCTTAAAATGCAATAATAAGGCCTATTTAAAGTAGGCCTTATTATCTATTATCTATTAGCTCCAAGCATATTTATCTACACTATATATAGGGCTCACTAGCATAAGAATAACCTCAATTTGAGCCTCCGTCTATCCTATTACTATTACTATTCGTCATCATCATTTTCATCATCGTCATCGTCATCGTTATCGTTATCTTCCACTTTCTCCAGCTCAATCCAGATGGTTTTATCAAAACCATAAACAGTAAATTCTCCCTCATAATCCTCATGATCCTGATGAGTCACTTTAAAGTAATAGCTTCCAGTCGGCAGGAGGGTAATAGCCTCTCCTCCTGGTTCTGTTTCTAAGACATCCACTTCTCTATCTAGTTCTTCGTCTTCATAAATCTCCACTTGAGCATCCTCCACGACATTTCCCTCTTGATCTTGAACCGCAAAAGTCAGGATAAATTCCTCGATTATTCCCTCGAGCCCATCTGGATAAGGTATCCCTATCCCTTGAGGCTTGTCCTCGTCTTGATGTTGATATTCCAGGGCCTTGTCCAAAGCGGCAATAGCTTCACCTCTGGTAATAGCTTGATGGGGATGAAAATTTCCATCAGGATATCCGCTCAAAACCCCCGCTTCATGGACAGCATTCACCGGACTTACTATCCAACTATCAAAATCGTCTCTATCTTCAAAGGGAAGCTCATCCTTGCCATCACTACCATCCAGGGTAAGGAGTCTATAAATAATTGATGCCGCCTCCTGTCTGAGTACCGGTTCCTCAGGCCCAAAAGTTCCATCAGGATAACCGCTAAGAACCTCGGCTTTCACACCGGCAGCTACCTCCTCATAGTACCAGTCTTCTGCAGTCACATCATCGAACTCAACACCGGCCAGTTCAGTTTCATCATCCACTAGCTCAAAGGCTCTGTTTAGAAAAGTAATGAACTCGGCCCTTTTTATCTCGGCATCGGGTTTAAAAGTACCATCAGGATAGCCATGGACAAGCTCTTTAGAAGCCCATTCATCTATCCGCTCCTTCGCCCAGTGATTATCTATGTCTTCAAGCTCAACTGAAGCCTGCACAGGTGAGGTCGCCACCAGGCCAAAAGCTAAAACAAAGGCTACAACCATAACAGTTAAGCTTAAATTTATAGCCGATAGACCTTGCCTCGTCTTTCTCTGCACAGAACTAAACTCCTTGTTAAAACTCATTTGAACGACCCCCCTGGATAGTTTTTATGTATTCTTTCAGCTTGGGCCCAACCTCTTCATGCTCCAGGCCAAACTCCAGCATAGTCTTTAAATAACCCATCAAACTCCCAGTATCATACCTGATAGCTTTCACAGTATAGGCCAGCACAGTCCCTGTCCTGGCCTGAATATCAATAGCATCCGTCAACTGTACCTCACCGTCTACCCCCGGTTTGGTCTCCTCTAAACAATCAAATATCTCAGGCTCAAAAACATACCTTCCCATGGTCCCCAGGTTAGAAGGTGTCTTGTCAGGGCTAGGTTTTTCTATGATAGAATCTATCCGGACAATTTCATCAACTTCATCCTCACATTCATCATTTCTATAATCTTCTATATTTCTTAAATTCCCTGCATTTTCTATACCCTCTATATTTTTAGATTCTTTTAATTTTTCTCCTAATTTCTCTCCCTTGATCATTCCATACTTAATAGAGTCTTCTAGATCGATCTGCCTGACACCTACTACTCCAGCAGAATTTTTTTCATAAACATCCATCAACTGCTTAAGACAAGGTCTTTTCTCTCGAGTTTTGACGATGGCATCTCCAAGGAGAACCCCAAAAGGCTCCTCACCCACAAAGCTCCTAGCATGCATGATTGCATCTCCAAGTCCCCGGGGCTCCTTTTGCCTGATATAGTGAACATGGATATCCGAGAGCCTTTTAACCCGCTCCAGGAGTTCATCATCATCCCCTTCTTCTTTACCGCCTTTTTTCCAAAGAGCATTCTCTAACTCCTTATCTCTATCAAAATGATTCAAGACAGCTTCCTTTCCCCCTGCAGTGATAATAAATATCTCCTCAATCCCTGAATGAATTGCCTCCTCAACTATGTATTCTATAGCGGGCCGATCCAAAATAGGAAGCATCTCCTTGGGAATAGCCTTGGTTGCTGGTAAAAGCCTGGTGCCAAACCCACCTGCAGGGATCACTGCCTTTTTGACATCTTTATTAACATAGCTAGCTTTATGAGTATCCTTTACATTATCATTAAACTTCTCTTTAACATCTTTTGATTTCATGAAAATTGGAGCGTTTTCTTCCGTGGTCTTACCCATGGAAATAAAAGCTCCTAACTCACCTCCATTAACAAGAAATTTACTGGCTCCATCAAATTATCTACTCATATTTCTTTTTTTCCATTATTTTAAAAAAGGTTTATTTTAACAGATATAGAAGTAACCTAGCAGGTTAAAATTAATATAGATAGAATTAACATAGTTCAAACATTAGCTGGAACATTAACATAACTTGGCCCGTCTGAATAGACTAGAGTTAAGAAACTAAGCATAGCTGCTTTAGGACCAACCAATCAACAATCAACTAGCGATTACAAATAACCAATAGATAAAGCCATGAGATTTTTCCGACCATATGTAACTTCAATACTTCAATACTTCAATAGTATTCAATCTCAGCAATATTCAGTTTCAGCATGCAATAAGGAGGTATATATAATGTTCAACGGCAAACTTTTTGACATAATCTACAAACTGCTCCTACCCCTGGGGATCTTTAAATAGGTCACAAGGACGAGTCGGACACAGGGGGCAGTAGACTGTGTCCCCTTATCCCCCGGAGCACCCTACAACAAGCCGATCAAGTACCACCAGGCACATGTCCAACACCGTGACGGCAAATACCACTATCGTCAAGGGTACTCCAAACTTGACTACCCCTTTTTCAGTGTACATCCCGTTATCTTCGCCTAAGCCCACAAGGATATTCAAGTGATGAAAGGGCAAAACATAGTGAGTACAAATTGCAAGGTAGGACAGATTCAGCTATCCAGAAATTCATCCCGGCACTATATAGATAAAAGTTGCCAGCCCAATCCCTAGTATCAATCCCAACTTTGTCATCTGGCCTTTCATCCGCAAAAGGACTCCTTTCTACCACCAAAAATCCCACTGCCACCAAGAAGGCTCCTCAATATGGGGACAATCTTCGACAGAACAATCGTCTTTCGGCCCGCTTCCCCTGACAAACAATTCCTTTTCTCCCTCGGCAGTGCAGTCACCATGCTGAAGCAAACCTGTTTCCGGGCAGATCTCCTTCTCTACCACATCATCAGGACGGGAAAATTCCCCGGCAAAACCCTCATGGGAGACCTCTTCCACATACTCCGCCCACAGGGGCGCCGCCAGATCTCCTCCTGTCCTCTCTAGGGGGACTTCACTGTCATCTCCGATAAACACTCCCACTACCAGATCAGGAGTATAGCCCACAAAATACACGTTTTTGTAATTTTGAGAGGTCCCCGTCTTACCGGCGACATGGCCGCCAAGACCGACAGAATCGTTTAAGCCGACACCAGCTCCAGAAGCAGTCCCTTCCGGGCCAAAAACATCCCGCATCATATCCGTCATAAGATATGCCGTACTCTCAGCCAAAACACGATTTCTTTCTTCTTTCACTTCTGGAGAATTATCAATCAACTTCTCTCCTTCTCTTCCAATTACTCTGTCAAGAAGAAGGGGCTCTACCCTATAACCACCGTTGGCAAAAGCCCCGTAGGCTGCAGTCATCTCTAGCAAGGTCACCTCAGATGTTCCCAAGGGCAAAGAGATATATTCATTCAGGGAACTTTCTATCCCTAGTCTTTTGGCCATCTCCACGGTGGCCTCTCCCCCAATCTCTTGATTCAACTTCAAAGCGGTTATATTACAAGATTTGGCCAGAGCTTTTCTTAAGCTCAAATCATCATGGTGATAGCCGCCGCCAAAATCCGTAGGTTCATAAGGTTCATCCATTCCCTCTTCCTCAAATGATACCGGTTCGCAGCTAAAGGCGTCAATCACCGTATAATCTCTCTCCAAAGCAGCTGCATACACAAAGGGTTTAAAGGCAGATCCGGGGGACCTGGGCAAGTTTACCCGGTTCAAGGAAGTTTCCTGATAATCCCTTCCCCCTGCCAGGGCCCTTATCTTCCCGGTATCCGGTTCTAGGGCAACCAGAGCCGCCTGGGGCTGATTAACTCCGTGCTGATCCTGCCTCAAATCGGGCAATTTCTCATTTAAGATTCTTTCAGCCTCTGCTTGCATATCCTCGTCAATGGTGGTGTATACCTCCAAACCACCATGTTGGATTATCTCGGGATCATCCTTGGAAATCTCATCTAGCTCCGTGCCAAGGACCTGGGCCACAACATAATTACTCTCCCGGGAAAGACCGGGCTCTTCACTAAAAGAAAGCTCCTCCTCCTGGGCCTCCTTCTTTTCCCTGAGGGAAATATAACCCGCTTCATTCATCAGATTCAAAACAGTCTCCTGACGCCTATAGGCCGCTTCTTCATTGATAAAAGGAGAATAATAGCCGGGCCCCCGGGGAAGACCCGCCAGCATAGCAGCCTCTCCAAGGGACAGTTCCCCGGCAGACTTTTCAAAATACAAATTAGAAGCAGCTTCGATCCCATAGGCTGCATGCCCATAGTAGATTGTATTCAAATACTTCTCCAAGATCTCTTCCTTGGAAAGGGCCCTCTCTAACTCCAAAGTAATGGCCGCCTCATCTAGTTTTCTCTGCCAAGTCCGATCATGAGTAAGATAGAGATTTTTGGCAAGTTGCTGAGATATTGTACTCCCTCCCTGGGTGATCTCACCATCTAGGAGGTTACGCCTGGCAGCTCTACCTATCCCTATCAGATCAAAACCATTATGTTCATAAAAACGCCTATCCTCAACAGCAATAGTAGCCCAGATAACTTCATCAGCTATTTCATCTAGATCCACACTTATTCGATTCTCCACATATTGAGTTGTCATAAGCTCCTCATCCTGGTAGAAAAAATGCGAAGTCTGGGGCTTTTCTATATCTTCTATCCCTTCCATACTAAATACAACATAAGCGAAATAGCCAAGCCCCCCGGTTATAACTACCACAAAAAACATCATGAGAAGCAAAAAATACTTGAACCATTTTTTCATAGGTTTGCGGTGCAAATACCCGTGATTTTAGCCATGGGAGGAGCACCTTCTCTCCTTATCAGATTAAATATGAAGTTGGTAGCTAATAGAAAAAGTGCACAAAAGGACCGTCAGACTGTGTCCCCCAACTTCAATTCTTTCCTTAATAATTATACCACAATGGCATTAATTCTTCTAATTAAAGGCCTGCGTTGACATGAGTCCCGTTTTTGAGCCTCCTGTGTCCAAAAAGGCCTTTAAAATATCCAATAATGGAATTTTTAAAAAAATGTGGGAAAAGAAGGATTTTTACTTAGGGGTGTAGAACAATAAAAAGGTAAATGAAAATTTTAACAATTATGATACTATTTTCCCACTAATTTCAAATGTTTTGGGTTTTCACACCACAACCAGTAATGAAAATAACTGATTTATTTTCTTACTAACGATTTAATCCAAGTTTATGGGAGCCATAGGGGACATTATCCCCTATTAAGTCAAATAAAAAAATAACTAAAGACAGGAGTGTAGCAAAATGAAAAAAAGTATAAGAAGGAACGACCTCTGCACTTGTGGCAGTGGAAAGAAGTACAAGAAGTGCTGTATGATGAATGAGGAGCAAAAACTTTTTATGAGAAAGTATTTGGACAATCTTCAAAAGGTTAAAGAAGACTTGTTAGTCAAGGTAAGATATGAAAATATCCTTCCTATTTTTATGTTGGATTTTTATAAATATCCAACTTTGAGAGCTTCAAAAAATGCCTATTTAACATATGTAGAGTGGTATATTCTGAATCATGAGTTTGAAGATGGAGAACCTGATAATAGTAATACTTTTAAAGAATTTTTATCTGATTATTTATCAGAGTATGATTTAACATTTAAAGAGATAGAAGCTATTAAAAGCTGGATGAATTCTAAGCCTTCAATATATTTAATTCTAAGTGTTGATACCCAAAGATCTTCGGCAATTTTTACAGATATTTTTAGCCGTCAGGATTTTTCAGTGGACTTGACAAGTATATCCCACCAGGATTACAACATTGAAAACCTAAAGGATACTCTAGTTATCTCTACTTTATTAAAAACGCCGGTGGAGGGGGAATATCTACCTTTTCTCAATATAAATTCTCTACCAAAAGAAGCTGAAGAGAATATTTGGGATATGGTACCCGAGTCAATTTTAGAACCTGATTTGGAGCCGATACACAGGTTTTATCCACTCTATGAACAGAAACAGCAAGGGATAAACCAATATTTCGTCCGCAAAGTTAGCTGGAAAAAGAAGGTCTACAAACAAGCTGCAAATGAATTCTTGAATAATATATATGACTTGCCTTACTACAGTGCTGACTCTATTTGGACTGCTTTAATAGTTTGGCATGATTATGCAAATTCTAAAATACCTAGCATTAAAAACCCAAAAGTAGTGGCTGCAGCTATGGAAAATTTTATTACCAATTTGGAGTTAGAAATAGATTTTGCTTTGAAATTTGTTAGCCAAAAAGATCTTGGCATAAAATATGATGTATCCCCAGCAAGTATAGCAGAATACAAAGATATTTTAGTGGATCATTATAAGGGTACGTTACCCAATGATTTATTAGTCATTGAAGACATTGAGGAAAATAACGATATTGAGGATTTAGAGGATTTAGAGAAATTGGAGGATTTGAAAAATAAGATACTTCAGAACATTACCACCCAAAATACAAATATAAGTATTACCGAAGAAGAAAACAAAATTAATTCAGCACAAGATATGTTTGTCCTTGCTGAAGATTCGGCACGAAAAAGTAAATATGATTTGGCTATTGAGTTTTTAAAAAATGCAGAAAAACTGCTTAGAGATAACCCGGAAGGTTTTAACCTATATTATTCTGCCAAAATGTTTAGTGTTATTTTGTGGTGTGAAAAAGGTGAGTTCGAAGTAGCAATTAAAAAATTAAACCAGGTTTTAGAACTAGAATTAGATGATGAGAGGGAAAAAGTAGTAGAGCATAACAAAATTAGTATTTTGATTGAAATGGAAAAGTATGAGGAAGCAAAAGAGCTGATAGCAAAGTACGATAAAGATGACTCTGCTCATATTATCTATTGTAAAGTACTCTTGGAATATATCAATAATGGCTTTGAAAACAAAGACTTATTACATGATATGATAAGGAAAGCTCATAATCAAAACCTTTATGTGGCAAAGTTAATTTGCAACTTTAAACAAGATTTCATATCTTCAAACCCTTCTGAGGAAGAAGCAGATGAAGCAAGTTTTCATTTTGGAGTAACCAGAAGGATATGGGATAAATATCCAGAGGTTGTCGATGATATACAAAAAATATGTTTAAAACGCTAAATCACTGAAGACACAGGGAGAGGACACAAGGGAACGGTTCCTTTTGTGTCCCTCTTTTTGTGGCTTTGCATTTCAGCTATTAACTCATCCAAATCATCCTCATTTTTTCCGCTAAGAATAATATCTCACTTTCTCCCGACATCGTCTGAACAAACACATCCTCTTCACCTTCGTAGATCATAAAAGCCTCTTCTTCTCTACCCATAATTTCACAACTTAAAAAATTAAAATCTTATATAGCGCAAAATCTGACATAAAAAATATTTTGTAACGCGCAACTGTCCCCCTGTGTCTTCGTCTTCCCTTGTGTTTCCCCTTATGTCTCCCTTGTGACCCCCTGTGTTACTATATCCCATATCATTTTGACATCCTCCCCGCCCGTTACACGGGCAAGGCTTTCTTATAAGAGTTTTGTAAGTTTTTTGTTAGTTTTCACTTGTATAATAGTACTTAATAGTTAATTTAAGGAAGGGGATGATAAATATAACAAGGAAATTTGTGGCGTTTTTAACGGCATCCAGGAAAAACTCAAAGCTAAAGATCCAGCTTGTTTTCACAATCCTACTCTTACTATTGGGCATAGTGGGGATAGGGCTTTATCCTTTGGACCTTCAAGTGAAGGCAAAAGAAAATCAGGCAGGTACTAGCTTTGCCGGAGGCACGGGAAAATCCGGGGATCCATGGCAGATAGAAACCCCGGAGCAGTTGGACAGAATCAGGGAAGATCTCACAGCTCACTACATCTTGACAGAAGATATCGACCTAGATCAGGCTCCTTTTAATTCGGGCAAGGGCTTTGCCCCTATTGGAAAGAAACCCGCCGTAATCAAGCCAGACGATCCTTCTACAGAATTTAGCGGAAGTCTAGACGGAAACGGCTACACCATCTCCAACCTGATGATCAATCGTCCTAACACAGACAATGTGGGCCTGTTTGGCTATGCTATTAACGATGAGGAAATGAAATTCAAAAATCTCCGGCTAGTGGATGCTCAGGTCAAGGGGAAAGATGCAGTAGGAACTTTAATCGGGTATTTTGAAGGATATCATTCTGGCGTAAATAGAACCCGCCCTATCCTGGAAAATTCCTCGGCAAAAGGCCAGGTAAAAGGCACTGGAAACATGGTAGGTGGCCTTGTGGGTAAAACCAAAAATGTTAACTTACAAGCAAACAACTTTTTTGTAGGTCAAGTAGAAGGTGAAGGCAATGTAGGGGGAATGATAGGCAGGGCATCAGGTTACTTGGACATCGGACCTGCCTATGTCAGGGCTGAGGTCACAGCCCACTCTCACCCGGATGAGGTAGAAGTTGAAAAAACGGGAGCCGGACTTTTCACCGGCACTACCCCCAAGACAAGGACAATTTACCGAGAAATATACGTAGTGGGAAGCATTCAGGGGCCAAACAGCGGTGGCTTTGCCGGCCTGATCAGGCACAGCTCTGATACCTTTGATGATGTTTACTTTCCCCAAGGTAAAAATTTTTACGGGGAGCTAGTAGGAGATAACCTAGAAGGCTATAATAGCGGAGCCCACTGGGAATGGGAAGAAGGTGGTACCATCTGGGGCGGGACCACATCTGTAGACCCGGAAAGTCTTAAGGGAAAACAGGCCCCATCCAAGCTGCAAGGGTTTGACTTCCCTTCGGGAACTAACCCCGAAGGTACCTGGCTAGCCCTAGAATCCAATTTCCCTGTTCTTTTTAGCCAGGCAGGAGAAAAAACAACCTTGGAAGGAACCGTAACCTGTGCTGTCTACCAAAATCCGGTGGAATCAGCTAAATTAACAGCTATACCCCATGATTTAACCTTACCAGAACAAGAGGTTTTCACTGATTCCGATGGGCTTTACACTTTCCAGGGAGATAAAGGTCTTTTTTCCCTTGCCCGTTACCATCTAGTACTAGAGCATGAAGACGCATTAGAATCCCTGACCGAAACTCTAAGTCCAGCTGAATTCGAGGAACTTGACTTCAGCCTAGAATTGGTTAAATTGGAGGAAGAAGATAATGATGATGACGAAGACGACGATGTTGATGAAGACGAGGAAAAAGACGACGACAGTGATAATCAAGATAGTGAAGATAGTGAAGACAATGACAACCACGATAACGACTGCGACAATGATGATGAACAGGACAAAGAAAATGAAGAAATAGATGAGCCTGAAAATGGCAATGACAACGAGAATGAGGATGAAAATGAAAACGAGGAAGATCAAGACAAGGAAGATGAGGAAGATCAGGAAAATAATAATGACAATCAAGATAACAACAAGGATACTGATGAAGGTCAAAACAATGGTGATGACGAAGACGATGTTGATGAAGACGAGGAAAAAGATGACGATAGTGATAATCAAGATAATGAAGACAAAGACAACCACAACAATGACTGCGACAATGATAACGAAAAAGACAACGATGACCAACAGGACAAAGAAGATGAAGAAATAGACAAACCTGAGAATAGCGATGAGAATAAGAATGGGGACGGAAACGAGGACGATCAAGAAGATAATAATGACGACCAAGATAACAACAAGGATACTGAAGAAACTACAGAAAATCCTGATTCAAATGACAGATCAACTCGAGAGAGAAATACCGGTAGAAGTCCCGAAACCGCTAAAGAAGCAAAAACCAACAAGGAAACAGACAACTCACAAAATGATGAAGTTTTATACGAAAAATATCTAATTGAATATATGGATGAATATATAGATGATTATATACATGAAAGGGCTAGCGTCACTCTGAACGGGAAAGTATATTCTCTTTTCGACCTGGCTGAACTTGGACTTACACAAAATTCTGTTGACGCTCCAAGCTTAAATGTGAACTTAATGCCCGATCTCCTTGGCGAAAAATTAGCTAGAATAGAAGGTAAGACCAATCCCAAAAACAACAAATTGAAGCTTACCCTCTCCACAGCAGATCTAAAAAGCTTTGTCATAACTTTGACCGGAGATACAATCCAAAAACTAGAAGAACAAGATTTCCAACTAATTATTAAAACAGATACTTTAGAATATCAACTGCCCGCCGGGTTAATAGATTTGGATAAGTTGAAGCTTGAAGATGATCAAAAATGGAAATTAAAAATTAATGTGGAAAAAGAAGGAGTTTTCCATAAGGAGGTAGAACTAAACAAATCATACAATGAAATTTTTAACAATTATGATATTATTTCCCCACCAGGGCAAATAGATTTTACCTTAAAACTAGATCCTCCTAGATTACCAGTTGATACCCTGCTTATGCCCGAAACTGAATTTTCAGATTTTGCTACCACTATATTTCATCTGCCCCAATGCTTTGAACCCACCGGGATAACCATGGGGCTTGTAAAAACCCCTGCTGGCAACTACAGGCATATCCCTGTTACGTTAGTCCTTGAAGAACATGGCTGGCAGGCCGAAATGATATCTAAGGGAAATACTAGCTATGTAATAGTAAACTACCCAAATCTTTTAACTTTGTCAGAATTGGCTCGCCAAAGCCCCTGGACCCAAGAGCCATTTTTGAACCTCACGTTCGGATTTATCCTTCAAAAAGATAATAATTTTTCCGGAGCAAATCCTCTCGGAGGAAGGTTTGTCAATTACGGGCTTGTAAAAGCTCTAATTGACTAGCCTAAGCATTTTGACTTTGAGTGCTACATTATTATAGTTATCATACCTTAGAGTAATGCCCTAGCTCTAAGCTCTATGTAGGCTCTGTAAACAGCCCTGAAGGGTAGGGGCATTAAAAATGTATCAACCAAATACTAATACTCCTGCTGGAGGTGACCCTTGACAAGTGAACAAAAACGCAAAACCCCTCAATACTGTGGCTGTCAGCAATAACACCCATTCCCAGATCAACCTGACAGAACTACTAGAGGACAATAGGAAGCTGGAACTCATAGCAAAACTCAACTGTTATGAGCCCGCCTCCAGGATCATCCAAGAGCTTCAACCCGAGGCAGTCTTTTTGGAGCTAAACCCTCCAATAACTACAGGGCTCAAGCTGGCCCAAGAAATAACCGGAGAAACCAAAGACTCCAGGAAACCCCATACCCCACTGTTGGTCCTGGTCTCTCATCACACCCAATATGCCTTAGACGCTTTTAGGATGGAAGCGGTGGATTATCTATTGTTTCCGATCACGACCCTAGAACTAAACAGGGTAGTAAACAAACTCTCATCCCTACACCAGCAGAGGATGGAGTACAAAGAAGTCAGCCAAGAACTGTACAAAATTAAAAACCTTTACTCAACAGTTCAAGAAAGAAAAGATGTTCAGAAAAGCTCAAATCCAACAGGAACAATCACCTGCATGGGAAAATTCGATATCTTCATCGCAGGAAAATCCAAAGAAGTCCACTGGCCCACTAGGAAGACAGAGGAGCTTGTATCCTACTTAATCGCCTACTCTAACAAAAAAGTCGATAAGTGGTTTCTCTGTGATCTCCTATGGCCTGAACATGATCCGAAAAAATCAAAAGACAACCTCTACACCTCAATCTACAGGGCAAAACAGGTAATCAAAGAAAAAGACCTCCCTATGGAGATAAAGAGCAGCAATAACTGTTATTGCCTAGAACTAAAAGACAATTGCATGGTGGATTTTATATACTTTCAACAAGCCGTAAACTCCATCATGATTATCACTAAAGAAAACCTTGGTCTTGCCCTAGAAATTGAAAAGCTTTACCAAGAAGAGCTTTTCGAGGACAAAGGCTATCAGTGGGCCTTTTCTCTATCAGAATCCCTAAAAAAGCAGTATCATAAACTCATCCACAACCTAGCAGACTATTATCTCAATATTGAGAAGCCTGAGACGGCGATACTTTACTTCAAAAAATTCTTGGAGATCCATCCCTATGAGGAAGAAACCATGGAAAAGCTGATGCAGATTTTAATTCAAATGGACAACAAGTCTCAGTTGATAAAATACTACAGTTCTTATGAAATCCAAATCCAGGAAGAATTCGGGGTGAGCCCCTCCAAAAGACTTCAAGAACTCTATCAAGCAGGAGCCGGGAATTAACCGGCTCCAAAGCACAGGAACACAGGGGACACAGGGGGACACAGGGGGACGGTCCTGTGTTGCCTCCTGTGTTGTCCTTTTTTACAACCAGTCTGCAAACCTCTCAAGTCCTTCTTCAAGGGAGACAGAAGGGTTATAGCCTAATTTTGCTTGAGATTTGGTAATATCGGCATAGGTTATGGGAACATCTCCAGGTTGATCCGGGGCCCATTCTATATTTGCTTTTCTGTCCAGAACTTTTTCAATGGTCCTTACCAGGTCTATAAGCTTGACAGGGCTGGAGTTTCCCAGGTTAAAAATTTCGTACCATTTTACCGTACTGTCCGTGGCACTCTTTGCTGTACTTGCTAAATCTTCTCCAAGGTCTTCCCCTTGGGACCCTTGGGCCTCTTGATTCTCTTGATCCTCTTGGGCCCCTTGGCCCTCCACTTGATAGTCTATTGCCCTCAATATACCGTCAACTATATCGTCCACATAGGTATAATCCCTGGCACTATAGCCATCGCCAAATAGGGTAATCTTTTCCCCCTGCAATATTTTCTCGACAAACTTTCGGATGGCAAGGTCCGGCCTCTGCCTGGGACCAAATACTGTAAAAAATCGCAAAGAGACCATAGGAATTTCATAAAGCTCCGCATAGGTCTGACAGAGAGCCTCCCCGGATATCTTGGTGGCAGCATAGGGAGAAGCTGGGTTCAATAGAGCATCACCCTCTCCAAAGGGCACCTTCTTGTTCTTGCCGTAGACGGAGCTAGAAGAACCGAAGATAAACTTAGCGGGACCTACCTGCCTTGCCCCTTCCAAAAGATTCAAGGTCCCCTCAATATTTGTGGATTGATAAAGATAAGGCTGAGTCAAAGAAGGTCTCACCCCGGCCCTTGCCGCCAGATGAACTACCACCTCAGGCTGGTGGGAATCCATTACCTCATCCACTAACTCCTTATCCCTTATATCACCCCTCACCAGGCTGAAATTATCGTGCTCCAGATGGGGTTTCACATTCATTTCCTTGAACCCCGGCTCATAAAAATCATTAAAATCATCCAAGCTCACAACTTCCTTCCCTGCCTCCAGGAGCCTATCGACAAGGTGACTCCCTATAAAACCAGCCCCACCAGTCACCAAGAATCTATTCATAAATCTATTTTTATTGTTTTTCAACATAATTTGGACCTCCTCTTTGGACCTCCTCCGCCAAGACTTTAAATAAAGTCATCTATACTGATCTGACGTTTTGTACATCTCCTATGTATATAATTAGCCATTTCCGGGTATTCTTCCCAGATTTTCCCCGTCATGCCCAAAAACCACTCTGCCTCAGCTTTCTTTCCCTTTGAAGTTTTCGATGAAGATTTAGAAGCCTGTTTAGACATATCAAGCAATTCAGCCACATAAGGATTTTGATTGTGTCCTTTCTTGATCAACTCATGTAAAAACTCTTTATTTTCAAAGCCATTACTAATATATTCCAAAAGTATCTCCGAGTAAATTAGATAAGCTGATTCTTCGTGGCTATAATTAGCCAATAGCTCTTTTGCATCCTCATAACTTCCCATTTCAATCAGAAAAGCAATTTGCATTTGATGTACATCTTTCACCTGCTCTTCATTCAGCCCTAACTTCAGAGTATAATTTAACACTTCAACCGAAAACTCAACCTCACCCTTTTCTCTCCATAAAAAGGCATAAAACAATCGACCCTTAAAATACAAATCAAAATTTTCCGGGTCATCTTCTATCAATTCCAAGCCTCTTTCAAATAATTCAATGGCCAAATCCAAATCCTTCCCAATTGCCTCATCAGCAAAGCTGAAAAGAGTTTCTACAGATCGGGCCTTATCCTCCTCACTACTTTCTTCTGCAAAATCCAAGTCCTCTCCCATACCACTATCTAATTCAGATTCATCGAGAAAGTATTCATAATAATAATCACCTAGAATATTATTGTACTTAGCTATTGTTGCAGAAGATGTGCTGTATTTTGCCGCTAATTCTTTCTGGCTAGTATACTTTAATGAGTTATCTATCTCTATACTGGAAATGAAATATTCCAAAGCTCCAGCTACTGCACCTGGAACTTTTATATTCGGCATTTCAGAATTTGCATAACCACGCCACGTTTCCAACCCTGCCCAGATGGACTCAGAACTGTAGAAAGGAAATTCATTTATATTTTCCAAGAACTCCGCTGCTGCCTCTCTGTAAACCTCTCTTTTCCATTCAGCTTCTTGTATATACTGTGAAATTAGCTCTAGCTGTATGGTCTCATACAAAATATAAAACCCGGATATTCGCAGCATAAAATCTTCCAGCATATATACATCGCTGGTTTCTGATATCATCTCCCGAAGTTTTTCTTCAACTCCCCCCGGTAGAGAGGTTATATTGATAAAAGGTAAATACTCCCCCTCCACTGGTGTCTTTAGCAGAGTAGCAATAATTATACTATCATGTAGCTCTTCAATAGAAATTTCATAACTAGATATATCTCTAAGATCCAAAATATATTCCTGACGGCTAAAAATATCTGTCAAAACCGCTGAAGGCCTCTTGGGATCGATATCATCAATTTTGTATATTGACGGCTCAGTATTTCTCCAGCTTTTAATAGCTTCTATCTCTTGAGTTGTCAAATTAAACTGCAATTGATAATCAGATAAGAACATGTCCAAAATATTTTCATCATCATTGTTTTCATCATCATTGTTTTCATTATCATTATTTTCATCAGCACAATAGAGAAGAGACCACTCTACATAAGTAAAAAAAGCATCTTGCAAAGATCTCAAAGCCGGAAACTCATAAAATTCCAACAGAAAGGTCGGAAAAATACTTTCAAAATCCACCCAAGACATCAATCCAGCTTTTGCCTCTTGAAGGTTATCCAAAGACTTTCTGGCAAAGCGCTTTTGTTCCTCATATATAAGACAACACTTCTTATATTTTTTGCCACTACCGCAAGAACAAGGTTCATTCCTTCCTATTTTAGTCATCATCAGCACTCCTATCCAAAATACAGCTTATCCCTTCTTACCTTTATACTTTCCACTTCTATCTCTTTTACACTACTCTCTATTTCATTATCTTACTATCTTACTATAATGCTATATTTCTATATTTCTATCTTTCTATCTCCCTATCTTTCTATCTTCCGACTCCCCTGTAGGCAAATCCTTTTCCTTTTAGCTCCTCTTTATCATAAATATTCCTGCCGTCTATCACCACAGGCTCCTTCATCTTCTCCTTAACCCTATCAAAGTCCAACTCCTTAAATTCCGGCCAATCGGTGACAAGGATCATAGCATGAGCACCTTCCACCACAGAGAGCTCACCCTCAGCATAATCCACTTGAAGTTCCCCGCACTCGGCCTTGAAATTATCCATAGCCTTGGGATCGTAAACCCTGACAAAAGTCCCAAGCTCCAGTAGCTTAGCAATTATATCCAGAGCAGGACTGTCTCGCAAGTCATCAGTTCCAGGCTTGAAAGAAAGCCCCAAAACAGCTACAGTCTTACCTCTAAGAATTTTTAGCTCCTCCATTAGCTTTTCGATCATCAACTGGCGCTGGGAGTAGTTAGTCTCTCTAGCCTGCTTGATCAGCCCCATTTCTTCCCCGTATTCATTAGCGGTATACAACAATGCCCTGGTATCCTTGCCAAAACAGCTTCCACCCCAGCCAACACCTGCTCCCAAAAAGCTGGC
>CAZCIZ010000030.1:0-26311 GCA_964498995.1 uncultured Clostridia bacterium | reverse complement strand
TTAATACTATTAGAAAGAGCAGAAGAGATAAAAATGAGTAGAATGATCAGTAAAAGTGGATTGAAAGGTGGGATGTTTTGTACTAAAAAATCAGACAACTGCCCAATAGATGAAGTACGCTCTAATATATTGCCAATGCCAAGCATAGAACCTAGAAAAATAACGATTTTTAAATCTATTGCATGATAAGCTTCTTGCAGGTCTAGCACTTTACTCAAAATTAAAACTAACCCCGCAATGCCAAAACCTAGAGCTGGATGTAAAAAACCTGTACTAACGGACAAAACTGTAATCAATACTACAATAATTGTGACTTTTTTAGCAGAAGTACTAAAAGGGGCAAATTCGACATGAGCGTCATCAGCTTGCTGGTTTACCTCAAGGCTGTTTTGAGAGGTTGTGTTAAAGACTTTATCCTTCATCAATCCCGTGCTTGTCAATATCAACCAAATCATGAGTGCAGTAATCATCATTGCCAATCCATGAAAAGCAAAATCAAACATTTTAAACGACTGACCGGTAGTCGATAACATATATGACGCCACGATAATATTGGGAGCGCTACCAATCAATGTCATAGAGCCACCGATAATCGAGGCGAACACTAATGGTAAACCAAATACTCCCCTGTCAATGGCTTTACGATCAGCCATCCTAACAGCAGTGGGTAATAATAATCCTACTGCTCCCACATTGTTCATAAAAGCAGATAAAAATGAACTGATCAGCGAAAGACCAAACATTTGCCCCTTAAGGCTCAGTACTTTTTTTTCAATCAACTGTCCCAATCCGTGCAAAGCCTTCGAATTGACAATGCCCTGACTAATAATAAAAATTGAAATAATAGTAATCAAAGCAGGATGGCCAAAACCAGAAAAAATATCTTCAGGAGAAATGGATGAAATGATACCCAAAAACAATAAACCAGACAAAGCAACCAAATCTATCCGATATTTTCCCGAAGCAATTAATCCCAGGATAATAATTAATACAGTCCAGTTCATAACATGGATTATCCCAATATATCTGTCCTCCTCAGCACAACTTTTTGCTTGTTGTAGCATAGTAATAATATTTTATACTTAACATTACCGGCTATATCTTTGCATTACTTCACAACTTTTGGGCATACCAATCACTTCTTTAAAAATAAAGTTTTTTCTTCTCTACTATTTTCTTCAGCGTACTTGTCTTTTGCGTCCAAAGAAATTTTTCTTCTAGACTTACTGCTTCTAACATTTTTAATCATTCTTACTATAGTGGCAATAGCCAATAAAGTTATAATAATCAGAATTGATTCCATAACATCACCTGGTTTCCCAATTTAGTGCATGGAAGTATTTTTTACTTATGATAACTTCTTATGATTTTTCGTCTTCTTGTTCATCTACAGGTCTCCTGTAATGGGGTGTTTCGCCGGTATCAGTGTTGTCCGTTCCTGACAAGTAATTTCTCATCTCTGTATCAGCTTGAATATTCTTTATTTTGTAATAATCCATGACACCTATACGTCCTGTATTAAGAGCATCAGCCATGGCAAGAGGAACTTGAGCTTCTGCTTCTACAACTTTGGCTCTGTTTTCTTGAACAGTAGCCTTCATTTCTTGTTCATGGGCTATAGCCATAGCACGACGTTCTTCAGCTTTAGCCTGGGCTATCTTTTTATCAGCATCGGCTTGGTCCGTTTGAAGTTGGGCACCAATATTTTTCCCTACATCCACGTCAGCAATATCTATACTGAGAATCTCAAAAGCAGTACCTGCATCAAGCCCTTTATTTAAGATTGTGTTAGATATGTTGTCAGGGTTTTCTAGGACTTTCTTATGGTTTTCTGCAGAACCAATAGTAGTTACAATACCTTCTCCGACTCTAGCAATAACCGTATCTTCTCCGGCACCTCCTACTAATCGATCGATGTTTGCACGCACGGTAACCCTTGCTTTTGCTTTCACTTCTATTCCATCTTTGGCTACTGCAGCAACCACAGGCGTTTCGATAACTTTTGGATTCACGCTCATTTGCACTGCTTCCAGAACATTTCTTCCAGCTAGATCAATAGCTGAGGCTCTTTCAAACTCCAGGGGAATCCCAGCTCTTTGTGCAGCAATCAAAGCATTTACAACCCTATCTACATTTCCTCCTGCAAGATTGTGACCTTCCAGCTTATTAACATTTAATTTGAGCCCGGCTTTGGTCGCTTTAATTAGGGGCTTAACAACCTGTGCTGGAATAACACGACGCAGCCGCATTCCCACAAGGGTAAAGATACCAATTCTAACCCTTGCTGCCTGAGCGGAGATCCACAATCCTACCGGGATAAAGCTTAGCAAAACTGATAGTACAATAATCGCTAACGCTACTAAAATCAATATGGGAATTAATCCACCATCTAGCACCATTAATCCTCCTCACTGTTCTCTTTTTTGACTTTTTGTACAATAATTCGGGACCCTTCTACTTTAGAGACCATTACTTTTGTGTCCTTTGGAATATATCCCCCTTCACTGATTACATCCACTCTTTCACCAGAAATTTGGGCAGTCCCTGTAGGCCGAAGTGTCGTTTCAGTGATACCTTTCTGCCCCATAAATGTCTTGTTATGAGTATCAACTCCCACATAACCTTGATCTGTATCCTCTGTATGGCTAAGAATAATTTTATCCCAGTATCGACTTTTGACGAAAAACTTAAAAGCCACAATCAAGACGATAATTGTACCTAGCATACTATACACCAACATCATTAATCCCTCCTGGGTATTCGCCGCTGAAAAAACGATGGAAAAACCAAAAGAAACTACTCCCATAAGGCCAAAAACACCAACGCCGGCGATAAAAGCTTCAATAAGTAATAATATAATGCCGGCTCCAAAGAAAAGTAAAACTTCATAACCTGCCAAACCTGCAAATAAATGACCTCCAAAAAACAAGCCAAAAGCAAGTAAGCCAAACCCGCCTGGCACACCAAGGCCAGGTGATGTAATTTCAATAATCAAACCTGCCATACCCAGAGTTAAGAGTAAAGAAGCTACCATCGGCGATGTAAAAAAGCGGGCCACCCTCTCTGCCCAAGCCATGGGATATTCTTGTACGTTTGCTCCCTCATAACCTGTTTCTGCAAGGAGTTCTTCATAACTATCCGCAATACCGTCAGCCATACCATGTTCTACTGCTTGTCTTGCCGATAAGGTTAACAGTTCACCTTCTCGGACCAAGCCTTCTATTTCCATATTTCTTCTTATCATTGCAGCCGCAATTTCAGGGTCCCGATCATGGAGCTCTGCCACAGAGCGCATTTCACTCTCCCAAACACTCATGACCTTCTCCCCTGCCGGTTCTTCTCCCAAAACTGCTTCCGCTGCTCCTATTTGTCCGCCAGTCCTCATATATAGTTGTTCAGATGCCAAAGCAAGAAAAGAACCTGCTGATATAGCCCTATAGTTTACAAAAGCGTAAACAGGAGTTTCTTCATTAACTATCAAATCTTTAATGTCAAAGGCTGCATCAAGGGTACCACCAGGAGTATCGATATCCAAAACTATTAAATCAACCCCCTCGTCTCTAGCATCCTGAAAAGCCCTGTTCATAAAAGCATATAACCCTCTTTCTATTTCCCCATGGATTGGCACCACGTAAACCTGTTTTTGATCCTGATCTTGATCTTGATCTTGATTTTGATCTTGATTTTGATTCAGGTCTTCAGCTCCAAAAATAATTGGGCTAAGATTAAATAACAGTAAAACAATCAAAAAAGAAAAAATAGATTTACGCCATTTATTAATCATTTGGATCACCTTCCCAAGGCACTTTAAAAACGCTATAGCTATTGTTTTAACCCGTTTGGCTTTTTGCTACCAAATTACCTTCTTTTAATGCTTTCGAAAGAGCCCAGGGTACTTTTGACTCTGCTTCAACCACTATGGCCCTCTTCTCTTGGACCGAAGCAAACATTTCTTGTTCGTAAGCAATTGCCATAGCCCGGCGTTCCTCAGCCTTTGCCTGGGCAATTCTCTTATCAGCATTAGCCTGATCAGTTTGTAACTGGGCACCGATATTCTTACCAACATCCACATCAGCAATATCAATACTTAATATTTCAAAGGCAGTCCCGGAGTCTAATCCTTTATTTAAAATAGTATGAGATATTTTATCGGGGTTTTCGAGTACATCAGCGTGTCTATCTGAGGAACCGATATTGGTGACTATACCTTCTCCAACTCTTGCAATCACGGTATCTTCTCCAGCTCCACCCACCAGGCGCTCAATATTAGCTCTTACAGTAACTTTAGCTCTGGCTTTGACTTCAATTCCATTCTTTGCAACAGCTGCGACAACAGGTGTTTCAATTACCTTTGGATTAACACTCATTTGGACTGCTTGAAGAACATCCCTACCTGCTAAGTCTATAGCTGATCCCCGCTCAAAAGTAAGAGGTATTTCCGCTCTTTGAGCAGCTATTAAAGCATCTACTACTCTATTCACATTTCCACCGGCTAAAGTATGTCCTTCAAGTCTGTTAGCATCTAGGTCTAAACCAGCTTTTGTAGCTTTGATCAATGGTTTCACTACATTACTAGGGACAACTCTTCTTAGCCTCATACCAACCAAAGTAAATATACCAATTCTTACCCCTGCCGCTTGAGCAGAAATCCAAAGTCCTATAGGTATAAAACTAAAGAGCACCGCTATCAATAAAAGGGGTACGGCTATTAATATAATTAACGCAAACAAACCAAATTCTGCAAACAAAGTTTCTATCATAACATCAAACCTCCTTAAGATTAACTAAATGACTGACGTAAAGTGGTTTCATTATAATTATTTTTAGCTTCTGTAATTAGCTGGGAGATTAAATCTTTGACCTTTGTAATTTTATTAACCCTATATGCATTGCTCCCAGCAAATACCAGTCCATCTTTTACATTTCCCTTTACCGAATTAATCAACGCATCAGAAATACAATAATCAGCCGTCTTGGGCTTACAGGGCCGCAAACAGTTGTAACAAAATTCTACAGGTATCTTGCCTAAATCAAGCTTCATCAAAAATTCATTTCTGATAGCTCGCCCGGGAAGACCCACAGGACTTTTCACTAATTGTATGTTTTGCTTACGTGAGTTTAGGTACATTTGCTTAAAATTGATGTGTGCATCGCATTCTTCCGTAGCTACAAATTTCGTTCCCATTTGTACACCTGAAGCCCCTAGTTCTAAATACTTAGCTATATCTTGACCGTCAAAAATGCCTCCAGCAGCAATAACAGGAACTTCTTTGTTATATTTTTCTACAAAAGGTCTAGTAGCATTTAATACGTCAGCAAGCAGGTATTCAAGTTTTGGTTTCTGTGTGCTAAGCAATTCTTGCTCGGAAAAGCCTAAATGCCCACCTGCTTCAGGTCCTTCGACAATAATCAAATCAGGTAGGTAATCATATTTTTTGGCCCACAATTTCATGATTAGCTGAGCTGCCTTACCAGAGGAAACGATGGGTGCTATTTTTGTATTACTTCCTTTGATAAGTTCAGGTAAGTTTTTGGGCAACCCTGCCCCTGATATGATCAAATCAACCTTTTCATTCACACAAGTTAACACCATATCTTTATAATTGTTCATCGCAACCATCAAGTTGACACCTAGAATACCTTCAGGGCTCAATATCCTGGCTTTTTTTATGTGCTTTTTCAAAGCTCTTAAATTAGCAGACTGATTGTTTAATCTGAAATCTGGTTCATTAAATCCAATTTGTACTCCAGCTATAACTCCGACTCCTCCAGAGTTTGCCACAGAGGATGCTAGATTAGACAAAGACACTCCTACACCCATTGCCCCCTGTATAATCGGATACTTAGCCGTTAAATCACCGATTTTCAAAGTAGGTAGCTCCAAAAGTTTTTTCTCCTTTCTGATAAAACTACAATTTTTCGCTATTTATTCTAAAGCACATTAAAATGATTCAAAACTACGTAACCAACGGCTACCAATCCAATTAACCATATAGTTGAATACATACAATCACTCCCCTTTGGCTTATCTCTTTAGCTTAAGTATAATATTAAATAATTAACATTTTCTAAACATATATTAAACAGTTTAAGGTAATTAAATTAAATTTTACTTTCTAGGATAAAATATGCTTTATTTCCTTTCTCATTATAGAACAACTTTTCTCCTAACAATTGAGAAATTTTTATGCCTATGTTTCGTTCTCCGCTATTTGTAATATCTTGACTTGTATTCAATGCTTGTTTCCAGTTAAAGCCTTCTCCTTCATCGGCAACGGTAACAAAAATATAATCATCCGTTAAAACTAGATCAACATATATTTTTTTCTCTGGTTCATATTTGTTTCCATGTTCCAAAGCATTTACTATCAGCTCATATAAACCCTGAACTTTTGATTTTTCATTAATAAAATTATTAATAATAGGAACTACCTTAGAGTAAAACTTCTCTACTTCTTCCAAAGTGCTATCTAACTGCCAGCTATAAGGCTTTCTTTCCGGTGGATTGATTTGCAAAATGAGGTAAGTGATATCATCATCGCCCTGAAGAGAACCATTAAATATCGTAAAATCAGTATTGATTACCTGTTTTATTAATTCTGGTGGAAATTTACTTTGCTGAGTAAAAAATAAATTTTTCAGTCTTTCTTCATACAAATTATCCTTCTGATCCCTCTGTTCTGCAATCCCATCCGTATAAAAAAGTACTATTGATCCGGGAGAAAGAATGATGCTATCGGTACCAAAATTCATTAACCCTTGTGGTACGGCAGATGATATCGGAAGTCCTTCGCTCTGTAGGTGGATACAATTTCCGTTAGCCAATTTTACGAAAGGTGAAAAGTGCATCCCGGTTCCTGCATAACTTAACTCGTATGTATTTAGGTCCAAAACTGCTAGAAATATACAAACGAAATAGTCCTCGGGAAATTCATCTTCCCTGTATTGTTGGTCAAGATGGCAAAGTATTTTATCAGGGGATGATTCTTCCGGTCTTAATTTTACGTAATTTTTTATTGATTCTTTTACAAAGCTGCTGATTAAAGCTGCTTCAATACCGTGACCCGTCACATCGGAAAGATAAATAATCAGCTTGTCTCTTATTTTAATAAAATTATAAAAGTCACCGCCAATTTGCTTTGCAGGGTGGTAATGTGCTTCTAGGGAGACGTTCTGGAGTTCATCTACTTCTGAACTCTTGCCAAGGAAAGTTCTTTCATGAATTTGCTTGGCCTTTTCTATTTCAGCTTCTATTTGTTTTTTAGCATTTTTTGCTTCTTTGGCATAGTAATGTACTTTTTGGTTGGCAAAATCTTCCATGGATCCGCTCAGTTTTACGGGCTTTGAGGTTAATATATCATTAGTTGATTTTGGATTATTTCCTTGATTATCAAAAATCACTTAATTTTCCCCCTTAATAACAATCTTTGCTCTAAACCTTAAAGATATCCAAATAATATTTCATTTAGCAACTTGTAAATTTAATTTATACTATTGTACTTAAACTCTTATTAACAAATTCTTAACAATAAAGTACAATCACTCTAATACTTGTTAAGAATTTGTTAAGAAAGTAAGGATAAAATTATAATATTCTCCCCTTGGGTAGACAGTTAGAAAAACTGTTTATCATAAAGAGGAGCTTTTTTCAATGCTGCAAAGGTATTTTCACCCTACTGGTTAACCCAACTAAATTGACAAATTAACTTTTCTATAGTAAAGTAATTTTAAGAATTGTTTGTAAATATTATTAGTTATTAGTATTAATGTTTTAGTATATTTAAAAAGTGTTTATCCAAAATGCCTTTTAAATATAAATTCCAATGATGAAAAGGAGCGAAATTTATTTATGAGTGAAGAAAGAAAATGTCCAGTAACAGGCAAAACTAGAAATCATACTTTAGTCGGAGGTTCAGAAATCACAAATAAGTGGCCTCATCTATTGAACTTAAAAATCCTTCATCAAAATTCAGAATTGGCTAATCCTATGGATAAAGACTTCAACTATGCTGAAGAATTTAAAAAACTTGATTTAAAAGCTGTAAAAAAAGATCTACATGAGTTGATGACCGATTCTAAGGATTGGTGGCCTGCCGATTATGGTCATTACGGGGGGCTCTTTATCCGGATGGCTTGGCACAGCGCAGGGACATACCGTCAAGGGGATGGCCGGGGAGGCTCAAGTACCGGGAACCAACGTTTCCCACCTCTAAGCAGTTGGCCGGACAATGTCAACTTAGACAAGGCCAGGCGTTTACTATGGCCTATCAAGCAAAAGTATGGCAAAAAAATCTCCTGGGCAGATCTGATGATCCTTGCCGGCAATTGCGCTCTGGAATCTATGGGATTAGAGACTTTCGGTTTTGGTGGCGGGCGCGAAGATGCCTGGGAGCCGGAAGAAGATGTTTATTGGGGCCCCGAGACCGAGTGGCTCGAAGATGAACGCTATACAGGTGATCGGGAACTTGATAATCCTCTCGCTGCTGTGCAAATGGGCTTGATTTATGTAAATCCGGAGGGGCCAAACGGTGAACCCGATGCCGTCGCTTCAGGTGATGATGTGCGAGAAACTTTCGCTCGTATGGGTATGAATGATGAAGAAACTGTAGCATTGATTGCCGGGGGTCACACATTTGGAAAATCTCATGGTGCTGCCGATGCTTCTCATTTGGGCCCTGAACCAGAATCTGCCGGTATCGAAGAACAAGGACTTGGTTGGAAGAATAGTTACGGGAGCGGCAAAGGCCGTGATACCATCGGTAGTGGTATTGAAGGAGCTTGGAATCCAACCCCGACGAAATGGGATTACAGCTATCTCAACACCTTGTTTAAATATGACTGGAATCTCGTCAAAAGTCCTGCCGGTGCCCACCAATGGGTTCCTTCGGATCCAGAGGCAGCAAAAACTGTGCCTGATGCCGAAGATCCATCCATAAGACATGCACCGATGATGATGACAGCAGACCTTTCTTTAAGGATGCACCCTGTCTTAAAACCTATCGCCAAGAGATTTCATGATAACCCGAAAGAGTTTGAAGAGGCCTTTGCCCGGGCTTGGTTCAAACTGACTCACCGTGATATGGGACCACGTTCTCGTTATCTTGGGCCAGAGGTTCCTGAAGAAGAATTGATCTGGCAGGACCCGGTTCCAGAGGTCAATCATGAGTTGATTGACCAACAAGATATATCAGACCTCAAAGAGAAAATCATAGCTTCTGACCTATCAATTTCCCAGTTAGTAAGTACAGCTTGGGCTTCTGCATCTACTTTTCGGGGGTCTGACAAGCGCGGTGGAGCAAACGGAGCCCGTATCCGACTTGAGCCGCAAAAGGATTGGGAAGTCAACCAGCCAAGTCAATTAAATAATGTACTAGAAACCCTTGAAAAAATCCAGGATGACTTCAACAGTTCTCAGTCAGGCCAAAAAAGGGTATCCCTTGCCGACTTGATCGTCTTGGGTGGATGTGCTGCTATAGAACAAGCTGCAAAGAAAGCCGGTAATAAAGTGTCGGTACCTTTTACACCTGGACGGACTGATGCATCCCAGGAACAGACAGATGTGGAATCCTTTGCTTTCCTCGAGCCAGTTGCCGATGGATTTCGTAATTATCTTAAATCAAAATTTTCTGTGACAGCAGAAGAGCTCTTGCTTGATCGTGCTCAACTGTTGACTTTAACCGCCCCTGAAATGACGGTTTTGATTGGCGGCATGCGTGTCTTAAATGCCAATTACAAACAATCTCAGCACGGGGTCTTCACCCAAAGTCCAGAAACGCTTACAAATGACTTCTTCATAAATCTTCTAGATCCAAACACCACATGGGAAGAAGCTTCTGAAGACAAAGAACTTTTTGAGGGGCGTGATTACAGCACTGGGGAACTCAAGTGGACGGGGACCCGAGTTGACCTCATCTTCGGCTCAAACTCACAACTTCGCGCTATCGCGGAAGTATATGCGTGTGAGGACTCTCAGGATAAGTTTTTACAAGACTTCGTATCTGCATGGAACAAGGTGATGAACGCAGACCGTTTTGATCTAGCTTAAATCATTAGTAAGAAAATAAACTTTAATTTTATTGCTGCAGTATATTCCGATATTTAAAAGTTTTTATTGATACATCTACGGATCGGGTACACGAAGTTTAATCGTAAATACTTGTGTTTTATTGATAGATTGCTTGCTAAATACCAACGCTCACAAGGATTTGCAAAATCGTCCAAATCAAAAGTTCGCTTATGGTATTTAGCAAGCAATTCAAGAGAAAATCCAAAAGTTACTTATTAACCTTCGTGTACCTTGGCTGGTAAAGCAGGAGAGGCAGGAAAGGTAATGCCTAAAAACATCCTGTTTTTAGGCATTACCTTTCCCGGCTCCTCTTCAAGATGTATTAATAATAAAAACTTAAAACGTATCTCCATATACTGCAGCAGTGAAATAAATCAGTTATTATCATTACTGGGGATCTTTGTAAGCGTTGATATTTGGCAAGCAATAAAAATTTTCACTGTAATACTTTTAGTCTCAATTCTCCAGTTGTATAATAACAAAGGTTATATCATCCTCTCCCTGCAAAGAACCATTATTAAATTCTAAGAAATCTTCCTTAATAGCCTCAGCTATAATTTCAGGTCCGCTGTTGGAGTTAGCTAATAAAACTTCTTCTAACCTCTCCTCATAAATTTTGCTATTATTAATCTCTTCTGCAATACCGTCTGTATAAAAAAGTATTGTATCTTTTGGCTTTAAAGAAAGGTTTTTTGATTTAAACTCCATCATTTCAGAAGGCAAAGCCGAAGATATTGGTAAACCTTCACTTCTTAATCTAGTTAGCTCTTCCCCCTGCCGAAGGAATAAAGGAGGAGTTTGAAATCCTACCCCGGAATAGCTTAATTCTTTCCTTTCTAAATCTAGTACAGAGAGAAAAATACATATAAAATAATCATGGGGATAATTTTCCTTGCTATATTGTTTATCTATATGCTCTAGAATACCTTCAGGGGTAATATCATCTGGCCTTAAGCTTATATAGCTTTCTATAGCTTCTTTCATAAAAGCATTAAAAACAATACTCTCAATGCCATGGCCAGTTACATCGGATAGATATATGACTAGCTTACCATCTGTCTCAATAAAACCGTACAAATCTCCACCTAGGCGGTCTGTAGGTTGAAAAAAGCTGGCTATGGATATTCCTTTAATTTGGGGTGCGTCTTTGATAAAAGTGGATTCATGAATGTCAACTAAAGCAGTTATCTGCTCATTTAGCTGTTGATAAAGATTTTCCATTTCTATGTTGTTTAGCTCTAACTCCGCAGCATACCTTTCAATTTTATCTTGAGCTTCTTTTCTCTCTGTAATGTCTCGGGTTAAACAAACCAGCATAGAAGTATTGTCATATGTCAGTTTAGTCACTGCCATTTCCACGGGAAAAATCTGTCCATCGGCCTTAGCAGCTTCAAACTCATACTGTTTTCCATCAAAAGCCTCAGGATTATTTGATAAAAGCTTATCCGTTGGGTCATATTCTTCTAGATTAAAGTTTGCAAATAGCCTTTTTATATTAGATCCAATGATATTTGCCTCCTCATAGTCAAAGATTTTAGAGGCGGCAGGGTTAAATGATTTAATTACTCCTTCCCTGCTAACTACAATTACTCCTTCTTCCACAGAATCAAAAATATGTTTGAAAAAAGCCAATCTTTGCTCACTGTCCCGTAGGCGCTTGTTACCAATCAAAAGAATAAAAGCCATAATTAGTACAACTATAATCAATCCTGAAACTACAATTATTGGCCACTTATACTCATTCCAGACATCTGCAAGATTAAACTCAGGGGCTTCATCAAAAGGTTGGATACGTAGACCTCTCATCATATCCTCTACATTTTGATAATATGCGGGGATTGTGAAGCCATAGATTCCCATTTCTTGCGCTTTTGGGTTGTCGTTTTCAAGATCGAGTAAAGCTGATGCCACTCTACGAGAAATGGTTTCATCCACATGGGGTAAAGAGACAAAGGGCCATTCAGGATAAAGAGAAGTTGATGCTAAGTAGGGAAAATCTGGATATTTTTTGGAGTTTATTATCCGGAGCTCTTCAGTCTCTATTTTTTCTTCTTCCACCATGGATTCAATAACCCCTGTTCTAACAAACCCTGCTTCAGCCTCTCCGTCTAGGACAGCATTAACAGCATTATCATGAGGCATTTCCGTTGCCAGGATATTTTCTTCTTTTATCTCTATTCCAGCTTCAAAAAGCTCATATGCAGAAGCCTGAAAACCACCTAAAGAAGACTTAGATACAGTACTAATGTTGACTCCCTCTAAATCCTCCAAATTCTTTGGAGCGGAAGGTTCATCTAAAGTAAATATGACACCACCAAATTCACTTAAAGGATTCTCTCCATGTAAATCTACCAAGGTACATATAGCCCCGGACAGCTCATTATGCCTGCGTATTTCTATATAATGGGCAGGGTTTGTAAAGACAAAATCTATCTTCCCTGATTCAACGGCAGCATTCAAATCATTATAATTAAAAGCTTTAAGTTTAAAAGTGTATTCAGATATTTCTTCAGATAAATAATCTGCCAGGGGTTGCCAGCGCTCCTCTGCCTCTGGAATTGGACGAAAGGCTAATACTCCTATCTTTACAGTAGACTCTTCGTGAGAAGCCTTGGCTTTAGAGCCTGTATAAGCTAATGAAAAAGCTAAAAAAAATATCATCAAAATAATAGGAGTATTTTTCCCCTTATACATCCTATTTTTAATCCAGCTAGCTATTCTCATAAATATAAGAAGGTTAGTGGTCAAAACACAGTAGCTTAAATTCAATCCAAAACAACTCTCTAATGGTTTTTTTGCTTCATCATTTGAAGTTTGATTATTAGGATCCCAACTCATCCCGGGATCTCCTTTCTTTTATAGTCTCCAAAATCTTTGAACCTACGGGAGGACACCCCGGACAAAAATCCATCCCGTATTCGTCCTTATATCCTTTTGCACAATTACCTATTAAAAAAATACATCCCCTGTTTAGTTCAGATAGTTCTAAGTCTTTTCCAGCAGCCAGAGTATAAATAAAGTCTTTCGGCAATTTGTGATCATGAGCCTTTAAAAAGCTCATAATGGCAGCACTACAAGCACTACAGCTGCCTTTTTCCACGATAGAGACATTAGGGAAAAATTCTTTAAATTTTTCTGTAGTCGGAAGGTTAAATGTCCTGCTAAATTTCATATAATCTTCCGGCTTGACTTTTATAGCGCCAAATAAAGCCTCACCAATTCTTTCCCTAGTCAGATTTAAATGAGGGATAGCATCTTGTTTCATACCCATTAGTTCGACAGCTGTCAAGTCTGCTGCTACAGGATCTTTACTTGCCACCACCAAATCCAAGTATACAGGAGTCCCTATACTTGGTCCAAAACCTTCCATTCCCACAATACCATCGATTACCGCATAATCAGGGAGTAAAGCTTCAGACATATCAGCAATCCCGTAGTCCAAAGTCAAACCTTTCCTTCTGTCAGGGGGCTCTACAATACTCCTGTGGAGTCTGGTTTTCTCTTTCTTGAAAAGACATCCTTTCATATTTTTTATAGATAAAGTCACCGTGGTGTACATATGAGTTTTCATCACGGGAACTGATATGATTAAATCCACCTGATCTATAAAAGAAGTAAATTTTAAGCTATCCACTATGACTCCAGAAGGTATCTCTCTAATCAGGGGGCTATATTCATCTAAATCTACTGTACTTGCCCCTTCCTGCCGACATATATTAGTTATCCCTGCAGATTCCATCGCTTCCCATTCATTTATACCTGCTATAGCTCCATCGCCCACAAATATTTCCTTTGCCCCTTTTTGCAAAAAAAACCTTATTAATCCCCTTATAACCTCAGGATGAGCACAAATGGCTGACTCTGCCGGGCCAATTCTACCAATGCTGGGCTTTATTAAGATTCTTTTGCCTTTTGCAACATCTACAAAAACGTCTTCTATAGCTTGGTAAGCTATCTTCCAGGCTGGCGTTCCTTTTTTTACTACTACTTTATTGTCCAATTTAAGCCCCTCTTTTTCAGTTATTTCCATTCCTAGTTGTGGTGAAAAAATTATTCCAGTACTCTTTCTTTTTTATCTTTACTATAAAGCAATCTAACTTATTATTATAATAATGTCAAGATTACTTTGAAACAGCTTCCAGGTAAATCCTTCATCATGACTTTGATACTAATTTATAACTACAGTAGATATAAAATAATTTAGCTTAATGATAGCAGTTATCTTTATTATTTTAGTGGGCTTTTATATATTACCATTTTACTTATTTTAATTTTTTTTATATAATTTATATATAAAGAAAAACCTCAAAAAGGGGGATAAAACTATGCTTGCAATGGTTTTAACTAAAAAAGATGGTGTTTATGATGTTTAATAATGAAATCTCAAAAAAACCACTCATAATACTCACCACGGCTTTTATTCTTATTCTGATTTTATTAACTTTTGCACTTACCGATACAATTTACATAAGGGCTGAAAAAGAAGATAAGCAGGATTTAAAAGATAAGCAGGATTTAAAAGAAGTAAAACCTCCAATAGTCAAGGATGAAGATCTAAACCCTGCTGAAGAAAAGTTCAATATTTTCATCGACTCCGGTCACGGTAGCGACCCATATCAAGATGGTTATAGTAGATATCCTGACGGCGTTTATGATTATCTAGTCAAAAATAACCTGCCTGTAAGCGATAAGACTGGCTATAACTACACCAGGGGGGTTGATGGGGAACTTGAAATAAACTGGAAGGTTGCTTCCAAATTGGTCAAGCTATTAGAGCAGGACGACAATTTTGTTGTAAAGAGAGATCGGACTAGTAAATTAGGTCATGCCCTTTCCAATAAAGATAGAGCAAAGTTAGCTAATGAATGGGGAGCTGATCTAAGAATATCCATTCACGCTGACAGGTTGGGAAGCGGAGGGTACTTTGTTGCCCTACCCAATGAAAACTTTGTGCTTCCAGATAAATTCGGCGGATATTATACACCTAAAATCAAAAAAGAAACCGAAAAATTTACCGAATTACTCCTTGAATCCCTAGATCAAAGCAACCTGCATTATGGTAGGTGGAATGATGGCATTTACAGAGATCCAAAAAGTTTTGTGACTTACAACTTTTCCAAGCACCCTGTTGTGATATTGGAAATGATAAATACTGGTTGCTGGGATGACACATTAAAAAAAGAAAAGGTGCAAGATGAAATAGCTAGTAGTGTGTACAATGCTACCAAAAAGTTTTTTTTGCAGGAATAGATTAAACTTTTTTGGTGGGGACAGGTGGAAACTCTTTAATCCTTTTATAGTATTTTTTAATCTCATTAAAAATGTGAAACAAAGAAGCCCTACTTTTAAATTCTCCCCTATTTTTGGGAAGTTCCATTTCTTCATACTGGTCCTCCAAATTTTTGAATATTTTATCTACAAATTTATATGGTATTTTTCGCCCATAAAGTGCATTCTTTTGCATTTTTTTCAGTAATCTGATGAGCTTTGCAATCTCAATAGACTGAGGTACTGCCTCTCCCATTCTTTCTGACAACCTGTACATTTCCTCTATACTATCAATAAAGTACTTGAGAGCCCTAAACTGCTCTCTATAAATATCTGCCAACGTGTCTCCAGTAAAATTAAACTTCTGTTCTTCTCGAAAAAGTTTGGAAAGTTCTAGCCCTTCCCGAGCTTCTTTTTTTAAATCATACAGTTTAGTGAATATTTCAAGATCACTTTTTTTATTCGGACAGGGTATTTTTTTTAACAGGTCCTCCAACATCAACTCAAGTTCTCTCTCAATATTTTCAACCTTGCTCTGTAACTCTTCCTGGTGATCGGGGGTGAAAAAATAATTTACTCCAAGAGCTGAAATAGAACCAATTAAAGCGAGAAGGATCTGATCTAAGATTATATAAACCTGTAATCCTTCGGCCTGAGAGGAAATCATAAATACTGCTGTAACCAAAGTTATAGGTATTTGAGACTGTAAGTTTAGTTTAAGACAGGTTAGAATCACAACCAGTGTAATCAAGCCAAAGGTAAAAGCATTTTCGCCTATGAGAACGGCAAAAACAGTTCCTATGATAGCACCAATAAAAACACTACCTACTTTTCCAAGACTTTGCTGTAATGAATGATAAAAGGTTCTTTGAACAGTAAACAGTGCCACTATAGCTGCAAGGGTAACCTGATCATAGCCCAAGGAATGAGCAATAAAGACAGCTATTGTTACAGCAACAGCTGTCTTTAAAATTCTACCCCCCACATTAAGATTTAATCTTTTAATATAAATATTAATCACTACCTTCTTCGATAAAAATTCGACATAATAATAGCTTTTTCTGTCTATATTGACAAGTTCATAAAAATTATATAATATTAAAACGCATTTAAAATCATTAATATCTTTTAAACAAGATAACTTGTCAATTGATTGATACTATCCTAGGGGGTCAATAAATGTCCACTGTATCAAATGATTTTATCAAAATTTTGATTGATAGGGAATACCTTTACAGTTTATATCAGCCGATAGTTTCCATAGTCAACAATTCTATCATAGGTTTAGAAGGTTTATCCCGGGGATACCAGCCGGGTAAAAAAGCACCCATATCTCCTATAAACCTGTTCAAAGCCGCTGAAAGAGAACGTTTAAGAATAGATTTGGATAGACTATGTAGGAAGAAAGTTTTCATAAACTATCCTAATTATAACGATACTGTCCTATTTGTCAACATTGACACCTCTATCCTTGACTTTGTACAGGGTTCAGGTAACATTATTAATATGATTAAAGATTTCAATCTGGACCCTAAAAAAATCGTGCTTGAAATAAACGAATCAAAAGTATCCAACAACCTTTGTCTCGAAAATTTTGTTCTGTCACAACGAGAATATGGATTTCTAGTTGCTTTAGACGACGTGGGTAAAGGGCATTCCAATCTCGACCGTATCCCTTTAATAAAACCTGACATAATCAAGGTTGATAGAGAAATTATCCGAAACATCCATCAAAAAATCTATAAACAAGAAGTGTTTAAGTCCCTGGTGGACCTATCAAAGCGTACAGGAACTCTGGTTGTTGCCGAGGGTGTAGAAACGGCCTCGGAAATTTTAACCTGCATGGAACTCGGCGCCGACCTGTTTCAGGGGTTTTTCTTTTCCAAACCAACTAGAGAGTTGGAGCCGAAAAAAATAAAAAATAACCTAAATAAAGTTACAAAAAGCTACAAAATAAGTGCCAAGAGCAGGTTGAAAAGAAAAGTTCAAGGCCAAAGTAAAAACAGGGAGGTTTTCGAAAATACAATAACCTGCCTGGAAAATACTTGTAAAGAAGAATTTGGCCAGTTTTTAGGCAAGGTGATTTCCTTTGATACCAGTCTTCAATCCTTGTTTATCCTAAATGAAAATGGAGTACAGATTACGGAAACAATATGTAGAGATAGTTTTATCGTAGATTCTCCAATATTTAAACCGGCTGTAAAGGGAACAGATCACAGCCTGAAAGAATATTTCTGTTCATTAATTCACATGGATAAACAAAGATACACTACGGAAAGTTATGTTTCCCTAGCAACTGGACATAGGTGCAAAACCATCAGCGGCATCTTCCAAAATAAAATTGACAGTAAAATGTATATCCTCTGCATTGACTTTTCTACATAAAAACAATCATTTTTATTAACTACAGTCGGTATATACGACCTTAAAGACAGACAAATCAAGAGTACCTCAGGAGGAACGATAATTTATAAAAAAAATGGGCTTTCGTCCCACGATTTATGACCGTGGCCTTTCGCCCTAGTAATGTAAAAAATTATGAAGCTTTTGACGAGCTTGCATAATCTTTTCTCTGGTCTTTGCAGTTACATTTTCATTGTTTTTTATTATTGCCTTCTCTTCATGTACTATCTCATCTACCAATTGAAGTGCTTCCATTAGGTCTTTCTCCCAGTCCTTATTATTTATGCTTTCATTATTCAAGTCAGGATCCTCTATAATATTAATCACCACCTTACAATACCGTGTCAAATTCTAATCTATACTTTCATCACATAATATTGTATTTAACTGCTAAAGTTGGTTCTAGAGTCTTGCCGCTTAGTTTACTGGTAACTTTGTACTATTTTAGGACTAAGAACAAAGGCCTGAGCTACAGAAATTTTAATTAAACCTCTTTCTTTTTGATGATGCCGGAATCTGAAGTTCCTTCCTGTACTTTGCTACAGTACGCCTGGACACTTTAATTCCTTCGTTTTTTTCCAGGCAAGATGCTATTTTATCATCGCTTAAAGGTTTCCTACTATCTTCGTTGTCAATCATCTGCTTAATCTTATGCTTAACACTAGTTGAGGAAGAAGAATCAAAGAAAAATCTCAAGGAGCAAATTCCTCTAGGAGTCTGAACATATTTGTTTGCCGTAGCTCTACTAACAGTGGATTCATGGACCCCAATTCTCTCAGCAACATCATTTAGGGTCAAAGACTTAAGACTAGAAACCCCGTGTTCAAAAAAAGAATATTGAACTTCTACAATAGTTTCTATAACTTTATAGATGGTCCTACGCCTTTGCTCTATAGCTTTGATCAACCACATTGCTGAATCCAGACGGGAGTGCAAAAATTTTTCCGTATCTGGATTTTTACCACTATTCATAAGAAGATTGCGGTAAGTAGGATTAATTTTAAGGTTAGGAGCTATATTGTCATTCATAATAATCACATATTCTTCCCCGATCTTTCTGATTACCGCTTCCGGGACAACATATGAAATCTTTTCTCCAGTAAAATAAGAGGCTGCAGGCTTTGGGTTCATTGTTCTAAGGTAATCCACCAGGCGCTGAACCTCTTCCACTGAAATCCTCAAGCTTTTAGATATATCTAAAAGCTTGTTCTCCGCAATATCCGGCAAGTGATTTTCAATCAAGGGTATAATCTCTTCGGGAATTTTTTCTGACTTTACTCTTTCATTTACCTGTAGTAGCAAGCATTCTTTTAGATCTCTAGCGGCTACCCCTGTAGGTTCGAAAGATTGAACTACATCTAAAGCTTCATTGACTTTATATTTTGGATACCCTGTAAGTTTGGCAAGTTCCTGAATGCTGATGCTCAAATATCCATTGGTATCAAGACTCCCAATAATATAATCACAGATTATTTTAGTGTCATTATCTAAATCCAAAAGACCAAGCTGAAAATTCAAATAATCACTAAAAGTAGTCTCAATAGATGTATATGACTCGAAGCTCTCTTCCTGTTGGACATATTTTTGGCTTTTGTAAGGGCTGCCGGTCAGATCGCTGGAATCAGCAAAATACTCCTGCCAGTCCAGGTCAAATTTACTCTCTTTATCTGTTTGAATTGTGGCATTATTTCCGGTATAATCCCCGGATACTTCTCCTCCACTTGGGTCACTATTATTCAAAGAATTAATGCTATCTCCTTCAGGATCTTCATAGTTTTCCTTTTCTAGGACAGGGTTTGATTCGAGTTCCTTGTTAATATACTCTTCCAACTCGTATTTTGACATCTGTAAAAGCTTAATAGCCTGTTTTAGCTCTGGAGTTATAATAAGTTTTTGAGTTTGTTCTAGATTGAGATTTTGACCCATCTTCATAACATTTCTCTCCTAAAAAATAATTTAAAGCTATGAAAGAAAACCTTTTTGTAATAAAATGATATTTAAGTTGTGCTGTATTATACTCATTTAACTACTTATTCAACAAATGAAGTACAAACTCCTGCAGGTTTTAGATTTTATTAGCAATTTTTGTGCCAATTTTTTCAATATAGCTCATTTAAAGGAAATATTTTTTTTGGATATACTGGAGGTGGTTGATTTGAATAAAGTCACTCTTGGTAATAGTGGTATAGAAGTATCTGAATTTTGCCTGGGGGTTCTACCTATGGGCCCACTGCAGGCAGACCTTCCTGAAAACGAATGTATCAATCTGATAAAAAGAGCTATCGATAACAAGGTAAACTTTCTCGATACGGCAGAAATGTACAGCACTCAAACATATGTCGGCGAAGGGATCAAAAACGTAAACAGAAAAGATATCGTAATAGCTACCAAATCCTTTGCCAAAACCTATGATGAAATGGCTGACTCTGTAAATAGATCCCTTGAAGAACTAGGTACAGATTACATTGACATCTATCATCTCCATGCAGCAAGGGCATCAGAAACCGTATTCGACAAAAGAAAAGGTGCTCTTGACTACCTCAAAAAGGCTAGAAATGAGGGGATCATCAGAGCTATCGGAATCTCAACACATGGGGTAAGAGCTGTCAACAAAGCTGCCGAAGTAGAAGATATAGACGTGGTATATCCCTTGATCAACAAAAAAGGAATGGGTATAGTTCAAGGTAGTCTTGAAGATATGACCCAGGCCATCAAAAGATGTCATCAGGCTAGAAAGGGCATTTATGCCATGAAAGTACTGGCCGGGGGAAATTTAATTGACGATTTAGAAGCCAGTCTTAATTTTGTCAGAGATATGCCAGAAATTGATTCTATTTCAATTGGGGTTACAAGTGAATTGGAGCTTTACTATAACCTCCATCAATTTGGGGTACAGGGAATAGATATAGACAGCCTGCCAGATCCCAGGAAGAGAAAAAAATTATACATAGCAAAGTTGTTTTGCACAGGCTGCGGTGAATGTGTGAAAAATTGTCCAAGCCAAGCCTTGGAACTAGTCGACGAAAAAGCAAGGGTAGATCATGATAAATGCATCTTTTGTGGTTACTGTAGTCCAGAGTGTCCATCTTTTGCCATAAGATTACTCTAACCGAAGGCTACTTAAATTAGGTGCTAGTTCTAATAAAGTTTTTGTATAGGAGTGCTTAGGAGATTTAAATACTTTAGAGACCTGGCCTGATTCAACTATTTTACCGGCTTGCATAACGGCAATCCTATCTCCCACCTTGCCTGCAAGGGCTATGTTGTGGGTGATCAAAAACAAAGAAAAGCCTTCTTCGTTTTGAAGTTCCAATAGGAGCTTAAGAATTTTAGCCTGTACACTGGCATCTAAAGAGGCACTGGGTTCATCGGCAATTAATATCTTCGGATTTTGAACAAGGGCCCTAGCAATAGTAACCCTTTGAAGTTCCCCTCCACTTAATTCATGAGGATATTTATGAGTAAAGAAGCTGTCAACCGGTAACTCAACCAGATTCAAGGCCCTTTTCACTTTCTGGGCCCTCTCCGCCTTTTCTTGTAGCCCCTGGATTTTCAGGGGCTCCTCTACTATGTCATACACCATCAGTCGGTGGCTTACAGCTCTATGAGGATCCTGAAACAATAACTGTAAAGACCTTCTTACCTCTTTTTTTTCATTATATCCGATTGAGTATAATTCCCTTTCTTGTACTTCGTGCTTATAATATACCTTCCCTTTTTCAGGTTTTTTCATCCCAGCCAGGATATGCCCCAAAGTGGTTTTTCCTGAACCGCTCTCACCCACTAAGACCATGATTTCGCCTTCTTTTAATTCTAAACTCACATTCTCAACAGCATTAAAATAACTTTCCTCGTCCTCTACCTTTTCTCCCCCGTAGAGGGCGCCTGCTTTATTGATCTTACGCGGATAGGTTTTGGTCACTTCTTTTGCTCTTAAAAGGGTTACAACTCCTCCTCTATGACAGGCCAGATATCTGTTATGCCCCTGCCCTGATTCAGTTAAGTGGGGTTTACTGTTATTACATTCTTCTAAAGACTGTGTACAACGACCATAAAAAGGACAACCTTTATGCTCCTCTAAAAGAGAAGGAAACTTGCCCCTTATCCCCTGCAATTCCTTTATGGTATCCCCGGTAGGATATGCCCTTACTAAAGCTCTGGTATAAGGATGTGCTGGACTTTGAAGCAAAGGCTCAGTTGGACCTGACTCAAGCTTGACCCCTGCATACAACACATTTGTTTTATCTGTCAGTTTTGCTACTGTTGAAAGGTCATGGGATATGACGAGAACAGTCTTATCCTTCATCATATGATTAATAAACTCCATCATCCTTGCCCCCGTACGCACATCCAAAGCAGATGTAGGTTCATCTAAAATAATGAGGTCAGGATCATTTATCAGAGCCATAGCTATCATGCCCCTCTGAACCTCACCCCCACTTAGATAAAATGGATAAGAATAAAACTTGTCATCAGACAAACCGATCTTTTTTAATAAAAATGAAGCTTTTTCATAGGCTTCATCTTTTTTACCTGGATAAAGTTCCAGATAAGGTTCCATCACCTGATCAATCAAGGTATAAACAGGATTCAAGACCTCGCCAGTGTTTTGAAATACCATCGATATTTTTTTCCCTCTGATCTCGTTCCACTGGGAATCATCCATATTAAGAAGTTCTTTTCCTTCTAATTTTACCGAGCCATTTACTTCACCTTCATTAAGTCCCATAAGGCTCAAGGCAAGACTTGTTTTCCCTGAACCACTTTCTCCTATAATTCCGACCTTATCACCTGCCGACAGATTTAGGTCAAAATCATCTACTACAGTAACTACTCCCATTCTAGTTTTATATTTTATCTGTAATCCCTTTATTTCCAATAAATAACTCAATCCTAATCCTCCCGATGTTAAATTACTACGATTGTCTTCTCAATCTTGGATCAAGAATTGATTCAAGAGCATAGCCAACCAGGGCAAAACCTAAAATGGTAAAAGAAATAGCAAGTCCTGCTGGCAGCAGCCACCAAGCCCAGGCCCCGGTAAAAATATAGTCTCTAGCATAATGAATCATAAGCCCCCAACTCTTTAAAGCCGGATCAAAAACACCAAGAAATGCCAACCCGGCTTCCATGAAAACCGCTCTCCTTATCACACCTATAAAATTAGCGGCTATAATAGGATATAGATCCGGGATTAAGTGTTTATAAATTAGATATCCGGTGCTAGCACCAAAATTTTTGGCAGCAGTCAAATGCTGGCTTTGCAAAATGGTAAGACACTGCATCCTGATTATCCTAGCACCAGGAGGCCATAAAAGTACACTTAGGAGAATTATCATCAAAATAATACCGGGTCTAAAAAAGCTAGCTGCCAGAATTGCAATCAAAAACACCGGAATTATCAACATAACATCTATAAGACGAAGAATGAAGCGTTCAATCATGCCTCCCTTAAGGGCAGATAAAATTCCCAGGGCCAGGCTGATAACAGTGGAAAAAATGGCAATTGATACTGCAGTTATCAAAGTAGTTCTAGTCCCGTAGATAAGTTCACTGAAAATATCCTGACCGGTATCGTTTAGCCCCAAGAAATGACTGCTAGAAGGAGGCTCAAGGGTAGCGCCCATATACGACCATGGGTCATGAGGTGCTATCACAGGTGCCAATAATGCTACCCCCACTACAACAGTAATCATACCGATCCCTATTTTTCCAAAGGTACTCTTTTTTACTTCTTCCCAGTAACTTATATGCATCAGCCATCCGCCTCTCCTTCTTTTAACCTGGGATCAACTTTTTCTGCAAGTATATCAGTCATCAGGTTTGCCAGAATCACTAGGATAGAAATTACCAACAATGATCCTTGAACCAGGGGATAGTCGTGATTTTGTAATGCCTGATAGAATAAATGCCCAATACCTGGATATGCAAATACAATCTCAACAAACAAAACACCAGTAAACAAAAGTCCTATGCTCATACCAAACCTGGTCAGCACAGGCAAAAGCGCTCCCCGGGCAGCATGTTTATATTGTACCTTTCTGTCCTTAACCCCCTTGCTCTTAGCAGTGATGACAAAAGGTTTCTTAACGATACCCAGCATTGAATTTCTCATTAAGAGATAATCCCTGGGCAACTGAACCAAAAATAAAGTTAAGGCAGGAAGAAAAAGATGCTTGATAATATCTAAGACATAACTAAAACCGCTAAGATCAGCATAGGGAGAAACGGCCCCGGATAATGGGAAAAGTTGAAACTGAAAGCTAAGTAAGATGAGCAATATATACCCAATAAAAAATGCAGGAATCCCATTTAAAAACATCATGAAAATTAAAGTGAGTTTATCCAGTTGGGAACCGGATCTCCAGGAGGTCTCAATTCCTACAATTGCTCCAAAAAGCGTCGATAAGATCAATGAAAGTCCCACTAAAAGTAAAGTCCACGGCAAAACATCCAACAAAATTTCAATCACCGGAGCATTATGTTGGAATGAATAACCCAGATCACCCCTGGCCAAGTTCCCTAGATAGATAAAGTACTGTTCAAAAATAGATCTATTAAAACCGTAGCGCTCCGTCAAATTTTCTTCTAGTTCAGGAGACATTTCCACTACGGCATCACCATAAATTGTAGTCAATGGGTCTCCCGGTAAAGCTCTAGGCAATGCAAAATTCAATGTCAATATGACTATTAAAGCTATCAAGTAATCGATAAAACTTCTCCTGTTTCTATTAATCATAGGCCGCCGCTATAGCCTCCCTGTTTGTCGTTATCAATAATTATCAAAAATTCCTTTTCTATCACTCTATCAACGCTAACTTGTTCAATGGCAAAGGAATTCCATGAGCCAGGCCGTCTTTGCTAAAAAACCAATCAACCTCTCCATCATGTGCATAATACCAGGTAGGATGGTAGAGAGTATAGGCAGGTAATGCATGGGCATATAATTCTTGAATTTCGTGAGCTTTCTCCAAACGCTCCTCTTCATCCATCAATCTAGAAGTTGCTTCAACTTTTTCCTTTAATTCAGGATCCTCATAACGGGCATTAAGATGAGGGGATGACCCTCCTATCATAAACCTGGTAGATCTTTCGGGGTCACCACCTACAGCACCATGCCCCGTAATCGCCAGTTCATAATTCCAATTTTTCACCCTATCATCCAAAACAGATGCCTCAAAACTTCTCAACTCCACCTCAAAACCGGCATCCTTCAAGAATTCAGCTACTAGCTCTCCTTCCCTTGTGTAATCGCCTGAAGTGTATAATTCCAGTTCAACTACTTCACCGCCATCATCTATCAGATAATCATCTCGATAATCATACCCAAGCTCAGACAACTTCTTTTCCCCTCTTTGGGGATCATAATCATATTCTTTAATCTCCTCATTATACCAGCGGCTATCAGGTGAAATCAGTCCGGGACTTCCCGGTAAACCATGACCCCTTAATGCTCTCTCTACTAACATTTCTGTATCGATAAAGTAAGCAATGGCACGGCGAAATTCAGGATTATCAAAAGGCTCTTCATTATGATTTAACAACAATTTCAAATTCCAATCGTGACTTCCGGATATAACTTCAAGACCTTGCTCTTGAACTGTTGATTTTGCCTCAGGTTCAATTTGAACAAAGTTAACGTCTTCTCTTTGGATGGCCATTTGAGGATCACTTACCTTGACGAAGTGCAGCTCCTCGTATTCAGGCGAACCCAAATGATAGTTTTCATTGGCTTCATAACGATAAGACCCCTGGTCCATATCATAATCCCTCAACTTAAACGGCCCGGTACCAATTACAGCTTCCGGCTCTTTAAACTCTGCTGGTTCTTCAATATCCTCCCAGATATGCTGAGGTAGTATCTCAACAACACCAGCTATATTATTCAAGAAAGCACCCATCTCTCGCTCTAGCTTTATCTCTACTTCATCCTTGTTTAACTTTTCCACACTATCTACAACAGATATATCTACCCACCCAAGGGGGTTTTTTTGTAAGTATTCATAAGTGAAAACCACATCACTTGCTGTCATTTCTTCACCGTCATGCCATTTCACCCCATCATAAAGTTCAAACCTATAAGTCAAATCATCCTTATGATATTCCCAGTCTTTAGCTAAAGAAGGGACAAAACCATCCTCATCTTTCCAGATCAAAGTATCAAAAATAAATGAAACCCTTGTATATCCAGGCCCTCTAGGATATGCACTAAAAGGTGTAGGATAACCCCAGTCACCTCTTTCATCTCCAACAACATAAACATCATTGCTCTTTTCTTTCTTACCATTATCTTCCTTTGCTGCTTGATCACCACACCCCGAAAAGGGAATTGCCATAACCATAATAGTAATCAAAAACCAACACATTATCCAGCAATACTTTTTATTAATACCCCTGCTTTTTCCTATTTCATTCATTGGCTTGCCCCTCTCATGCAAAAATTTCCTCAAAATTCGTGTCACTATATCTACACTTAGTAACACCTAGCTAAATTTTAATACGATCTGGTTTTAAAGTCAATATGATAGTTTGAAAACTGAGTTTGAAAACAGGTTTAACAAATTTTAGAACAAG
>CAZCIZ010000029.1:0-26360 GCA_964498995.1 uncultured Clostridia bacterium | reverse complement strand
TCTACGCTTTTCTTCTGTTTTTACATCATATGTTTCCTGCTCTAAAAAATCCAGGCAACTATAATCAATATATTCACTAACTTCTGGGAAAAACCCTTCCATGAATTCTTTAAAAAAATTCGTTATCAGCTCTTTATAAAGACTATCATGGTCTATCGCCAAAATGCATCATCCTTTTAGCTTTCAATTTGATTTTACCATATCAGGCCGATTGTTAACAGTATCGACCTTACTGCGAATGAAGACTTTCACCACTCAGAAGTGGTATTGGCATCTTAAAAAGTTCTGTCTTCCTGGCTATTAATTTAGCATCATCATTATATTCATTACAAATTAATATTATTGTAGACATCATCTATATCTTCTTGCTCTATTCCTATGTATCTTAAAGTAATAGAAGAGTTGGTATGATTAAATATCTTTTGAAGTAGAGCTATGTTCACTCCATTTTTGTGAGCATGATATCCAAAGCTCTTGCTCATGCAACCAAAAACCAAATAGAGAGTGCCTTATAGACACTCTCTATTTAAAGGAGTCTTATTTTTTTGTTGAATCTATTCTGATAAACTTTCACCTATAACTTCTGCATTTCTTTTCATCATCTTGATATAGCTGTCGGCTTTAGATCCTTCTTCGCCTATGCCATCTGTATAAACTTCACCACCGATCTCTACTCCTGCTTCTTCGGAAATATTTTCTATATAGCGGGGATCAATAGTGCTTTCTACAAAAATCGCTGGTACTTGAGAGTCTTGAACTAGATCTATAATCCGAGAGATCTGTTGAGGTGTACCTTCTTCATGAGAATTAATCTCCCATATTCCATCGGTTTTAAATTCATACTCTTCTCCAAAATATTTGAAGGCATTTTCACTGGTAATAATAATTCGGTGATCTTCTGGCACATGACTGACCTGATCAGATATATATTCGTGGAGCTCCTCAAGTTCTTGCGCGTATTCATGGGCTCTCTCTTGGTAATAGTCTTCATTTTCTGGATCTAATTCTGACAAGGTATCAGTTATTTTTGGAACATAATAATCCTTCACGTGATAAGGGTTAAGCCATAGATGAGGATCTGGGATATCAGTCCCTTCTAATGGAATGGTAGGTCCTTCTTTGGCAGTGGGGACGATATCTACATCTGTAACATTTTCTGTCACCTGTTCTAACCACGTTTCTATATTATATCCATTGATGAAAAATACTTCTGCATCAGAGACAGTTTCAAAATCACTAGGTGAGGGTTCGTATTCTTCTGGTTCTTCACCCAAAGGTACAATATAATCCACTTCCACATGATCTCCACCGATCTCTTCAATCAGATCACCAATAACGGAAAAACTGGTTACCACCTGAACCTGATCTTGTTCTTCTTGTTTTGGCTCACCTTCACCTGTTTCACTGTCTTGGCATCCTGTCATTAGCATTAGCAAGACTCCAGCGAGAAAGACTGCTGATACAATTTTAAGTTTTCCTTTAAGTTTTCCTGTCTTTCTTTTAAACCTAGTCATCATGTTGCATTCCTCCCAATTTTTTTAGTAATAAGTCCCTCTTTAGGTGAGAATAGAAAAGCTCCTAAAAATATGATTGAAGCCACTAATACAATGACACCACCGGTAGCCACATCGTAAATGTATGAAAAATAAACTCCTGATAGTGCAGAAATAATCCCTATTATAGTTGATAAAAAGATCATGGTAATTAATTTATCAGTGACTAAAAAGGCTGTAGCAGCAGGTGTTATTAACATGGCAACTACCAGCACTATACCTACCGTCTGCAAAGATGCAACTGTTACTAAAGATAAGAGAAACATCAGCAGATAATGGATTTTATCTGTTGAAATTCCTATAGCTTTGGCCATAACAGGATCAAAGGTGGATAAGACCAGCTCTCTATAGAATATGGCGATTCCTGTAATGGATACAGCACCCATGACAGCAGTTAAAACTAGATCATTTCTAGACACAGCTAATACATTGCCAAAGAGTATATGCCAAAGATCAACTCCTGTTCCGTCTAGAGCTGTGATCATGACTATTCCCAGGGCAAAGGCTGCCGTGAATAGAATACCCATGGAAGAGTCATCCTTGAGTTTACTTTTTTGACTTACATAACCTATCCCCAGAGCTGTTAGTACCCCGGTGAAAACTGCTCCTACAAAAAAGGTGATTCCCAAGAGATAAGATATAACCACCCCAGGCAGTACTGCATGAGATATGGCTTCTCCCATAAGAGAAATCCCTCTGAGTACGATAAAGCACCCCAAGACACCACAAATAATTCCAACTAGAACTCCTGCTACCATGGCGTGCTGAAGATATCGATAGTTCATCAGTGCTTCCCAAAATAGTTCAAACTGTTCAATCATCATCCGGTTACCACCAGGATATCCTCATCCTGTGAATCTTCTTGTAATATAGTGGTTTTACCTTGATATGCCTGTTCTAAATTTTGGGGATTTAGTACCTCATCAACTTTTCCCATGGCTACTAGTTGTTGATTAATGAGTAGTATGCAATCAAAATATTTGGCTGCTTTTTTTAGATCATGATAAACTACAAAAATAGTCCTCCCTTTGTTAGCTAGTGATCTTAAAAGATCTGTAATGATCTGTTCTGAAGTAAAATCAATGGCAGAAAAGGGTTCATCTAGGAAAAATATTTCTGCATCTTGAGCTAAGGCCCTAGCAAGAAACATTCTCTGTCTTTCTCCTCCAGAGAGTTCGCCAATTTGTCGATTTTTTTTGTGGGACATTTTTACCATCTCCAAGCTTTCAGCAACTGCCTTTTTGTCTTGGTCAGTTGGTCTTTTAAATCTGGGTAGATAGGGGTAGCGACCCATCATTACAGTATTAGATACTGAGATGGGGAAATCCAAATCAATATTGTTTTGTTGGGGAACGTAAGCTATTTGAGATCTGATCTGTGAAATGGGTTTTTCAAATATTTCGATGGTTCCATGTTCTAGCTTTAATAATCCCATAATAGCCTTGATTAAAGTAGATTTACCAGCTCCGTTGGGTCCTACAATACCATTGATCTGTCCTGGTGAAACAGTAAAGGAGATATTTTTGATTGCCGTATAACCATGGTAGGAAACTGTTAAGTTTTCTACTGATACGGCTAAAGTATCTGGGGGCTTTTGATTAGTGTCTGTTTTCATAGGGCTTCCCTCCTGACATTAATAACCTGTATACTTACTTACTAACCAGTAATGAAAATAACTGATTTATTTTATTGCTGCAGTATATGGAGATAAGTTTAAGTTTTTATTAATACATCACATCTAGGCAGGAAGGTACACGAAGTTTAATAAGTAAACTTTTAAGATCTTTGCTTAAATTGCTTGCTAAATACCATAAGCGAACTTTTGATTTGGACGATTTTGCAAATCCTAGTGAGCGTTGGTATTTAGCAAGCAATCTATCAATAATAAAACACAAGTATTTACGATTAAACTTCGTGTACCCGATCCGTAGATGTATCAATAAAAACTTTTAAGTATCGGAATATACTGTAGCAATAAAATTAAAGCTTATTTTCTTACTAATTTGTAAGGGGCGGCTAAAAAAGTTACCCGCGGTTAACAGGTTTCATTCACTATTACAATATGGAATTATTAATAGGATGGTGCTTGTCCAGTAATTGAAGATATCAGGGAAAGGAAATAAGAAAAGGAAAGAAACAAGGTCAATCATTCAGGATTAAGGGGGTTTTCTTGGTTTTTGTCATGAGCTGTGTTCTTATCTTTGAATTGATAAAACTCATCTAACAAATCTGGTTTTTGACGGAAAAACTCCAATAATAGAGCCAGATTTTGATAGTTTTCAAAGCTAATATGGTGTTCAATTCGTTCTACCTGTCTTTGCAAATCACCAGTTGCTCCAAAGGTTCTAAAAAAGTCTTCTAGTAGCTGGTGTCGTTTTAATAAATACTGTCCGTATTGTTTTCCTTTGTCTGTAAGCTGGATGAGACCGTAGCGTTCATAATGTAGATAAGATTTATCACACAAATTTCTGACCATTTTGGTTACAGAGGCAGGTTTGACATTTAGATTATCCGCTAGCTCATTAACTCTAGTATAACCCCGACCATTACTAAGACGAGTGACCATCTCTAGATAATCCTCCATACTAGGGGTTAGAGCATCTTTGCCAGCTTGAATCTCATAACCTCTATCTGTAAAAAACTCTTTATTGTTCAATGGGGTCACTCTCCTTGTTTGTCAGGTGTCTTAGATATATGCACATAATCTGATTATAATTATTTTGATTAACAAGGGATGCAAAAAGGGATACTCAAAAAAAGGAAGTTGAGGTTGAGGTTGTTACCTATTTTCCTTATAGTCAAATTTATCTTCATACATTCTGTCGTCAGCTTTTTTGAAGATATTTTCTAGTGAAACACCTTTTTCATTAGCAGTTGCAAATCCCATAGCTATACTCAAAGGGATCTCCGGCTCTCTATTGTTGTATTCTTTTACTTTGTTTAAGATTCTATCTATCACCTTTTTGGCGTTTTTAGTGTCTGTATAGGGAAGAATAGCGCCAAATTCATCACCGCCAATCCTTGCTACAATATCAGATTCTCTAAAACAATCTTTAAACAGGTTTGAGGCGGTAATTATTGCTTCGTCCCCTTTGTCATGTCCAAGGTTGTCATTGACCCATTTCAGGTCATTTAGGTCAAGAACTATTATAGTTATGGGGTATTCTCTACTTTTTTCTAATCTCAAAAGTTCAGTATCAAAAAACCATCTATTGTAAAGGTCGGTCAGAGAGTCGTGGTTGCTTAGATACTCAAGTCTTTTTTGGTAGTATTCCTGCTCGGTTATATCTCTAAAGTTACATACAGCACCAAGAACATCTCCCCATTCATCTCTCATCAAATAAGCAGAAAAAAGCGCTGGTACTTTTTCCCCTTTACTTGTCTGTAAATATCTTTTTTCATTTCTAATAAGCTTGTTATTTATACCGTACCCGAGATTATACGGCAGAGAAGAATTGCTCCCCACAGCACTGCCCTCGAATATATAATCTATACTCTTACCAATCAACGTTTTTTGCTTAGATCCCAAAATTTCTTTTGCTTCTCGGTTTAACATTTGAATTTTTTTGTCTGTATCAATTAAAATAACACCTTCACCAATTGTCTCTAAGATTTCTCTGGTAAAATTTTCGGGGGTAAGGGACATTAGCCTTAGCTTTGTTATGGAATACCAGATACTACCCACAGGAAGTAAAAGACCTATAACAGTCAAATTATACCCAAAGGTTTCCCCAACAAGCAGGCGATTTCCCGTCAGCACAACTAAAGCTAAAAAAACCGTAAAAATAATAATATTTGCCTGTTTTCTTTCCCTTACAACAACGGAATTATATCCCCAACGCCAGATAACAAACAAAGTAATCATAGTAAATAATATATAATAACCATCGTAAAACAAAAACCAGGAATGTTCATAAGAATGATAAATATTCCACCCATAAACAGTTTTAATCAGGTTTTCACTTCCCCATTCATAGATAAAGAAGTAGGTATATGTAAGAATTATCATAGGTAAGTATATAAGAGGATAGGTCCACCATTTATTCAAGACCCATTTATTTCTTGTAAGCTCTAAAGAAAAATGAAGAAAAAAGGCAAAAGTAGCACTCCAGCTCGCAACAGAAATCTCCTGCCAAAATAGGGCAGACTCCACATCAGGGGCAGAGACAAAAAAAGCACTAGAAAATGCCCTCACACTAAGGCTCAAGCTAAGGGCGAAAAAAAGCTGATTAACTCTAGCTTTAGGGTTTAGATAAAGAACATACACCCCAAAAAATAAATAAAACGCAAAGCTAAGTACTATAGCCACCAAAAAACTGTTCATCCCCAAATCTCTCCCAGGTTAATAATCTTCAACAACTTGGTACAATAATTTGTCCTCTATGTTATAAAATAACGGAGCTATTAAAATCGGGGGATATTTTAACTTTAGTCTTTTTGACTCCTTAAAAACAAATTTTATTTCGTTTTCAATCCCAAACTTTGGAGCAAAGTTCTCAAAATGCTCAGTTGCCTGCTCTTTATTCCAACCTCCATTATTAACCAATCCCTTAATAAAATCATCTTTCTTAGATAATAGATCAACCATTCCGCAGTCATCATGAGCTATTAGGGCAACGGCATTCACTTTTTTAAGAGCAATAGTAAATGAAATTTTAAATTCAACCTCCATCATATTACCCCCGCCGGTTCTAATAACATAAGCAAGATTCTCCGGCATATCTAAACTTTTTCTATTATCCATACACATACCTATTAATAGTGAGCCGGGTTTATAAGATAGTTCTTTTTCACCTAAATTATGATGTTCTAAAAGCAACCCAACTGGAGTATCCAGGTAATCAGGCATTATATCATTTCTCTTAACAACAGGCATTAGCGAAAGCAAATAAGCCACCTCCAATTTTTTTACATTATAAAAATATTAGCCTGCTTAAAAAAGCAAGCTAATATTCTTAGCATAAAAAGAAAACAAGATAAAAAGAATATCATTTGACTAATATTACATCGGCATCCGCTTTTTGAAGAATGGAATTGCTTACACTACCCAAGAATACGTTACCTAAACCGCTAGACCCCTTGCTACCCATAGCGATTAAGTCGATGTTATTTTTTTTGGCGAACTCAAGAATCACTTCAACAGGGTGACCTTCCTTTAATATGGTCTTTGGTTCAATTCCTTTATCTTTAAATTTACTTGCAGCCTCGTTTAGATGTTCTTCTCTTTTTTTTCTAATCTCATCCCCACTAACCACGCTTGAATCCGTAGTCATCCCAAATTGAGAAAGGTTTAAGTACACCTGCATGATGTAAACTTCATCACTTGAATCCACCATTCTTGCAGCTTTCTCTGCAGCCTTGATGCTTTGCCCGGAACCATCAGTGCAAACTAAAACTCTCATCAATCAGCCTCCCCTCTAGAAAAATTTTAACCTTGCGATTAACAAAACATTTCTCAATATTCATAATATTCATTATACACTAATTACTAGAACCATTCGTCAAAACATTAAAAATTCCTGCAATAATTTCCTGTTTTTTTACAAACTTTAAGATTTTCACTGACAATCTTAAAATTCCAATTGTCATTAACATTAAGTATTAAAAAGTACAAAAAAGAAAAGCCTGAAATAACAACAGGCTTTTCTTTTCTTTAGAATTCTTTAAGGTATACAAAACTGCTTAAGCATCTCCATAAGTTTCTTCTAGTACTTCAACTGCATCTCTACCATCAACGGTTTCTAAATCTTCTGCCCACTCTTTTACTTTATCAAGGTTCTCTTCAATCCATTCTAAAGCCACTTCATCTGCATCCCGCTCTTTATAACCATACTCATATACCAAGTCATTAACCGCTTCTGCACTAATTTCAAATTGATCAAAATATTTAGCCAAGTTTGGCATATCTTCTTCTATTCCTGGCCTTGCAATTGTTCCTACCTGCTCTCCTTCACCCCAAATTCCTTCGGGATCATCTAGATATTCCATGTCATATAATATATTCATATAGTGAGGTTCCCAACCGCTGAAAACAACCCATTCTTCATTTTCGATAGCTTGTTCTACATCAGCCATCATTGCAGCCTCATTGCTTTCTATAATTTCCCATTCTCCCAAACCGTAAATGTCATTTTCAAAAGCATCGATCATTATCTCATTTCCATCATTCCCTGGCTCAAGTCCAAAGTATTTGTAATCAAATTCTTCCGAGTAGTCAGCCAGATCAGCTAAAGAAGTCACACCTTCTTCATACACATAAACAGGTACTGCTGGGGCATAAGCTGTTTCATCCAGATGAGTTTCCAGATGAATTACATCACCAGCATCTAAAGCATTCTCTAAAGGTGTTCCCCAGGTTTGAAACCATGAATCTGCAAAAATATCAATATCCCCTACACTCATCCCTTCCAATATGACAGGTAAACTGTAGTTTTCAAGCTCTACAGTATATCCCAATGTCTCAAGAATTTGTCTGTGGATGTGGTTTTTCTGGGTGGAGCATGTCCACTCTACCATAGCCAGGTTTACCTCTTTTTCTTCTACACCTGCCTCATCATCGCAACCGGTAAATAACATACTACTAGTCATGGCTAGTGCCAAAATTAAAACTAAAAAGTATTTCATCTTATCTTTAGATAACATTTAAAAAATCCCCCTCTTATTAATATTTATTGTACAGTTTAAACTTTACAATCTTTATAATAAATCTTTTTTTAATATCTATCAACTGCCTCAAAGTTTTCTAAAAGTCTTTGTGAGTCTATTATACTGAATTTGTTAAGATTAAGAAGTAAATCTGGCAGTTTTAGAAACAGTTTCGATAAATTTCTTCATAACCTTCTATATCAATATCTCTTGGATTACCTACAGTTTGGGGATCATGAAAAGCCTCTCTAGAAAGCTTTGGTATCATATCTTCTTCTACACCTAAGTCTTTTAAAGAAGGAGCATCAATATCTTCTGAGAGTTCATATACAGCATGAACAGAAGCTACAGCAGCATCTTCTAGACTCATGTTAAAGGTATTAACTCCCAAAGCTTGAGCTATCCTGGCAAACTTATATGGATCACCTATCCAATTATATTCCATTGCTGGAGCTAAAGTGGCCGCCACAGCGTCACCATGGGGCACTGGGATTATACCACCCAAGGTTTGAGTCATTGCATGGACAGCACCTGCACTCTCACTACCATAGGATACTCCCGCTAGGTTTGCAGATAGGGCCATACCATATCTTGCTTCAATATCATTCCCATTTCCAACAGCCCTTCTCAAATATTTCCCCGCATATTCAATAGCTAAGAGAGCCATGGCGTCAGTATGGGGCTGGGCATAATGGCAGGTGTAACATTCAATTGCATGACATAAAGCATCCATTCCAGTGCCTGCAGTAACCCTTGGAGGCATTGTTAGATGCAGTTTTGGATCTACAAGAGCTATATAGGCCGAAATCAATGGACCACCTGTATTGAATTTAAATTCCCTATCGGGATCTTTTATTACAGCCCACATTGTTACCTCGCTACCAGTTCCAGCAGTTGTGGGGATAGTGACCAAGGGAGGAACTCTATACTGCAAAGGCTTTTTCCCATCAGCAGCTTCATATTCTAAAACAGGCTCATCATGAGTTACCTCAACTCCTATGGCTTTAGCGGTATCCATAGCACTGCCCCCGCCTAAACCTATTAGACCATCACATTTTTCCTCTTTATAACAGCTCGTTCCATTAGCTACAGTATTGATACATGGATCAGCTACAACTCCATCAAAAACTGCGTAAGGTAGGTTCTCTTGCTTCAAAAAGCCTTCTACTTTTTCTAAAAGTCCTGCTTTTTTAACACCTTCATCTGTAACAATAAGTGGTTTTTTAACTCCCAGGCTTTTCACCCTTGCTCCCAATTCTTCTGCTACACCAATACCGTGAACCACCTTTGTTGGTAGTTCAAATTCATTTCCTTGGATCTGTTCAAATCTAAACATCTTAAAACCTCCTTAATTATATCATATTTTTAAGTTAAGACTATCTATTATTTGAAGAGCTAAATTATATTTCTAGCTCTCTTAACTTTTCTTCTGTAGGCACTCCTTTTTCGTCCCAGCCCCTCTGCTTATAATATTCTTTTAACATTCTGGCTTCATCTTCTCTAGTGAAGTGATTCCCTTTTACAGGACCGTCTGGAATAGGTTCGAAAAAACGTTTTGGGAGCTTTTCCTTAGAATAGTCCAACCCCTGGTTTATGTTGAAAAGCCTGGTCAAATTCCAGATCCTTTCCCCTATTTTATTTAGCTTTTCTTTTTCCATACTTTTATCTCCTGTTGCACTTTTGTACAGGCCTAAGTAAGTCTCCTCACTTATACCAAAACCTCCAAAGTCGCACTTAACCATGGTATCTAAAGACGCCAGGTAATTTTGATCATCGATTACTATTTCGGCTTTCTTCTCCCATCCTGTTCTATTTACCTTTTCACCATTATAAGGCACGCCTCCGACTTCATAATTAATGGGAAATGCTCGTTGATGGCAGCCACCTCTATCGGCTGTAAGGTAAGCAAGGCCCATTCCTGTAGAACTTCTTGGCTCAAAGGCAGCTAGTTCTAAGCCTTTAACATGATTGGCAAATTCTTCTGCTTTTTCATTAAGCTCCATAGAAGCTTTCTTTACCCCTTTGGCAAGAAACTTACCCAGCTTACCATCACCATGAGCTGTTTTTTTAATCGCCAATTCAATGTTTTCTGATGAACCAAAGTTCAATTCTATTCCATCATAATCTTCTGGTTTCATTAGTCCCTTTTCATAACATTCCATAGCAAAACCCAATACACCGCCCATGGACATTCCATCAAGGCCTAGTCGATCGCATAAGTTAACAAGGTAAGCAAGTTCTTTGATATCTTTGACCCCCAGGTTTGCTCCCATCAATGCAGATGTTTCATACTCAACTATATCTGATTTTGTCCCTTTTCTTTTTCCAGTTCTTATAACTCCTTGCTTGCTGCAAGCTATTGGACAGGCAGCACAGCCCTCATGGCGAAGCCACAACTTCTCCCTTTGGTCTATATGTGAAATTCCTGTTGGCTCGTCAGTTCCTCTTTGATAGTTATTGACAGGCAAAAGACCTTCCTGATGAGAAAACCACATGGTTGGAGCAGTTCCAAACTCAGACAACTCTTCTATCTCCTCGGATGAGTTCAACTCTTCAATAGCTTTGTTTACTGCTGTTCTAAATTTTGCTAAATCTTTGACCTTTACTAAGTTGGTGCCCTTTGCTGTGATTGCCTTTAAGTTTTTAGAGCCCATGACTGCACCAATACCACCCCGGCCAGCCTGTCTATTATACTCACATGATACAAGAGCATATGGGACCATGTTTTCACCAGCAGGTCCTATACATGCAGTTTTATAAGAATGGTCCTTCAAATCCTCTTTGATTATTTCTTTGGTTTCTATAGCATCTTTACCAACTATGCTAGAAGCGTCTTTAAAAATTACATTATCGTCTTCTATTTGTAGGTAGATAGCTTTTTTTGCGACTCCCTTGATAACAATTGCGTCATAACCAGCATACTTGATCTCTTGGGCAAAGTGGCCGCCGAAATAGGAATCAACAAAACCTCCAGTTAAAGGTGAAGTAGAAATAACTACACCTCTCATTGCCGGGGCCCTGGTTCCAGTAAGAGGGCCTGTTGCAAAAATTAATGGGTTTTCTTCTCCTAAAGGATCAATCTTATTAGCTTTAATTCCTTCTTGATACAAAATCCAGGCTCCAAGGCCTTTGCCACCAATGTATTTATCTTTTACTTCTTGGGAAACAGTAGTTTTTTCGGTAGTTTCACTACTTAAGTCAATCCATAAGATATTGCCGGTTGATCCATTATGCATTCTTCTCAACTCCTTCCAAGTTACCAGCTGGAATAGGGTCAGGATAAATTTTTAAAGCATTTTTGGGACAAGTTTTGACACATTGTGGGCTCTCATGGCAAAGCTCGCATTTATGAGCTTTATTTTCATTAATAACGATTACCCCCCTGGGACAATACTCCTTACATAAACCACATCCGGTACATTTTTCCTTGTCAATTGAAACTACAGTCGTTTGAATTGTTTCATCTTTGGTAACAAGGTTAATGGTTTTAGTATTTATAGCTTCAACAGGGCAGACTCTCATACAGGCAGCGTTAGTACATTGGTTACACATTATAGGTTCTTCAAAAATTTCATCTTGCATGGTTATAATATTCATCACAGCATATCTAGGATTATAACCTCCGAAGTTTTGTTCACTACAAGCCAACATACATATACCACAACCAGTACATAGATCAAAGTCAGGTACTATTTTTGCCATTTAGTGCACCTTCCTTTCTAATAATAATTAAAAAACGGATTTACAAAAAGCAGTCAATGAGCTATGAAAATTCATGTAGTAAATACAATATATACAGTACTTACTGTATAAACTGACTAATATTATATACCATGTTGTGAGATTATGCAACCTGGTATATAATCAATTGGGATATAATTAACTACCATAAGCATAATTATATCAACTGTTTTTTTCAGGGGGAATTAAATCAAAGATTTCTCCAGATTCCACCTTATCTGCAAGTTTCTTTAGCCAATTAAAATAATTTTTGCCTTCCTCTAATTTCTCAATATCTTTTTTTGCTTTTTCTCTAATTTCTTCGTCATCACTGTTTTGAAGTTTTTCTAACTCAGGCAGGGCACGATTAATTGCATCCATATTCACTTCTATTTCCCTTCTCCACATTGGCACAAAGAAGTTTTTAAAGTGTGTAAAGAAATCTAATTCACTTTCATACAAATCTTTCCTGACACCTTTTTTCCAAACTTTTTTAACCATTTTATTCTTTTCTAGATTTCTAACACCAGTGCTCATGCTAGTTTTACTCATTCCCATAGATTGTTGCAACTCATCCAAAGTCATGGGTTTATCACTAAAATACAGAATAGAAAATAAATGCCCAATGCTAGGGGTTATACCATACAAGTCCATGGTCTTCGCCAGAGCACTCCCGACATCTTCCCTAATTTTGTTTAATTTTTCTTTATCTTTATTATCTGTCATTTATGTCACCTCACTTTATACAATTTGTACAGTTTTAGCTATATAAACAATTATATTCCTTATTATTTGTTTTAGCAAGTTCACTTTTTAAATTGTTATATAGAAGATTTATTGGTAAGATTATTATAAGGGTAGTACGAAAATATCAGTTAAAGTGGTGTTGTATTAATGGCTATGAATGTTGATAAATTCCGTCAATATGTTGAATATTTTATAAACGAGGAAATTCCAGAAAAGTTGATTGAGAATTTGAACTTAGGGATTATTGTCCTTGATGATGAAAAAACAGATTCAGAAGATTACATTATGGGCGAATATATAAGCGATGAATTGGGCAATTATGTAATCCTATACTACGGATCTTTTAAAGAGATTCTAGAAAATGAAACAGATACTGAATGGAAAAACGAGATCGTATCTACTTTAAAACATGAGTTAGTTCATCATATTGAGGATTTGGCAGGAGATGAGCAGCTAGCCAGACTTGAAGAGTTAGAAGATTTGCAGAGAAATAAAAAAACACAAGAGCTTAAATATTTAAGAAGTAATAAATACAACCAACAACATAACGGTGTGTTCAAAAAAATCGTCAGTTTCATAACTTCTTTGGTACGGGATAACCGATAAATAAAAGGACTATTATTTTGTATGAAGAAATATATTATATAATAAACTTTTAATTAACTCTATTTTAAAGAAAAAGCATAAAAATATAACCTTGAAAGGAGCATTAAATCTTTAGATGAAAAGCAGTGAAGGGGAAAAATTATCCCAGGTTACAAAATTGTTATCGGCAACTGCAATGGGTAATGAAAATGCAGACTTGGTGATTAAAAACGGTAAAATAGTCAATGTGAATACTGGTGAAATTGAGCTAGGAAAAGATATTGCAATAAAAGCCGGTAGGATAGCTTTTATCGGTGATGCAGACCACACCATTGGAGACGATACCAATTTGATTGATGCAACAGATTATTATTTAGCCCCAGGGTTTATGGACGGTCATGTCCATGTTGAAAGCAGTATGATAACTGTAACCCAATTTGCCAGAGCTGTACTACCTAGAGGTACTACTACGATTTTTATGGACCCCCATGAAATAGCAAATGTTCTGGGAATGGATGGGGTAAAATTAATGATAGAAGAAGGAAAGGATTTACCCCTTCGGGTACTAGCTACAATGCCATCTTGTGTCCCAGCAGCGCCAGGTTTTGAAGATGCTGGGGCTAGTTTTGGACCTGATGAAATTTCACAAGCTATGGAATGGAGTGAAGTAGTTGGCCTGGGTGAAATGATGAATTTTCCAGGTGTTCTTTTCGGGGACTCTGATGTTCATGGTGAATTAAGGGAAACTTTGAATAGTGGAAAAATAATAACTGGACACTATTCAATACCTGATATTGAAAAGGGTTTACAAGCTTATGCTGCTGCAGGTATTAGTTCTTGTCATGAAGGTACTAGTAAGGAAGATGCAATTTCTCGAATGAGACTAGGTATGTATGCAAAAATGAGAGAAGGTTCTGCCTGGCATGATGTCAAAGAAAATATAAAAGCAATTACCGAAAGCAATATTGATACCCGGTTTGGTATCCTTGTTTCTGATGATGTTCACCCCCATACCTTATTAGAAAAAGGTCATCTAGACCATGTGGTTAGAAGGGCAATTCAAGAAGGGGTAGATCCAATTACAGCAATTCAAATGGTAACTATAAATACGGCTCAATGTTTTGAAGTGGATAGATTTATGGGAAGTATCTCACCAGGTCGATATGGAGATATTCTTTTTATTAAGGATCTTGCCGAAGTAAATATAGAAAAAGTTATTAGTAATGGTGAGTTGATTTATGAAAAAGGAAACCTATCGGCTCAATTTAAAGATTTTAATTACCCTGACTATGTCACAGATTCTGTCAAAATCCCTGATGAGCTTTTTGGAGAAGACTTTCAACTAAAAGCAAAGAATACCGGGACAAAAACAGCTGAAGTTAGTGTAATGGAAATTATGGAGGCTTCAGTTGGAACAAAACATAGAGTTCTTGAATTACCGGTAAACAACGGGATAGTACAACCTTCGGTTGAGCAAGATGTTATCAAAGTAATTGTTATGGAAAGACATGGTAAGAGTACGACGAAAAATTATGGAGTCGGTTTTGCTAAAGGATTTGGCCTGAAAGAAGGTGCTGTGGCATCTACAGTGGCCCATGACAGCCATAACCTATTGATTATGGGTACCAATGATGAAGATATGGCTTATGCTGGTAATGTCCTGGCAGAAAAAGGCGGAGGAATGGTAGCGATAAAAGATAAAAAAGTCCTTGCTCTTATCCCTCTTAAAATAGCAGGGTTGATGTCTGATGAGCCAGTTGAAAAGGTAGCGACAATGGTAGATGAGATGGACGAAGCTTGGAAGGAATTAGGCTGTAGCATTGAGTCTCCTTTCATGACCATGGCTCTACTTAGTTTGCCAGTCCTCCCTGAACTTAGACTTACAAACAGAGGTCTTGTTGATACACTTAATTTCAAAATAATCGATTCTATAAAATAAAATAGAATAGTATAGAAAAGAAATGTTTTGATGTTTGGAGGATAACTTACAAATGGAAGATAAAGAACAATTTAAACAATACTGGCATTTAGCTTTAAAAATAATCGGTGTTATAGCATTACTGATCTTCATTGTTTGGTTTGTAAATGAAATCTCCTGGTTGATTTCTTTATTTTTGATCTGTATTTTAATCGTTTATTCAGTAAGTCCTTTTACTGATTGGTTAGAAAAACAAAAGCTATCAAGAACTTCAGCCGTGGTAATAACATTCGTTCTTTTGCTTACTATATTTATTACGTTATTGTACTTAACTATTCCAAGATTATACTCAGAAGTTCTAGCTCTAGCCAATTTTGCTCCAGTGCTATTCGATTATTTAGAGTCAGAAGGTTATCTAGAAGAATTATACCTTTTAATGGAAGGGCCAGAGTATGCTACTGATATTGAGGAAGTATTTGGGTATTTTCCTCAGGTTTTAGAAGAAATTCACGAGGCATCTCAGCAGATTATTCAATTTTTACTGGGACTTGTAACCGGGTTTTTTGAGTTTTTGATTTTGATGTTCTTGGTTTTTTATCTTCTCAAGGACATTAAAGAGATAAAAAATGACTTGATAAATTTTGTTCCAACTAAGTACCAGGATGAAGCCAGGGAAGTTTTAAGGGTGATAGATTTAAAGGTAGGACAATTTTTGAGAGGAAACTTAATTCGTTGTTCTTTGGTTGGGTTTATAACAGGATTAGGGCTTTATATTATTGGGGTAAGGTTTTATTTTATCCTGGGTTTAATAGCCGGCATATTAAATATCATTGTTTATATAGGTCCTTATATAGCAGCGATACCTGCAATCATTGTAGCCTTATCCTATTCTTTAGAAACTGCTGTTATTGTAGCATTAATGTATATAGTGATACAAAGTATTGATGCTTTTATTCTTTATCCAGTACTGTTGGGGAAAGCCGTTGATCTAAGACCTTTTACCATCGTCATGGCTATCTCTATTGGAGGTGCTTTATATGGGATCGTAGGTTTTATCATTTCGGTTCCAATAGCTGCAATCATGAAGGTTTTAATTAACTATTATTACCTTGAAAAAAATAATAGTTATATGATAAGAAAATAGTATACGGAGGTGATGGTCTGCTTCATATTGAATCAGGGCAAATTCATTGATGTTAGCATTGATGTTAGATTTGGTAAATTATAACTTACATAAATATTAACAGGGGAGGGAGTTATTAATGAGCATTAAACTTGGTATAGACAAAAAAGGGCAATTGGTAGAAGTTAACTTTGAAGAAAGTAACAATATTTGTATAGTTGGTAATGTCCACTCGGATATGATGGAATTGGCCGTCAAAATTAAAGAGCAGTTTAACGGTAAGGTTGAATGGCTGAAATCAGAAAATATAAGTAATGATATTTTAGGAGACATCGATGAAAAAGGAGATCTTGTCATATTTGAAGATGCTGAAAATATTAAGAATACAGAAGTACTCGAAAAAGTATTAGATCACCCTGTAAAGACGATTATTATAACAGAAAAATTTGATGAAGAGACAATCCCCGACAGTATATTGGGTAAAGTTGATATTTTTTGTGTAGGATATATAAGAAGCATTCCAAACTATGCAACTCAACGACTAAAACTCGATAAAAGTACAATGTATTTAAATAGGGGAGAATTCATCGTATCTAGGGAAAACCACAAAGAACGGAAGATAAGTATGGACTATGCATAACTTAAGAATTTGAGATCATGTTGTTGATTTTTAAAACATATTTGTCAGGGTTACCATTTCTTTTTAACGCTTTATCACTCATATAGCGTACCTTTCCAAAGATTTTTCTTTCTTGAAAAGGGCGGTCGTGTTTTCCAAAACACCATAAGATGTTTGTGTAACCGTTTGGATCGCGACCGTCCAAACCATACCTGTCATTTAAATCAAGCAGTGTATTATAAGCTTCGAGGTGTGTTTTAGTCCATTCAATTATCTTTTTCCCCCAATACATTCTCATGTAATTATGGATTTTACCTGTATGTTTTAACTCGGACATAGCTGCATTGAAATAATCATCATGGGTCCTAGAATTTTCTAGCTCATCCTTTGAGTACAAATACTCTCTGTAGTCATTATCATGCTTTGACAATGTTTCTAAGGCCCAATTTGGTAAAGATTTAATAGAATCATAATATTCGTTCCAATAAACAAAGTTTACTGCAAGTTCTCTTCTAACTATAAGTTGCTCTAAAAAAGGATGTTGGATATCAACGTTTGCCTTTTCCCTAGTCTTTAGAGCTACATAAAGGGGAGAAATCTGGCCAAAATGTAAATAAGGGCTTAAGTCAGATGTAATTGAGAGAGAAGGATCGTTTTGTTTATCAGGATAGTAATCTATTTTTTGAGATAAAAAATCATTCAATTTTTCTTCTGCATGTTCTTCCCCTCCCTGATATAACTTTACGGGGGGTATATTTTTATCTATATTTAATTCTAAAGCTATAGAAGCAGGAGAATAACTTTTTAAATCAACTTTTTTAATATGACTAATAGAATCTATTCTTATTGAATTATTTAGCAAAACTCTTGGTTCAAGGGGTTTCAAATAATCGTCTATATTTTTATAAACCTTCTTTCTGATTGTATGTGCTGCGTACTCTTCTTTACTTGAAAGGACTTCTACAGGAATAATTGTTTCTGTCTCTACTACGTGTAATGGACATGAGATTTTTTGGGCAAGCCTATTGTTCCATGTTTTGTTTATTTTTAAATAGCCCTTATCTGTTACTGTCAAAGCAGCATTTTCTGCGAGCTTAGCGGCTCCATCTGGCGGAGTAGCTTTTATAACAACTAACTCTATTCCTCTTCTTTTTAGATTTTTATCAACTTCTTTTAATCCTTCCAACATAAAAGTAAAATGCCTCAAATTACCTCCAGGGAAGTTTTCATCAATGCCAAAATAAGCAATAAGGGGTAAATCCAATTCATTTGCCTTATCAATTGCGTATTCTAGGGCATGATTATAGTTGGTGCGCTTCGCAGCTTGCATCCAATAAAGAACATAACTTCTAGCGACTGGATTGCTATTAACAAGGACCTCTACCCTCTCATCTTTAATCACTAAATAATCACCTGACTTTCCTCTTCATTATCTTTTCATTTAACAAAAAGGTAAACTGAAATTCAAAATAAAGAAGGTTTACCCATTTCATATAATCTAGGTAAACCTGTGCTTATATTTGAATTATGTTAACATTTTTAGTTAGCCTATAAGCTTTTTTTCTAACTCTTCCCAGCGTTCTTTCATTTCATCCAAAATCAAATCATAAATTTTCCAACTATCATCTACCATGTGTAATTCGACTTTTCCTTCATGGGTTATGGTGTCAGCTTCTTTGATAAATTGTTTCATAAACTCATTTGATTTTTCGTTAATCTTTTCCCCTTCTACTTCATTTTCAAACATCTCTTCTATCTCCGGCAAAGCTTTTTCAAGGTAGTTATCCATAACCTCTTCAAAATCAGGCTTAGTTAGTTCAATATCCACCAATGCGGTATCATTTTTTACATCATAACTTAAGACTTTAAGGCTATACTTTTCTAAAATTTCGTCGTTTGATTCATCTAAATCATCAATATCTTCGCTTCCAATAATCATATATTCTAATTCTTCTGCTCTTCCTTCTTTTATCAATTCATCAGCTTTTTCTCTACTTCCTTCTATCACATATTCATCCCAATATAAATTTACTACTTCATCAGGTGCCTTGATCTTTTCAGGATCAAAAATAAACACTTTCTTATATTCTTCTTGCCAATCTACTTCTTTGTCATACATTTCGGAAATAAATCTTAATTGTACCACAGTCCTACCTGAATTTAAGATTTTAGGAGCGGTGTCCAATCTGTAATCGTCATTACTAAGACCATTTAACTCATAGTTTTTGCTCCCAATTTCAAGAACAATTATTTTTTGGTCTTTCTCAATTTTAATGGTATTATTATTTCCATTCCAGCTGACATCAGCACCAAGTTCCTCACTTACAAATCTAAGAGGAATCTGAACTCTATTATCATCAATAAAAGGTTCTTGGTCGCCAAAAGTAATTTTTTCAAAATTGATGTAAACTTCTATGTCATCATTATTTCCGCTTGCGTTAGAGTTAACAGTTGCGATGACAAATATAGCAAAGCATAGTAGGCTAGTTTTTATAATTTTTGTCATTTATAACCCTCCAAGTTAGATTGTATCTCTTATTTAGACGTAATTGACCTCTTATATTGTTCAGATATATTACTTATTTTTTAATTTACTAACCAACAACCCAATTTATAAAAAAAAGAGAGCCTTTGGCTCTCTTTTAATGTTATAAAATTATCGCATAATTTCTCCCTTAAGCTTCTACAATAGCTTCCTCGGGACACTCTTCAACACAAGCACCACAATCGTTACACTTTTCAGGATCAATTACAAAAATGTCATCACCTTCACTGATCGCTTCTTCTGGACACTCATCTTCACACATTCCACATTGAATGCAATCTTCAGTAATCTTATGTGCCATCTAAAACACCTCTCCTTTTTTTTATTATAGTAACATCATTTAAAATTTTGCACAAGAGCAAATTACTAAATTGAAACCTTGACACCTACAGGACAATGATCGCTACCCATAATATCCGAATATATATTTGAGTCTGTAACTTTATCAACAAATCTTTTCGAAGTTAGTACATAGTCAATTCTCCAGCCAACATTTCTTTCCCTTGCTTTTCTCATATACGACCACCATGTATATGCACCTTCTAAATCCGGATAGAAATATCTAAATGTATCGACAAAGCCAGAGTCTAGAAGGGTGGTCATTTTTGTCCTTTCTTGATCGGTAAAACCGGCGTTTTTTCTATTAGAATCAGGATTAGCCAGGTCTATTTCATTATGAGCAACATTTAGGTCTCCACATATTATCACTGGCTTTTTTGAGTCGAGAGAAGTAAGATAATCTCTAAAAGAATCTTCCCATTCCATTCTATAATCTAACCTAACAAGTTCTCTACCGGAATTTGGGGTATAAACATTCACCAAGAAAAAGTTTTCAAATTCAATGGTTATCATTCTACCTTCCTGGTCATGTTCTTCTATGCCTAGTCCATACTTTACTGACTGGGGTTCAATCTTTGTAAAGACAGCAGTTCCTGAATACCCTTTTCGCACTGCATAGTTCCAGTATTGAAAATGCTTTTCCAAATTAAGTTCTACCTGTCCTTCCTGCAATTTGGTTTCCTGGACACAAAAGATATCTGGATCAAGATCATTGAAATAATCCATAAATCCCTTTTTAAGACTTGCCCTCAATCCGTTTACATTCCAAGATATTATTTTCATATATCATTTCCTCTCCCTACAGATTGGATAAGACATCACTTATTTAGATAACTCATATTCGAAAGCATAAGCAGCATTCAAAATAATCTCTTCATCAAAATGTTTGCCGATAATTTGTAAGCCTACTGGAAGGTTATCCTTAGTAAATCCACAGTTTATCGAAGCAGCTGGCTGGCCTGTAAAGTTAAAGGGATAATTAAAGCCCATCCAGGCCATTCTATTAACTTTTTCATCATCGATGGATGAAGGACCTATAGGGCCTTTGCCTTCCTCATAAGTAAAGGGGGCCACTGAAGTTGTAGGAGTTATCAAAAGGTCAAAGCCCTCAAAAACCTGTCTTATTCTTTCCCATAATAAATCCTTGGTAATATAAACTTTGCTTATATCCTTTCCGGTAATGTTCTCGGCTACTTTAAAAAAACCTTCATATTTAGGATCCATAACTTCCTTCCACTCATCTAAACGATCATCTATAGAAGAGACAAAATCCGATATGGTCATGTTTTGTAGATGTCTCAACATATCAGGTAGATCTAAATCAATCTTCTCAACTGTACAACCTAGCTTTTCAAAAATCTTGGCTTTTTCTCGTGTCATTTCTTTTATTTCAGGGTCAACCTTGGTATATCCTAGGTTATCGCAATATGCAATTTTATATCCATCAATTTTTCCATCAAGGTTTTTAAGATAGTAATCGTCGGGAATAATGCCGGGCAAAGCAGATCTATCTCTATTATCATGTCCCGACATAATGCCCAACATTACTGCAGCATCCTTAACTGTCCTTGTAATCGGCCCTTCATGAAATACTCCTTCAAAACCAGGTTGTTTTGGATATAAAGGTATACGCCCATAGGTGGGCTTGATTCCGAATACACCACAATAAGAAGCAGGGATCCTAATTGAGCCACCAACGTCATTGCCAGTGGCAAGGGGAGCAATTCCTTCGACCACTGCAGCGGCAGATCCACCACTAGATCCACCCGGTGTTTTATCAAGATCCCAGGGATTTTTGGTAGCCCCAAATAAAACATTGTCAGTAATAGCAAGCAACCCAAACTCTGGTAAATTTGTCTTGCCAATAGGGATGGCTCCAGCAGCTTTTAAACGCTCAACTAATATAGCATCTTTATCAGGAATATGATCTTTAAATAATTTAGAGCCATAAGTTGTTTTGATCCCTTTAGTGGGTACATTATCTTTGATTACTACAGGGATTCCAAGTAAGGGAGGTAATCCATTACTTGTAGTAGAGTCTTTATCATCATAAGAGTCTAAAACAGCTTTTTCAGCAGCTTTTGCTTTATCTAATGCATCTTCTTCGATTATATTTACTACAGCATTTATCCTGGAATTTACCTGGGTTAGCCTGTCTAAATGGGTTTTTACAACCTCTACAGGTGAAACCTCCTTACTTTTGATCATTTCCCTTAGTTCTAATCCTGTTTTCCAGATAATATCATTCATATAGCATCCACACCTTTAGTAAAATTAGCCTCGTCCGATAATATAGCCATAGGGATCTACTTTATTTCGCAATAATTCCAATTCTTCTTTAGTTGGAGGTTCACTTTCTTTATATTCATCATTCCAAAGCAGCTCAAAGCCCGTATTTTCTTGAATATCTTTTTCTGTAACTCCTGGATGCACACTTTCTACTTGCATTCGCTTTTCTTCGTTATTATAACCCATTACGCAAAGGTCTGTTATAACTTTAAACGGTCCTGATCCTTTGGGCAAGCCTGCCTCTTCTCTTTTGCCTTTACCGGTTAAATATCCCGGTGTCGTCAAGAAATCCAAATCTTCAACAAACCTCTTGGTATCCTGAGGTGTCATGACCAAGGTATTCCATGCCAAGGAAGCAAGGTCATTGGCTCCACCGCTGCCTGGAAGTCTTACCTTTGGTTTGTAAAAGTTATCTCCGATTATCGTGGAGTTTAAATTACCATATTTGTCTATCTGGGCACCACCTAAAAAGGTATAATCAACCATCCCCATCTGGCAGTATTCCATAATTTCTGCCATGCTTGTCGATTGAATTCCTTTATAAAAAGTCCTAGAATCTCCCACGCTAATAGGCATTGTAGGAAGTTGAGGACCTATTCCTCCAGCCTCGAACATTATTATCAGGTTTGGCGCTGAAGTCCATTGACTCAACATAGCTGCAGCACAAGGAGCTCCAGTACCAACAACTACTGTACTATTATCCTCTAAAGCCCTTGAAGCAAGGGTTATCATTTGTTCCATCTTGTTATACCCGTTATTACTTGACAAATCTATCCCTCCTGTCTCAAAATTTTATAAATTTATTAAAGGCTAAAAGGGTTTATCAATCTTCTTCTAACCCCTCTATCTCATCTAAATCTTCTATTAAGTTTTCTTGCCTTCTAAGCTCCTTTATTCTTTTTATTCCACCGCACTTCTCAAGATACTCATCAAAATCTTCTGTATTGTAAATATACTCTTCAAGAAAGGAGTTAATCTCCCCTTCTTGTTCTTTCTTTAGCCACAGGCTCAAGTGATCTTCATCGCTAAAATATCTGTATGCCATATTTCCTGGATAACTACCATAAGGTACTTCAATAACAGCATCTACTAGAAAATACGGTATCATAACTTTATCCGTCTCATTTCTGATTTGAGAATGAGGTACAAGCTCTTCAGTGGTTACAATTACCTTTTTAGCTGACTTAACCAGGTCGGTATCACTAACTTCTATACCTTCAATTTGACAGTTTCCGTATATATCGGCTTTGTGTACGTGAATTACTGCTACATCAACATTAAGTGCTGGCACGGCAGCTAGTTTTTGTCCAGTGAAAGGACATTCCATGACTTTAGCACCACTGTATTTGAAGGTATCAGTACCTAACATCACCCTGGTAGGTAAAAAGGGCAACCCCATTGCAGCAGCCTTATATCTCCAGGCGAGGGAAGCATTGGTCCATTCTGTAACATCAATCCCATCTTTTTCAAAAACATCTCTGGCACTTTTGGATAGACCTCTAGCTTCAAGTCCTACCACATATGCAACATCACAGCGATCGATAACTTTCCCGGCCATCAAAATTTGACCATCATGTGTGGAGGTATGCCCAGATAACCCTAAGTTTTTCTTTTTTTGTCGTACTATCTCATGATATACGGCGGTTGGAATTCTGTTAGTCCCAAATCCTCCTACACCTAGGTATGAGCCATCAGGGATAAGATCTTTCACAGCTTTTTTGACAGTTGTTAACTTTGGTTCTTTTTTTCTTGATTTCTGTTTGTAAATTTCTCTTGACGAATCTACACCGGGTTTTATAAAGAGATTGCCCATACCTTCTTCTAGATTGATCAATTCCTCTCTACTCATTAAATTCACCTTCCTTTTAGTTATAAATAAAAATATATCTTTTTTACATTTTTCAAAACTTGCACAAGTCTCTATAAAAATTTTATCTAAAATTAGCTTTTATTGCAAAATTAATCACGGGGACTTTAAGTTATAATATTGTTAGTCCCCGTGTGTTAATTTTACTCTTTGTGTATTTATTGTGGTGTTAGAATATCAGCAACCCTGCACAAATTACTATACCTGACATTATTAAAGCCATCAAACAAAAACCCATTATATCTCTTGCTCCTAGGCCTGCAATACCAAGGGCAGGCAGAGCCCAGAAAGGTTGAATCATATTAGTCCAAGCATCGCCCCAAGCTACAGCCATAGAAGTCTTTGCTAAGTCAACTCCAATTTCCAATGATGCAGGAATCATAATAGGAGCTTGTACAGCCCATTGTCCTCCGCCAGAAGGAACAAAGAAGTTAACTATGCCTGCACTTAAAAACGAAAATATTGGAAATGTGGTTTCTGTTGAAAGGCCAATTAACCACTGTGAAATTAAAGCAGCAAGCCCAGAGGAAGTCATCATGCCCATTATTCCAGCATAAAAGGGGAATTGAATGATTATACCTCCAGCAGCTTTAGCAGCTTCAGGAAGAGCGTTAAGATAACTTTTCGGTGTACCATGAAAGATCAGGCCTAAAAAAAGAAATGCAAAATTCACAATATTTAGATCAAGCGTCCCATCCAAAGCACTAAAATGCCTGTAAACAAATATTAAGCCCATTATACCGATTATATATGCTATTGCTCTGCTGTTCTCTATTCTATCAGCAATAGTTTTTAGTTCTATTTTTTCCTCCCTAATTTCATCCTCTTCTAATATTGAAGGATCTACTTCTACTACATCTTCCTCCTTAGGTAGCATAGCCCTGTTTAGAATAGGAAGTAAAATTATCATAACAATAACAATGGTTAAATTCATGGGACTAAAAATCGTCTCTGCTGTACTGATAACTCCCATTAGATCGTAGAAGTCATGGCCTTCACCAGCTATTGCAAGGGGAATTGAGCCTGCAAGACCGGCATGCCAAACTAAAAAGCCTGAATAAGCACTTGCTATCAAAAGCCTATAATCCGTCCCTTTAACTACCTTCGCAACTTCTTTAGCAAATAGAGCACCTATTACAAGACCAAAACCCCATTGTACCCAGGAAGCTAGAGTTGCAACAAGTGTAACTATAACAATCGCTTGTCCTGGGCTTTTGGGAATACTTGCTCCATTTTTCAGAATTGCTTTTACCGGAGGACTATTTGCAAGAACATGTCCTGTTACAAGAATCAAACTCATCTGCATAGCAAATGCTAATAAATTCCAAAAACCTTGCCCCCAGTAGTCAATCATGTCAATAAAACCAGCATCAGTCATGCCTAGCCCCATCAAGAAAACAATAAATGTTAAAATTATTGCAAAAAGAAATGGAGCCGGCAAGTACTTTTGCATTAAGGTTACAAAAATACCACTGACTTTTTGTAACATTTTAACCCTCCTTAATAAATATTTTAACTCTACAGCCAAAATTATAATACTTATAAATATGATTTGTAAATTTTGCTATAATCCTTGCCAAATACCAACGCTCACAAAGATTTGCAAAAACGTCCAAATCAAAAGTTCGCTTATGGTATTTGGCAAGCAATTAAAGAAGTAATTATAAAATTATAGCAGATAAATTTTACACTTTTCGCTGTAGTGTTAATTAACTAATTTCCAGGTACTGATATCTGTTGCCACTCTGCTCCAAAAATTTTGCTAGATCTTTTGGATCAATGGCTATACTGGCATCATTCACATTGGGATGAAAAATAACTTTTTCTTCAGCCTCAATATCCTTGTCCACAATAACTTCAACATGATTCTCTGTATCGTTAATAAGTCCAAAAGGAGATACCGCACCTTTGTCTAATCCCAAATATTTCTTTAATCTTCTTTCAGAAGCAAAGCTAAGTCTAGTGCTCTCGATTTTTTGTGCTAAATAACTTAAATCTGCATTTTTATCGCCCCTCATGACAACTAAGTAATGTTTATTACCCTTATGATTTCTCAAAAAAAGGTTCTTACAGTGATCGATATCTACACCTTCTAGCTCCTTCTCTGCTTCTTCAATAGTGTATACAGGTTTGTGAGAATACTTTACATATTCTATTCCCAGCTCTTCCAAAGTTTGATAGACTGCTTTTTCCCTCTCTTCCATAGTTAATACCTGGATATACTACCAGGTGCTCACCTCCATTTAAGAAATTTGATAATGAAAAAGCGTACCTATTAGCAAAATTAAAACCCAAGATCCAAATTTATTTTGCATTCTGGTACGCTTTATAAAATTCCAAACATAGTGTTTAATATCTTACTAACTTTTCATGGTTTGGGTTTTCACACCACAACCAGTAATGAAAATAA
>CAZCIZ010000028.1:0-26792 GCA_964498995.1 uncultured Clostridia bacterium | reverse complement strand
TTGCAAAATCGTCCAAATCAAAAGTTCGCTTATGGTATTTAGCAAGCAATTTAAATAAAGTAGTGATGGATTAGCAATTTTCGTTGTAGTACCAAGTTAAAGTTAATGTAAGTCTCTGTATTCTAGGTATTTTTTAATCATTCTTTCGATTTTCTTTGGATCTAAAGGAGGATGTGTTTTTTCTTTTGCAGTTAAAGACTCATTATAAAAGCTGTCAGGAAAGAGGAAATCTTCGGATTTTAACTGACCTCCTTCCCGGGAGTTAAAATGATGCTGTAAATCGTATATTTCTTTAGCAGCGGAATATAGACCGTGTTCGGTAAAATCATCCCCATAAAAAGCATTCATGCTCCTTGCATAATAATCAGGTCCTAAAGTTCGAAGGATTGGGGGACGAATACAAAATCCAACAGAATTAATAATCGTGATCAGGTTTTCAGCGTATACAGTCATGGCTGGTATATTAACCCCTTGGGGTGGATTGCCAAAAATTTTTTCTTTTTCTTCTGCCGGGATATCTAAGCCTTCAACTTCTTCAGAAGAGATTCCAAGTTCTTCCGTAAGGTCATCCTTTAACTTCCCTTTTAGTCTTTCCACAGGGGAGCGGGCTCTCAAATGATCTCCACCCCTGGTGTTTGTCAAGTACCCCAAAGACCAAACATCCATCTTGGCCCTGGGATCTCTCCCTGGCAATTCAATGCCCTTAACATGAAAAGCGTTCTTAGCGGTTTCGGGATGTTTTTTGCTAATTAGCTTTGTACCTTCAGCTAGCAAATCACCTATACCGTGTCTGGATCCGATTAATTTTAGTAATCGGTGAATTGCGTCAAAATCTCCAAAATCCACAGAAAAGCCAATCTCATTTTTGGTGAAAAAGCCTTCTTTATATGAACTGATCAAATAAGCCACTGTTCCTGCGGCGGAGACAACGTCCATTCCATACTTGTTACAAACATCAACACATTTATATATCTCCGGGATTTTACTTATCCCAAGCTTAGCCCCAAACTCCATCGCAAAGGTTATCTCAAGCCCCTTGGTTTCGAATTCTTTAATCTTGGACCAATGGGCGCAAGCTACTGGACAGGAAATACAAGCCATATCTTTTTCTTTATAATTTTCTGCAAAGACTTTTCTACCTAGAGTCTCTTCCCAGTTTGATATAGATCCTGATTTGAAATTGAACCCCGGTAAAGCACCGAGTTGATTAAAAGGGTCTGATGTAATCATGCTGCCGTATTTTCTAGTGGGCCCAAAACTTGGATCTTCTTTTATTCTTGTGAGGGCTTCTTTTTTCAACTGTTTTAATGTTTGTTTATCAACTGCTTCAATTTTTTTATTTCCTCTAACTGCAATGGCCTTTAGGTTTTTACTGCCCATTACTGCTCCTATTCCCGTCCTGCCCCAAGCACCGTAATAATCATTTTGAATGGAGGCGAACCTTACCAGGTTTTCTCCAGCCGGACCTATAGAAGCTATGCAAAAGTCACTTCCGTGGATATGAAGCAGTTCTTTTGTTGTTTCATAACAATCCATTCCCCAAAGCTCATCGGCACTTTTTAATTCTATATCATCATTATCAATTACTATGTAAACTGGCTTTTCAGATCTTCCTGTTATTACAATGTTATCTATGCCGGCTCGTCTCAGTTTGGTACCCCATTTATCTCCGGCATTAGCAGTTCCAAATAAACCGCTTAGGGGTGACTTAGAGGTGACTTCTGTTCGGCAAGCTGTTGGTAATCCTGAGCCCACAAGGGAGCCGGCCCCAAAGATAAGTACATTTTCGGGCTCCAAAGGATCTGTGCCATGAGGAAGGAGATCATATAAAAGTTTTGTGTTGATCCCAACCCCGCCAAGGAAATTCTTTCTTAAATGGGAAATGCATTTTTTCTCGATATTTAATTGTTCAAGATCGACATTTAACAAAATTGTCATAATACACCCCTAATTTGACTTTTTTTGTTGAAGTAATACAATATAAAGAGAAGAAAGTTTTTTCTCCTACTAGTATTTTAATACAATGCACAGGAGGAAAATTCCTTCTTTTATTAATATTTAATAGTAAGAAAATACACTTTAACTTCACTGCTGCAGTATATTCCGATACTGATTTAGAATATACACCTGATCAATTTTCCTATATGGCCTGAAATGAAGTCCATGATATTACGGAATAAAAGTTGGGGCCCCATTAAAAGGGATTCATAAGGTTCTGACGGGGGAACCGGAATTGATAAGAGAAGAGAATGAAGCCAGAAGCGATGTTAAGAATGTTGATTAAGGGAGCTTGATTTGAATGAGAAGTATTATGTTATTGATGAAGCATCAAAAAAATCAAGAATTACTAGAAAAATTTCTCAGCACAAAATATGAAGTTGTAGTTTTAGAAAACAATGAAGCGCTTTATGATTACGATAAAGACTTGATTATAGTTGACTATAAATATTTTTTAAATCATCGAGCAGAAATTTTAGAGATCAAAGAGAATGAAAAACCGCTATTTTTGCCAATATTGCTTCTTTTGTCTTCTGAAGAAACCAGCTATGTTTCTAATTCTTTACTCGATGAAGTTGATGAGTTTATAGATATTCCCATAAAAAAGCAAGAACTTGAAATAAGAATCAGAAACTTACTTAGGATACGGAGTTATTCAATCGAGTCCGAAGAGAGGTATAATATCCTATCAAAAAACAGTAATGCAGGGATTTGTATACTGCATGAGGGGAAAATAGTTTATTCTAACCTCGCCCTGGCGAGGATTTTAAAAAGGGATAATGAAGAGCTGCAAAATAAGCCATTGTTAGAACTGATACCAAACTCAAACTCAAACTCAAACCCTTATCCCCAGGAAATTATACAGATTATCCATGAGCCCGGATTGTTGAGTCATTCAGGGGAGCAACAAAGCTTTGAGATTAAAACTAGCACACCCTCTGGGGAAAAATGGTTAAGTATGAGATTTTTAAACATTTCATACCAGGGCAACTTGACAGTGATGGCGATTATTACAGATATAACCGAAAGAAAGAAACAAGAGGAGAAAATATGGCGCTTGAGTTATCAAGATGTCTTGACAGGTCTTTATAATCGGGCTTTTCTAGAAGAAGAAATCAAAAGAATAGATAATAATAGATATAAACTTCCAATTAGCGTTTTGATAGCGGATATCAATGGTCTAAAATTGGTTAATGATGCCTTTGGACACCAGGTAGGGGACAAGATGTTAATCTGTGCGGCCAATTTACTTAAAAATGTTTGTGGAGAAGATAATTTCCTATTTCGTTGGGGTGGAGATGAGTACGTGATGATATTTCCCGAGACTAATAGTGAAGGTGCAGAAGATATTGTAGAAAAAATAAAAAAAGAATCCTCGAAATGGACCATAGAATCAGTGCCGGTTAAGTTTGCCCTGGGAAATGCTACAAAGAAAATAGCTGATGAGTCTTTTGCGAGTATCTTTAAACGGGCAGAAGATGATATGTATAAAAATAAACTATATGAAAATGAAAATGTCAAAAGGGATATTATCAATGCGCTGCTGGCAAATTTAAAGGAGAAAAGCGATGAAACTGAAAAACATGCTATGAGAATGACAAATATTAGCTTTGGTTTTGGCGAAAAGCTTCAGCTTTCTGAGACGGAACTAGAAAGGCTATCCTTGATAGCAACCTTACATGACATTGGGAAAGTTGTCATCCCGGAGAAGGTATTGAAAAAACCTGGAAAACTAAATGAAGATGAATGGAGATTGATCAAAGAACACCCAGAAGTGGGTTGGAGGATCACAAGATCTTCAGAAAACTTGGCATATGTAGCTGAAGACATCCTATCCCATCACGAAAGGTGGGATGGAAAGGGGTACCCAAAGGGTATTGGCGGTAAAGATATTCCAATCCTCGCACGGATAATTGCAATTATCGATGCCTATGATGTTATGACCAATGGAAGATCATATAAAAATTCTATTTCAAAAGCTATGGCCCTAGATGAAATAGAACGCTGTGCCGGGACCCAGTTTGATCCCGGACTGGCAGAGGCTTTTGTCAAGATGATGAAGGAAGATATGAACGGTGGAAATGAAGTGAGAGCTTTATTATAAAATGGGTGATATGAGGTGGGAAATAGATTCTCTCGCTTTCATGCTTATACCCCTGTTGGCATAGATTTCCTTGGTTATTTCTGTTGAATCTTTTAAGTCCCTCATGAATATATTCTTTAACTTAATTGCGACGTAAGGGTCATAGATGAAAGAGTTAATTTCAAAATTTAATTTAAAGCTTCTAACATCCATATTAGAAGTCCCGATTGAGGCTATTTTATTATCTACTACCATCATTTTGCTGTGTAAAAATCCTTTACTATATTTATACCACCTGGCACCAGCATTTAACATTAGTCCTCCGTAACAATTATTAGCTGAGTATACAAATAGATGATCGGGTTTATTTGGAACCATGATTCTTACATCTATTCCAGATATGGAAGCTATTTTAAGAGCTTCTAAAACACTCTCATCAGGGATGAAATAAGGGGTTTGGATATAAATGGATGTATTTGCCATGTATATCATTTTTAGAAAGAATGCCTTAACCTCTTCCCAGGAACTGTCAGGCCCGCTGGAGACTATTTGGACCCCCGATCTACCATAATATGGAAGCTTGGGGTAGTATAACTCATGTAAAATTAGGTCCTCATTGGAAGCAAAATTCCAATCAAGCAAGAACCTTTCCTGAAGTGACTTTGAAGCTTCCCCGGTAATCTTCACATGGGTATCTCTCCAGAATCCGAATTTTTTATCCATCCCGATGTATTCTTGTCCTATGTTGAACCCACCTGTGTAACCGATTCTGCCATCTATTACAACTATTTTACGGTGATTTCTGTTGTTTGCGTCTAAAAAAGAAGGGAAAAACTTAGCTGTTTGTCCACCTGCTGCTAAAAAAGCGTCAAAAAAATTTTTTGGCAATTGTCGGCCGCCAATACTGTCATATAATATTCGTACTTTTACACCCTCTTTTGCTTTTCTGGTTAGTACTTTTACCAACCTCTTGCTCAATTTATCATTCCTAATGATATAATAATTTATATGAATGTGATGTTTAGCTTCTTTAATATCTTTAAAAAGACTCCTGAATTTCTGGGTGCCGTTGATGAACAAGTCTATTTTATTATTTTTGGAAAATACAATTTGTTCATGGGCAAAACTGATTTGAATGACCTTATCACGGTAATCATCAGGGACTTTCCAGACTTGATAATCTGGAGTTCCATTGATCAAGCTTTGTTTTTTCAATCTGTCTTTTTGGGCTTTGTTCATGAAAATTCTTTTTTTTCGGGGTGTAAGCCCTAGAAAAAGATAAAGAATAAAGCCCACCACGGGTAGTAGGCTCAGTATGAGTATCCATGCCCATGTCGAGGCAGGATCTTTTCTGTCAAAAAAAATTAAAAAAAATATAAAACTGATGTTTAAGATTAAAATACCCGATAGGGTAATAGAGTAAATGCTCAATGTTTCTATCTTCCTTTCAATGTTCTTAAAGTCTACCTTTTACTGTTATAATATATTAACCTGATAAGAAATGACCCGATTAATAATACGGCCAGGACGATGTACATTATCAAAGCGCCACCCTGATCTTCTCCCTCATTATTTGCCTCCCCCACCTTATCATTATTTTTATCAGCATTATTATTGTTGTCTTCTTCAGTTGTTTCATTATTTTCCTGAGCAAAAGCCTCATTTGTAAATTTATTACTGCAAATAAAGGCTTCAGATGAACCATAGAAAGTAAATGAGGACAATAAAAAAGAAAAAATAATTATTAAAGAAAAGTATTGTTTTAGCTTCATATCAAAACACCTCCAATTTCATTGTAATAAATAAATTCTAAAAGATACAGACATTTCCTGCTATTTATTTTTACTTTTGGCAAATTAATAATTAAAATTTGGTTTTAGCTCTTTTTGAGATACCTTAAATGATATATAATAGTTTATGAATTAAAGGAATTTAAAGATTCAGTATATCTAATTTTAGCTGAAGAATTTTGGGAGGTGAAGTATTGGTGAGTGAAAAGATAAATGTGGAGATTTTTGGTGTTAAGGGTAAAGCTCCGGAAGAGGCGGCATGTGACTGTGGAAACGGCGGCTGCAATGATACGCCTACCATGGATGAAGAGACTGTATCGTTAAAAAAGTTTTTTGCTGAACAGGGAATGGATGATAAAGTTGAGGTAAACTTTGTTGACTTGAGGGAAGAAGAGCATGAAATGATCTCTGAAGTGAAGGAATTTTTGGAAGATGGATATACTTTACCCCTGGTATCAGTGGGTGGAGTGATGAGATTTTATGGTGGTATAGCCCCAAATCAGATCATCAAAGAGATTGAAAGACAGCAACAGGAAAGTTCTGAACAATAATTAAATAAAATAATGTAAGAAAAGCTCACTGCTTAACACAAAAGTTTTTTAGCGGTGAGCTTTTTACTTTTTGTTTTAATGTTGATCAATTGCTTGGAAGCATACCTTGCCTTCCATGAGGTCATCACAGGTATAACCACCTTGCTTGTACTTGATCATTCTATTGTAATCGTCATTGAAATGTGAGATCTTCTTGGCATGTTCTGTTATTACTTCATGGATAAAAGGATATTTTGTAATTATTTCATCAGAGATTTTATAATAAACATATTTAGATACCTTATAGTATTCCAAGATATTAACAGAGGTAAGTCTATTTAAATGTCTTGATACATTGGACTGATTTAGGTTTAGAAGGGTTTTAATTTCGCAGACACAGAGATCGTACTTGTTTAACAAGTGAAGTATCCGTAACCTGGTTTCATCAGCAAGGGCTTTCAGTATATTGATTGGTTCCATTATTTATTTTACCCTCCCATTAATATTTATTCATATGTAATTTATCAAATCAATTTTATCCTTACAATAAAGTTTTGTCAAACCTTACTCATTTTCTTCCTGGGTTTTGTCCTGGGATTTCTCTTTCGAATTTTTTACAATTTCTCTATTTAAGTTTTCTAGTAAGGCTTCTAGTTCTTGTACTCTTTTATCCAATGTATGTAAATTATAGGTTACAAGAACTGTCCAGCAAATAAAAACCAATATCATCATAGCTACAAAAAATACCCACATAAATTCTACCTCCCGGCTTTGCTTCTTTGTTTATGATTAGCGGAAAAGGACTTTGGCATATAGTTAATAAGCATTTTTCATATACCTAAAAAATTTTTAACTGGTGATGTGATCTAATGGGATTGAGAGTATTTAGACAAAGAAATATTAAAAAAAGAAATCATAGTTTGCTTACAATAACCATAATAACTTTAAATCTATTAGTTGTCTACCATGATTGTGGTATGGAAGGTGGTAGGTGCTGTTTTTGCATTACTTTATGAGAATATCATCTATGGTAATATTTTTTTAAACCGTTAGACAATTTCACTATGCTTGAACAATTCCCTGTAACTTGGGGTATTTTTTAATAGTTCTGAATGAGTTCCCTGGTTGAGTATTTTGCCCTTTGACATAAACACTATTTCGTCAGCTGCTTTTATGGTAGATAGCCGATGAGAGATCAAAATTATTGTTTTCTCTTTCAATAGCTTTTCTATAGCATTTATTATTAAACTTTCTGTATGAGTGTCTACATTTGAAGTTGGTTCGTCAAAGACAAGAATCTTTGGATCTTTAAGGATCACCCTGGTTAGGGAAATGAGCTGTCTTTGGCCTCCTGAAAGCTTTATCCCTTCATTTCCAATCAAAGAATTATAGCCATCTGGCAAGTCTTTAATGAATTCATGAGCATGGGTTTTTTTTGCTGCTTCTCTTATTTTTTCAGAAGTTGCTTGAAAACTACCGTATTTTATGTTGTCTTCAATGGTGCGGTTAAACATTTGAACATTTTGGGATACGACCCCTATCACGGATCTTAGTCTTTTTGGGGGGATATTTCTCACATCTACTTCGTCTATCATCACACTTCCTTTATCAGGTTCATATAACCTGGTCAAAAGATTTATAACTGTGCTCTTACCCGCACCGGAGGCTCCAACTAGAGCTGTTGTGTTTTTAGCAGGAATATAAAGGCCAAAACTTTCCAATATCTTACTGTTGTCATAAGAGAAATTGACATTTTCAAATTGGATGCTCCCTCGAATTTGTTCGATATTGAAGGGAGCTTTTTCCTGAACCTGGTTTTCGCCTGGAATCTTCAAGTATTCATTGATCCTGTCTAGGGCAGCACCTGCTGATTGATAGGTGTTATACACCTGGCTTAAATCCATTATCGGCCTAAAAAATCTTCTGACATAGCCTAAAAAAGCTGCCAGGACCCCTATGGTCATACTACCCTCAATCACTTGTATTCCTCCATAGCCCAGTACAAGGGCCTCTCCCAGGACCCTGCTAAAATTCATTGCAGGGAAAAACAGGGAAAAGATACTGACGGCTCGAAGGTTTGCTTCCAGGTTGTTTAAACTGATCTGCTGAAAGTTTTCTTGGTTTAACTTTTCTCTGTTTAACGCTTTGACTGTTCTGATTCCCGAAACATTTTCTTCTATGTCTGTGTTCAACCTGGCCATTTCCTCTCTAACATTATGATAAGCATCTCGCATTTTTTTGCCCAGGAGCCAAAAAATAAGCATCACCAGTGGTAGAAGAATAAATACTATCAAGCTGAGGGTAGGATCCATCCAGAACATTATGGCAAATATTGCAAATAATGTGAAAAAATCACTTATAAAGTGGATAAATCCGCCTGTGATCAGTTCAGTCAAAGTATTTACATCATGGGTGATTCTAGACATTATATCACCGGTTCGCCGATTATTGAAAAAAGTCAAGTTTAAGTCTTGAATGTGATAAAAAAGGTCCTGACGTATGGATGAAATTATATCTTGACCAATCCATTCTGCCAGATAGGTCTGCCAGAAAGTTGAAAACCAAGAGAGGCCATAGGATAGAAAGATTAATATTGAAATCAAAATCAGACCGGGGAAATCACCCGGGATTATATAATCATCAATGGCTATTTTGATTAAATAGGGGCCTATCAAAGCACTGATGGAAACAAGCAAAGTGGCGGATATTGCTATGATCAGCTTGTAAACATGGGACGTCAAGTATTCTTTTATCAGTTTGAGATTAGGCCCTAGAAGCTTTTTGACTTCTTTGTCATCACTGGCATTTTTATTAGATCTTACAAAATCTTTGAATCCACCTCGCATACTTACACCTCAATATCTGTTAACATTTTTTTATATAGACTTGATTCAGAGTTTATAAGCTCTGAATGAGCTCCTGTCTCTGCTAAAGAACCGTTGTAGATCACTAAAATCTTATCGGCTTCTTTTATTGTCCAAAGTCGATGGGCTATAACAAATACTGTGCGATTTTTGAATAGTTCTTTTAATGCTTCTTGAATTTCAAATTCAACCTTTTCGTCTAGATTAGAGGTGGACTCATCCATTATTATCAGGCCTGGGTCTTGAAGGAGCAGCCTGGCGATCATTATTCTCTGGATCTCTCCACCTGAAAGTTTAACCCCTTTTTCACCTACATAGGTATCGTAACCATGGGGTAAAGACATGATAAATTCGTGGATCCTGGCTAATTTGGCGCACTGGATAACTTCCTCATCACTGGCGCCTGGTTTACCATATGAAATGTTTTCCCTGATTGAGGTAGAAAATAACATGTCGTGCTGCATTATTATTCCGATTTGGTTCCGAAGGCTTGATACTTTGACGTTTTTAATATCATGGCCATCGATTAATACCTTGCCTTCCGTAGGGTCATAAAATCTAGGGAGCAGATGAACAAGGGAGGTTTTCCCAGCTCCTGTTGGACCGACGATAGCTACTGTTTGGCCTGGTTTGACCGTGAACTCAATGTTTTTTAGAATTTCCTTTTCCAGCGAATAATAAAAGGAAACATTTCGGTATTCTACTTCACCTTTTATCGGTGGTAATGAAAAAGCTCCTGGTTTGTCCTTTATTTCCGGCTCTTTTTCTAAAAGTTCAAAAATCCTCTCACCACCTGCGATGGCTCTAAAAACCAAGTTCATCATCATTCCTGTTTGTCTAATGGGCCTTGTTAGGATAGCCAAGTAGCTTGTAAATCCCAGCAAGATTCCAATAGAAATCTCACCCTGGATGGTTAACCAGCCTCCGAACAGAATAACCAAAGAAGTAGCTGCTCCTAAGAGAAAATCAACATAGGGCATCCAAAAAGCTGTTGATTTGGCGGCCTTAATATTGGTATTTCTGTAGTCGATATTTTCTTGATCAAAGAGGCTTTTTTCATTTTCTTCCCCGCCGAGGAGCTTTACAGTTTCAATTTTTGAGATGGATTCCTGTACGTTTTCCGTTAGACCGGCGAGACTTAACCGGGCTTTTTTGTACATAGGACTTACCTGCGTTGAATACTTTTTCATGGCGTGAAACATCAAAGGAAGCATAATGAGATACAGTACAGCTAGTTCATAGCTCCAAGTTAAAAGTATTACTAATATCCCGACTATAGTAGCTAAATTGGCTATGATATTTATGGAGACAAAAGAAAAAAACCTTCTCAAAGTTTCTGTATCAGAAGTTATCCGAGAAATTATATCGCCAGCCTTGCTCTCATCAAAGAAATAAAATGATAGCCTGGTTAAATTTTGATACAGGTCAGACCTTAATCTATGGATGACCCTTTGAGTAGCAAGCTCTGCCAAATATCTCTGGATAAAGTCTATAATGCCTTTGATCAGGCTTATTCCTATAATTGTAAAAGTAAAAATTAGTAAAAGGTCTTTATTGCCTGCGACTATAATATTGTCTATTCCATATTGAATGAGCCAGGGAGGGATCAAACTTAAGAGTACAGAGAAGATTAGAAAAATAAGGGCACTAAGAAAAAGGTGCCAGTGGGCTAATATATATTTAGAAAGCTTTATGATTACTTCTTTACTGGATTTTGTGTTTTTTTCTAAATTGGCCATGAAAGATGTCACCTTCTTTTATCTATCTGATAAACCATTGTATCAAAAATTTATTGATCTTTGCATATTTTATATTGGTTTTATTTGCAGGTATTTGCTTTTAAATAGAAAATAAATAATGATAGAATAGAGGATATACAAAAGGATTTGGGAGGTGGAAATGATTATGGAATTAGTTCCCAAACAAGAGCTAAATTCTCGAAAAAATAAACTTCAAGATATGATGAAAAACCAGGGAATTGACTTAGCTGTTATAGTAGGAAATACAAATCTGTTTTATTTTGCCGGAAGTTGTCAAAGTGGACATCTGCTGATCCCTGTGAAAGGAGAACCTGTTTACTTGGTTAGAAAGAGTTTTGAAAGGGCTAAGGAAGAATCAATGCTAGAGGAGATACATCCTCAGAAAGGGTTTAAATCAATTGCCCCAGTTATTGAGGATTTATTAGCCGAAGGCAGTGGCAGCTCAAACAAAAACAAAGTTATTGGTATGGAGCTAGACATTTTACCCGCTGGGCAATATTTCAGTTATGAAAAACTGCTGTCGAACTATAATCTCGCTGATATATCAAAAGAAATAAGTTTTATCAGGGCGATAAAAAGCCCCTATGAAGTAGAATTGATTCGTGAGGCTGCCTTGATTCACAATAAAATGTTTGATGCTGTCAAGGAATATTTAAAAGTAGGGATTAGTGAGGTAGAATTATCAGCTAATCTTGAAGCTGTCTTCAGGAAAAACGGCCATCAAGGTGACGTTCCTATGAGGGGATTTAACCAAAAGATATTTTATGGTCATTTGATGGCAGGGGAAAACTTGACCTATCCCAGTTTTGTTCAAAGCCCTACAGGAGGCAGGGGCCTTTCTCCTGCTTATCCCCAGGGAGCGGGATGGAAGCAAATAAAAAAAGATGAACCTGTGATGGTTGATCATGCTTCTGCTAGCAAAGGTTATATTGCTGACCAAGCCAGGATCTTTTGTATAGGTAAATTGCCCGATAAAATGGAAACAGCATACGAAGTGACTCGAACTATAATGGAAGAGGTTAAAAAAACAGCCCAATCGGGAATTCACTGGAGTTTAATCTATAACCTTGCTTTTGAAGTAGCAGAGAGTGAAGGTTTTGAAGCTCATTTCATGGGATATGGCGAGGACAAAACTCTCTTTATCGGTCACGGTGTAGGTTTAGAGTTAGACGAACTTCCGGTGATAGCCGGCAAATTTGATCAACCCTTGGAAGAGGGAATGGTTTTTGCCCTTGAGCCCAAGATGTTTTTCCCCGGAGAAGGTGTAGTGGGTCTTGAAAACACGGTTGTGGTTAAAGAGGATGGCCTAGAAACCTTGACTTCTTACCCTGAGTCTATTATATACCTGGAGGATCATTAGATGTTTAAACATATAATCTTTGATTTTGATGGAACCATGGTAGATTCTACTGATGTTTTGCTTTCTGTGTTTAACGAATTGTCCAGTAAATACAAATTTAATCCCATAAACAGGGAAGAAATAGAATTGCTCAGAAATATGTCCGTCATTGAGCGGTCTAGATATGTTAACTTTCCCTTAAGAAAAATACCCACAATAGTAGCAGATTTTAATAGGTTGTACAATAACAACTTAAAAAAAGTTAAATTTTTTGATGGTGTCAAGGAAGTGTTAGATGAGCTTAGAGCCAGTGGATATCAGCTTTCAATAATATCATCCAACTCAGAAAAAAATATCAGGGAATTTTTAAAAAATAATGGGATAGATTACATTGATGAAGTTATTTCAGCTACACACTTTTTTGGTAAGGATAAAACCATAAAAAAGTATTTAAAGTCGAATAAGTTGGAAAAACCCCAGGTGATTTACGTTGGAGATGAAAAAAGAGATGTTGTTGCCTGTAAAAAAATTGGGGTAAAGGTTATCTGGGTGGAGTGGGGCTACGATTCCAGAGAAAACGTGATGAATAAAGGGCCTGACTATATAGCCAATACCCCTGAAAATATAATCGATATAGTCAAAGGAGCTTAAATCCATGGCAAGTATAACGATGAATGTAGCTAATGTAGCAGTTGATTTAGCATTGCTCTATTCTTTGGGATTGATAGGCTGGTTCTTGGGAGAAATAATGCGACTTCCTGCTGCACCAGTGCTAGGAGGAGTGATTTTGGTGGGGGGTATGAGGATACTGGGTTTTGATCTCCCATACCTCCCTGGATCTGTAATCATATTTCTGCAGATAATTCTAGGGGTTATAGTTGGTTCTAAACTGGACAGGGATGCTATAGGCACTCTAAAAAGCTTGGCCTTACCTGCTACCCTGATATCTAGTTGGGCCTTAAGCCTGGCATTGGTGTTTGGGCTGATAATTGCATTCATAAGTCCTCTTGATGTTACTACTGGAATCCTCAGTTCAAGTATAGGCGGTTTGCCTGAAATGACGATTTTGGCTCACGATACTCAAGCTGACTCGGTAACTGTGGTATTATTTCATGTCATTAGGATGTTTGCCACAATAACGGTGTTTCCGTTGATTTTTAAATATTACAGGACAAGTGATAGTTTGAATGATGGGCTTAGCTCTGACCAGGAAGAAAAAAGTATCAAAGACCATGATGTTAACAAAAACCAGGTGGAAAATAATAGTGAATTAGCTGCAAACAACAAGGAGCGGAAAAACTTTGTCCTCCACCTGCTGAAAATAATTTTGACTTTGATAATGGCAGGTATTTTCGGAGGTTTTTTATTGTTTTTAGGTGTTCCTGCCGGAGGTCTAGTAGGAGGTCTCTTGTTTATAATATTTGTTCAGTATTTTAGGTTTCCTGTAGAGACACCACCTGACAGGGCATTAAAGTGGGTGCTGGTTGGGATTGGCTTGATGGTCAGCGATCAGGTGCAACCTGAGACTTTAGAGCTGATAGTTTCGGGTGAGTTGATTCTACCTCTGGCATTTTCTTTGATCTTTACCATGGGCTCTTCCCTAGCGGTTGCTTATGGGATCTTCAGATTGACAGGGTGGGACTTTATTATGTGCTTTCTTGCAAGCGCCCCAGGAGGCTTTACAGTTATGACAGGACTTGCACTACAGGAAGGTTACGAGCCGGTAAAAGTGTCTTTGCTACACCTTGCTAGATTGGTAACATTAAAACTTGTAATACCTTTTTTGTTTTTATTATTTTATTGAAACAAGGAATGATTAGGGGGTATAAATTTGGAAAAAAATATATTGTTTATAGGCGATAGTATAACGGAAGGAAATACCGGAGAAAGTTATTTGGAGATTATTTCCCGGAAACTAGAGGATACAGATTATAAGATTCATAATCACGGCCTGGGTGGTGATACCCTTGAAGGGGTAAAGACCAGGTTGATAGATCTTTTTTCTAGGGGAGAAAGATATGATATAGTAGTTATCGAGGTCGGGCATAATGATATAGTGTTGCCCTATTTGGAAGAAAATGATCCTACCTGGAAAAGAGGGGTTCAAATGCTTAAGGAAGAAGGGTTGATCCCCGAACCTTCAGAAGAAGGGTTTGAAACCAAGCTTAAAAATACCCTCCAATTTTTGAAAGATAATCATGGAGGGGAAGTAATAATGACCACCTTGAGTTGTTTGGGGGAAGATTTAAACTCAGACTTAAATCATAAAAGAAAAGCATTCAATGAGATAATTAAAAAACAGGTAGAAGCTTTTGGCTATAAAGTGGCTGACGTGGGGGAAGCATTTGATAACATCCTCCAAGAAAAACAAGCTGAAGTTATAAAAAAGGAGCTGGTTTCCACTTTTTTAAACCCGCCTTCTACAGGGCTTGTAGGTGATACAACCGGAACTTTTTTTCTTACCCTGGATGGAGTACATATTAACAAGCAAGGGGCCCGGATTTATGCTGAAGTCATTCTTTCAAAACTTCTTTTGTGATGCTATAAAATCATGGGATTATTTCTCGTACAGCTTGGAAAGGGACTCATATCTAGAACGAAGGATTCTTTCGTGTTCTTCTTCATCTCTTTTCATTTGTTCAAACATGCCTTTTACCTTTGGATCGTCCGTTTTTTCAGCTAAAGCCTGGTAGTGTTTTTGGGCTTGCTGTTCGTCTTTTATCGCTTGTTTTATACCTTCTAAAATCTCATCCAATTTATATTCACCCCTTATACAATAAAGATTGTCGTTGATATGTTAATCATTATTATAGGACAATATAGGTATGATATCAACTGATTTACTACCATAAGCGAACTTTTGATTTGGCTTTACAAGTATTAACATTTTGGTATTGTGCTAGTGGATGAATAATAACTGAAATGGTATAATCAAAGAAATGGAAACTTACAAATTGTTTAAGTCTAATATAACTATAGGAGGGTTTTGCTTAATATGGATTACTCTGTCATTGATAATTCAAACTTATTGAATCACCTTTTTTACCCCAGGGACTACTTTGTTTCTCCGCCAGAAAATGCTTTCGATCTTATGGTAGATGTTGAAAAAGGTGTAGTGGTTCACTGTCGCTTTTATCAGGGACAAAGGCAAAAAGGCCCTTGGATATTATATTTTCACGGCAATGGTGAAGTCGTAAGCGATTATAATGAGATTGCACCATATTATAACAAAGAAGGCATAAATCTTGTAGTTGCAGATTATAGAGGCTATGGTAGCAGTAATGGTTATCCTAATTTTAGCAATGTTATCAATGATGCTCCTGTGATTTTAGAAGCTGTGAAAGATAAAATTAATCAGAAAAACCTTGGTTCCACCGGGATATGGGTTATGGGCAGATCATTAGGGAGTATGCCAGCTTTATACCTTGCCCAAAGCCACTTTGATGAATTGAAAGGGATAATTATTGAAAGCGGATTTGTAAGCATAGTCAAACTTATAAACCACCTGGGATTACCTTCGCCTGGCGATCTCAGTCATTTAGAAAAAGAAGCTAAAGAGATGGTAAAAAAAATCAGCCTACCTGCTTTAATTTTTCACGGAGAAAGAGATCAAATAGTCCCCCTTGAACAGGGGGAAGAAATATATGAACTCCTAGCTTCGAAAGACAAACGGATTTTCACTGTTCCAAGGGCTGGACATAACGATATCTTTTTTTTAGAAAGAGAACGTTATATGAGGGAAATTAAGAATTTAGTCAAAAAAAGATAATATTAAAGGTTCATATTATCCTTTAATCCTATGGATTATAAATTGCTAAATACTAGATAGAGAATTACAACCACTAACAGTGGTATTGTGATTTTAGGGTTTCAGAGCATCTAAATGACCTCCTTTTGGATATAAACTTTGTTTAATCCTATACAACTAAACTAAATATGTCAAACTTACATTTAATTTCGCTACTGCAGTATATTCCGATAGTAATAGTATTTATTAATACATCTAAGAATTGTTGCCGAGAAAGGTAATGCTTTCAAATTAAAGGCACATCCTGTGTCAATTTGCTAAAAACAGAGGATATGGGAAGTTAGTAAATAATTTTATAGTTTTCGCGGTAAAGTAAATTTGACCTTTCTTATAATTTAATATATAATCAATTCAAATAGGCGAACCTCTGGTTCAAAATATTTGATGATGTCGAAATAGGGCGAAGGAGTCCTGAAGAAGATGTTTAATAGCTGCATCTTTTCGGGGCTCCTTTTTAGCTTTTACAGGGATAGGCTTCTAGATTTTAGCAAGTTAATTTATATGTTGTTATAATTGAGAATTTTTGAGTATTTACAAGAGCTAGTAGAAGTTTAAGACAAATATCGACAAAAAACGCAAACTATGAGATTTGACAGATTTTATTTTGAAAGCTTAAAATTTTCTTAAAATAAGACAAACCGATGGTTTGAATAATGAACTAGTGAAGATTAAGTTATTGATATAGGCAACAATATAATTTAGGGGCAATAGGTAAAAACATGGAATATTTGTAATATTCTTGACATTAAAGGCATTTAGAACTATAATCAAACAAACGGAAAGTGAACCGTGGGTTCTATATATGAACCAAATTATAATTTAGGTTTTGTTGGCAAATTTAACTGTAATATTTCAAGTTGGTAATAACTTAATAACAGCTATAAAATAAATTCAAGAAAGGAGAACTAATAAAATGTCACTGTTACCAGAAGTTAAAAAACACTATGGTAAGAATAAACATTATATTGGAGGTGAATGGGTAGAGCCAAAATCTGGTGATGTAAAAGAGAACACTAATCCCGCTACCGGGGAGGTGATTTCCGAACTTTATAGGGCTAGTGATGATGAAGCTAGAGAAGCAGTACAAGCTGCTGCGGATGCTTTTTTGACCTGGCAAGATTATCCCATGAGGGATAGGGCGGCCTTACTATTCGATATGAGAGCAAAGTTTGAAGAAAACTTTGATGAACTGACTAGGGTGCTAACTCAAGACCACGGTCGTACCATTGGAGAATCTGAGGGATCGGTTAGAAGGGTGATAGAAAACATTGAATCAGCATGTTCAGCCCTTTATGGAATGGCCAAACAGAATGAAAGTATGATGCAGTTAGCTAGAGGAATTGATCAGTACCTTCACTGGGAACCTTTAGGTCCTTTTTTGATTATTACACCTGGTAACATACCCATGCATGCATGGTCTTCCTTTGTCCCTTACGCCCTGGGAGCGGGCTGTCCTGTGGTGGTAAGCCCTAGCAGTCAGGATCCTGTTGCCGCTGAATATGTCTGTAAAGCAGCAGAGGAAGTTGGATTCCCGCCAGGTGTCATCAACATGGTGCATGGTGGCAGGGAAATAAACAACAAAATACTGAAAGAGCCGGAGATAAAAGGAGTAGGGTTTATAGGTTCCAATAATGTAGGGCATGAGCTTTTTGAACTTTGTGGAAAACTCAGAAAAACCTCCTCCATTAACGGCAATGGTAAAAACCACGTGGTCATAATGCCAGATGCCAACGTAGATGAAGTTGCGCAGTGGCTACTGAGATCTTGCTTTGGTATGGGAGGACAGCGCTGTCTTGGCTCGGACAACATCATAATATTAGGAGATATATATGAAGAAGTTAAGAAAAAGTTGAAAGAAGTAGCTTCTGGAGTGAAACTTGGATATGGTTTGGATAAAGAAACAGATCTTGGTCCCATGGCGACTAAAGCTGGTAAAGACAAGGTGGTACAATGGATTGATGATGCCCTAAATGAAGGGGCGAAAATGGTTCTAGACGGAAGGGATGTAGATGTAAAAGGCTATCCAAATGACAACTTTTTAGCACCAACTATCCTTGAAGATGTCCATGTGGATATGGAAACGGCCAAGGAAGAAGCTTTTGGACCCGTGGCTGGTCTAATTAAAGGGGAAAGTTTGGACCAAGCAATTGACTGGATCAACACCAAAACATATATGGGGCATTCAGCCTGTATATTCACAAATAATGGCAAATATGCCCGCAAGTTTACTAAAGAAGTAAATGTAGGAAATGTAGGAGTTAATCTTGGCGTGCCTCAACCCTTTGCTTTCTTTCCCTTGGGCTCTCGAAGGGATTCCTTTGTGGGAACTAGCAAATCTAGGATGGCTTCTATGAGAATGTTTATGGATGAAAAGACCGTTTGTACTCGGTGGATTTAAACTTTAAAAAAAGTGGTGGTTTCAATGAAAAATACCCATGAGCCAAAATCAGAGAGTTCAATACAACCAACGAAAACCGTGATGGCGGCTTTGGAACTTTTGGAACTGTTTTCAATGGAAAGGCAAAAAATCGGGTTATCAGAATTTGTTAAGTTGTCAGGGGTGCCCAAAGCAAATGTCCTTCGTCATCTACATGCATTAGAAGCGGCAGGATTTGTAAAACAAGACGAATACTCTAAGAAATATCAGCTGGGGTTTAAAGTAATGGAACTTGCTTATCTGGCCAAAAAACAATTTGAACTTCGAGATATTGTGATGCCCTATATGAGAAAGTTAAAGGAACTTACAGGTGAGACTACCTGTCTGCAGATTTTGGAGGGTGATTGGGGGATCTGTATTGAGAGGATTGATCCTAATAATATCCTCACCTACCTTCCGCCTATAGGAAGCCGTGAATACCTACATGGAGGAGCTTCTAGAAAAGTCCTTCTTGCTCATCTTTCCGAGGAGTATATAGATGAAATTATTGCTCAAGGGTTACCCAAGTTGACATCAAACACAGTTACTGATCCTAAAAGATTAAAAGAGGATCTCCAAGAGATTCGGGAAAAAGGCTATTCCATTTCCTGTAGTGAGCACGTAGAAGGTGTACTAGCAATTGCAGCACCTATTAAAGATGCTGAAGGTAATGTGATTGCCAGCTTATCTGTCGTAGGTCCGAAGTTTCGAATTGATGAAGAAAAACAAAAAGAATGCATTAACTACTTGCTGGAAATAGTGAAGGAAATTTCCAAAGAGCCTGGTTTAAAAGTTTAACTTAATATAAATTAATTAAATTTAAGGAGGTAAACTTAATGGAAAAAATTGTAGGGGGAAATTTCAAGAGTTTTTTAAAGATTATTAGTTTATTTGGACTGGCTCTTGTCCTTGTATTTGGCCTTGTAGGATGTGGTGAAGAAGTTGAAGAAGACCCTGATGCAGATGATGATGTAGAGGTAGAGGGGGAAGTGGATTTAGGATTTAGTACCTGGCATGTGCCGGAAGGTAGAGAAGTACAAAACGTGTGGGCTCCCATGTTGGAAGAATTAGAAGCGAAAAGTGATGGTGCTATATCAACTAGCACTTATTATGGAGGAGCATTAGGAGATGGGGAAGAGCATTTTGACATCGTAGCTGATGGGCTGTCTGATTTTGGTTATTTTACAGCAACCTGGACGCCGGATAGATTTCCCCTCAGTGATGTGCTTTCCATGCCAGCAGCAATTAGGGGTAAGGATGTAGCGGTTGAGATCGGAAATGAGATGTATGATCAAATCCTTTATCAAGACTTTGAAGATCATGATGTAGAGCTTCTTCATCTTAACGGTTGTGTTTCTTCTTTTATTTGGACCACGGAACCTGTAGAAACAATAGAGGATCTAGATGGAATGAGACTCAGGACTCCAGGTGGACTACAAACTTATATGATCGAAGCTTTGGGAGCAGAACCTGTTTTTATGGCACTGGGAGATGTCTACATGCAGATGGAAACCGGAGATATTGACGGAATCGTTACCTGCCCACAGTTAGTTCAAGCTTTTTCCCTGTATGAAGTTGCAGACCATGCTGTTGTTACTGATTTTGGCTGTGTTACTGAAGGGGTAGTTATGAATCAAAATACCTGGGACTCACTATCAGAAGATCAAAAAGAAATTGTTGAAGAAGTGACCGAAAACCCATATGAATTGACCGGTGGATTAAGTGAAGCTGCCATAGATGATACCATAGATGAGCTACCTGACATGGGAGATGGAATAGAATTTTATCAACTTCCTGAAGATGAAGCGGAACGCTGGCATGAAAGGTTTGAAGAGGAAGTTGTGACAGATTGGGTGGACAATTTAGAAGAGGATGGACTTCCAGGAAGAGAAGCTCTCTTGAGATACAAGGCAGAGCTTGAAAAGCATGATATAGACTTTCCGGCTTTCCCTGAAGAATGGGAAGACGATGTTGAAGAATACAGATAAATAGATCTAGATGAATAGACTAAAGGAGATAAAATAATGGAAGAAAGGATGCAGAGGTATGACATGGATGTACAAAGCTAAAAACATCATGCAAAAAATAACATACAGCGTGTGTACAGTTAGTATGCTGATTCTTCTTCCTATGATGTTATTGACTTCTGCCACAGTTATAGGCCGGGGTATCTTCAACCGGCCTATACTGGGGGCAGTTGAGCTATCGAGCTATATGCTTTCAGTGGTTATACTGCTGGGGATTGCTTATACTCAGCAGGTTAAAGGGCACCCTATAGTGACCTTGGTTACTTCAAGACTGCCTACTAGGGTGCAGGGAGCTCTTGAGGTTGTCACCTATTTTTTAAGTGTAGCAATAGTTGTAGTGATAATATATATAGGCTGGCAGGCAACATTTGACTATGGGCATACCACATCAGATGTCCTTAGAATTCAACAGTTTCCTTTTAGACTTATGGTGCCCCTAGGTATGCTATTGCTCTTATTTGAGCTGGTAATAGATTTATTCACGGCCATTGGTAAGCTGATATGGCCTGACACAGGTCAAAGTGGGGAGGAGATGTAAATTGAGTCCAATCGAAATAGGAATTATAGGTGTAATTGCTGTTTTTGTCCTGTTGTTTATGGGGATGCCTATAGCCCTGGCTTTGATTTTGGTTGGAGTTATAGGGACATGGCAGATTGCTTCTCTTGGTGCTGCGTTACCAGTTGTAGCAAGGACGTTATATCAAACCGCCAGCCACTATCCCTACATGGTTATTCCCATGTTCATTATCATGGGGGGGTTTGCCGCTAGTACCGGTATGGTAGGAAAGCTTTATGGTACTTTTGAAATCTGGCTTCGAAAGCTTCCCGGAGGATTAGGTGCAGCAACAATAGCAGCTTGTGCGGCTTTTTCTGCTGTTTCGGGTTCATCAGTTGCTACTTCTGCAGCTATGGGTACTATTGCTTATCCCGAGATGGAAAAGTTCGACTATTCCCCTAAGCTTTCCACGGGTGCCATTGCAGCAGGTGGTACATTAGGTTTTTTGATCCCCCCTAGTATCGGTTTTGTCGTATACGGGATGTTGACGGAGCAGTCCATTGGGGAGCTTTTAATTGCCGGGGTTATACCCGGGATCTTACTGACAGCTGTTTTTATAGCCATAATAGTGTTTATGGTCAAAAGAAATCCTTCCCTGGCACCTCCTGTGGAAAAAGATGCTACTTTAAAGGAAAAGATAATTTCTATTAAAGGTGTATGGGAAATACTGCTGATTTTTTTAGTGGTTATGGGTGGGATTTACCTTGGTTGGTTTAGTCCCAATGAAGCCGGTGCTGTTGGTGCTACAGCTCTATTATTGGTAGCCTTGGTTAAAAGAAAGTTGACTCTCAATAACTTATTCTCAGCATTGAGAGAGACTGTAAGGGTATCAACAATGGTGCTTTTCTTGGTTGCAGGTGCTTCGGTTTTCACTTACTTTTTAGCTATTTCAACCATTCCTACTGAACTTGCTCAATATGTAGCGGGCTTAGATGTTTCAAGGTACATGATTTTGGTTATCATCTTGCTAGTTTACTTTTTTCTGGGAATGTTTATAGATGCTATTTCCATGATGGTCCTTACCATGCCGGTAGTGTTTCCTATGATTATTGAATTAGGGTTCGATCCGATATTTTTTGGAGTAATCTGTGTCCTTATGATGCAGGTGGGTCTAATCACTCCGCCTATGGGCCTTAACCTGTATACCATTGCAGGTACCACTAAGGTAGATTTGAACCAGATTTTCTTAGGAGCATTACCTTTTATATTTCCTGTTTTTATAGTGGTGGCGTTGATAATTATTTTCCCGGGAATAGCTACTTTTCTGCCCAGTTTGATGTAAAGTGATCGAGATTAAGGATAAAAGGAGATTAAAATATGATAACCTGCGACTTTGCTTATAATTCTCCCGGTTCATTACAGGAAGCGGTTGAACAATTAAACCAAGAAGATAGAAATTTACTACCTCTAGCCGGTGGCACGGACCTATTATTGAATATCAAAAAAGGAAACCTTTGTCCTAATGGTCTGGTTGATATAAAGAGGCTTGCAGAATTAAAAAACATAAGAGAAGAAAGCGGATTAATTAGAATAGGTGCTGCTGTCAGTTTTGCCAAGATATTAGAATCTACAGTAGTAAAAAATTATGCAAATGCCCTAATACAAGCAGTAAAAACCATAGGCTCCCCCCAGATTAGAAGCACAGCAACACCGGGAGGAAATATAGTCAATGCATCTCCGGCAGCTGATTCGGTTCCTCCTCTATTGGTTTTAAATGCCAAAGTGAAATTACAGGACTTTGATGGTTCTAGAGAGATGCCTCTGGAGGAGTTTCTTTGTGGGATGAACAGGACTAGGAAAAAGCCCAGTGAAATAATGACCGAAATCTATTTTGAAAAACCAGAAGGTGTCTATGCCACTTCTTTTTCTAAACTTGGGAGAAGAAAAGCTTTAAATATCGCCAGGCTGAGTACGGCTGTATTTTTGAAACGAGACTCGAATTTTTCAACTATAAGAGAAGCTAAAATTTCTTTAGGAGCGGTATCGGAAAATCCTTTTAGAGTCTTAGAAGCTGAAGAATACCTGATTGGAAAAGAACCCAAAAAAGAAGTGCTTGAACAGACAATAAAGATTATATCGAATGTTACGGCTGAAGCTTTAGGTAGTAGAAAATCTGCTCCTTTTAAAAGGGAAAGCGTTAAAGGAGTGGCTTGGCAAGCTTTATTTCATGCTGTCAACTGGGTGAGCTGATTTAAAACTTGTAAATTAAGATTTTAAATGACTAAGCGAGGCGTTGGAATTGGAGAATTCTGTATCGGTATCTTTTGAATTAAATGGCAAAAAGGAAAATGTAAATATCAAGGCAAACAAAAGGCTTGTGGATTTATTAAGAGAAGAATTTAAGCTTACTGGGGCCAAAGAAGGTTGCGGTGAAGGTGAGTGCGGAGTGTGCACTGTGATTATGGATGGGGAGATTGTAAACTCCTGCTTGGTCTTGGCTTCCCAGGTGGAGGGTAGTAAAATAACCACCATCGAAGGGTTGAGCCAGGGCAATGAGCTTCACCCTTTGCAGGAAACATTTTTAGAACATGGAGCGGTCCAGTGCGGCTTTTGCATTCCAGGGATGATTTTGGCTGCAAAGGCTTTGTTGGATAAAAATCCTGCTCCAGAGGAAGAAGAGATTAAAGATCAGCTATCTGGAAACTTATGTAGATGTACAGGATATCAAAAGATTGTTTCAGCTGTAAAAGAAGCTTCAAAAAGATTGAAAACAGGGATGGATGCTTGATGGGGTTTGAAACTGAGACAGACAAAGTCCAAAAAAAACAACAAGTTGGTAAAAATGTCATAAGAAAGGACGGGCTAGAAAAGGTCAAAGGGACGGCTGCCTTTGGTGATGACATGGAATTGGAAGAGATGCTCTATGGCAAGGCTGTGAGAAGCGATATAGCTCATGGAAGGCTTAAAAGAATCAACTTGGATAAGGCATGGAAGGTGCCCGGAGTAGTTGAAATATTGGCCAGTGATGATGTCCCAGGTGAAAACAGGGTAGGAATTATTTTTAAAGATGAGCCTGTGTTAATTGAAGAAAAAGTATGCAGATACGGAGATGCCATCTGCCTTATTGCCGCTAAAACCAAGGAATCAGCTGAAATAGCTGCAAAAAAGGTGGAGGTGGAATACGAAGAGCTGGAAGTGGTGACAGATCCTTTCGAAGCCATGGGAGATAATGCTCCTATAATACATGAGCACAAGGGTTCAAATGTAGTAGTCAACCGAAAATTGATTAAAAATGATGTGGACTCGGCCTTTGAAGACTGTGACCTGGTGGTGGAGAGGAATTATAAAACCAATCATGCTGCCCATGCATTTTTAGAACCGCAGGTTACGGTAGCAAGTTATGAGAATAATATATTGACATTTTGGGCAGGTAGTCAGAACATACATTATGATAGAAGAGAAGTTAGCAGGGTGTTGAACCTTCCTCAGAGTAGTGTCAGGGGGATTCAGTCTGTCACCGGAGGAGGTTTTGGTGGTAAGCTGGATATAGCATCCCAGTGCCATGCAGCCCTTCTAAGTTATTATACGAATAAACCTGTTAAAATTAATCATTCCTTTGAAGAAAGTTTTAACATATCATCCAAACGTCATCCTTACCATATAAGGTATAAAACCGGTGTGAATGCTGATGGCAATCTTATGGCACTGGAAGCGGAATTTTTTCTAGATACGGGGGCTTACTGCAGTTATGGTCCCGGAGTGGTAACAAGAGGTATGGTTCACGGAACCGGGCCTTATGAAGTCCCTAATGTCAGAATAACAGGTTATTTGGTTTATACGAACAATCCAATGGCCGGAGCTATGAGAGGGTTTGGAGTACCCCAGGTTTCCATCGCTCATGAAAGCCAAATGGATATAATTGCTGAAAAATTAAATATTGATCCTTTTGAAATTAGATTGAAGAATTCGTTAAAAGTCGGTTCAAAAACTGCTACAAATCAGGCTTTAAAAGAAAGTGTAGGAATATCAAAAACACTGGAAATTGCCAGGGAAAAGGCAAGAGAAATCATCACGGATAAGGATGGGTAGATAATGAAAAAAAGAGGTATTGGAATCGGTAGTATGTGGTATGGAATAGGAAATACTGGCTTGCCCAATCCAGCAGCTGCATTTGTCGAAGTTCACTTTGACGGTTCTGCTACAGTACTTACGGGATGTGCCGATATTGGGCAAGGGTCTACCACAGCCTTGGCCCAGATAACTGCGCAAACCTTGGGGTTGGATTATGAAAAGATAAAAATCAATACTGCAGATACTGCCGTTACTCCTGAAGCAGGTGCCACTTCTGCCAGTAGGCAGACTTATGTATCGGGTAATGCCTGTAAAAAAGCAGCAGAAGAAGCTAAGCAGGTCCTGCTCCAAGCAGCTTCTGAAATTATGGGAGAAGATGTTGATAATTTAGATATAGACTATGGGAAAGTATCCTCGAAAAGATCTACTGGAAATTATGTTGATTTAGAAAAAATTTTGTCCAGGTGCCGTCAACAGGGGACAGTTATTGTAGGAAGTGGAAGTTTTAATCCGGATACTGTCCCATTAGATGAAGAGACCATGGAAGGAAGTCCTTACGCAACCTATGCTTTTGCTACCCAGATTGTTGAACTAGAGGTGAATGTGAGTACGGGGGAAGTTGATATACTCAAAATTATAGCTGTACATGATGTTGGAGAAGCAGTAAATCCAATGCAGGTGGAAGGACAAATTGAAGGTGGCTGTCTAATGGGTTGTGGTTATGCCCTAATGGAAGAAGTTGAAGTGCAAGATGGAGTGATAAAAAATGACAACCTATCTCGCTATTTGATCCCGACCATTAAAGATGCTCCGGAAATTTATCCAATTATAGTTGAGGATGAAGAACCAAGTGGTCCTTTTGGGGCAAAAGGGGTGGGAGAGCCTGCTCTTATTCCTACGGCACCGGCAATATTAAATGCCTTTTATGATGCTACAGGTGTAAGAATTTACGAACTTCCTTTGACCCAGGAGAAAGTTATTCAAAGGTTAAAAGAAGAAGGCAAGATATAATAATTTAATGAAGATTAATAAGAGTTGGTTATTGGTTTGACTTTGGAGGTGCTATCTTTGCGAAAAAGAAGAAAAAATAAATTGCTCATGTATGGTGTTATTTTTTCAGCTTTGTTAGCCGTTATTTATGTTTCTTTATATTTTTATTTAGGTGGAGCTGAATACTTGGTTGAAGCAGGTGAAAACAGAATAGTTTTGGACGAAGATGATGAACACTATCAAACAAGATTAGAAGAAATCTATGTCCATCCGGAAGATTACCAGGGTGAAGAAATAGAAATAAGCGGTTTATATTATACAAGCCCTACTCATCCTAATGATATGTTCGGAGTAGGGAGATATTCCATAACTTGCTGTCTAGATCATGGCCAGGTTATAGGTATGCTTGTATTAGAAGAATTTGATTTGGATGGAATAGAAGATGAAGACTGGATTGTGGTCAAAGGTGAGATTGAGATAGATGAGGATGGGGGTACTAAAAAGCCTGTAATAAACCCTGGGGAAGTAGAAAAAGCTGAGATGCCTGCAAATCCTCATATATATGATTAGTAAGAAAATAAACTTTAATTTTATTGCAGCAGTATATTCCGATACTAAAA
>CAZCIZ010000027.1:0-27594 GCA_964498995.1 uncultured Clostridia bacterium | reverse complement strand
AAAAACTTAAAACTTATCTCCATATACTGCAGCAGTGAAATAAATCAGTTATTTTTATTACTGGTTGTGGTGTGAAAGTCAAAACATGAAAAGTTAGTAAATTAATTCGCTAAGAGACTCATTAAAGATAATGATAATGAGTCTCTTAAAGTTCTTTTTTCTTTACTTCTTAATTTATATAAAATGTGATACAATCAAATTAGTTAACAATAGTTACAATAATTAATACAATCGTCCAGTTCTCTAAATGTTTTAAATTAAACCTAGGTGGTGAGTCTTCATGGCTGAAAAACAGGTGCTTGTTGCTGTTTCAATAGTTGTTTTTATTGTGTTAACTGTATATTTTGTATCTGGATATAATCAACAAAAAACGGATTATGGAGGTGAAGATATAGTGGAGAGTAAGCAATTTTGGACTGAGTATCAAAAACTATCAGATGGAGAATTAAAAGAGATGCTAACCCCACTGCAGTACGATGTGACCCAAAAAGGGGGGACTGAAAAGCCTTTTGACAATAAATATTTGGATAACAAAGAAGAAGGAATATATGTGGACATTGTATCCGGTGAGCCATTATTTAGCTCTATGGACAAATATGACTCAGGCTCTGGCTGGCCTAGCTTTATAAGGTCCTTAGTTCCAGATAATATTGTTTACAAGGATGACAACAGTTTATTCATGTCTAGAACTGAAGTTAAAAGTAGGTACGGGGATTCACATCTAGGACATGTATTTAATGATGGTCCAGAACCAACTGGTTTAAGGTACTGTATTAACTCTGCTGCCCTTCGCTTTATAAAGAAACAAGACTTAGTGGAGGAAGGATATGGGGAACTTGTAGACTTATTTGAAAAAGATAAGAAAGACACTGCCAATGCTGAGGACCCTTCTTTGACCAGAACTGAGACAGCAACCTTTGGCTTAGGCTGATTTTGGGGCCCAGATGCCCAGTTTGGGCAAAAAGATGGTGTAATCAGAACTCGAGTTGGTTATGCAGGAGGAGAAAAGGAAAACCCAACTTATCGAAATATGGGAGATCATACAGAAACACTCCAGATAGATTTTGACCCGGATCAAATAACCTATGATGAAATACTGCAGGTATTTTGGGATAGCCATAATCCTAGGGCTTCCAGCTGGTCAAAACAGTACATGAATATTCTGTTCTTTCATGACAAAGACCAGGAACAACTCACAAGACAAACTAAAACGTCTATAGAAAAGCAACTTGGAAGCAAGGTACACACAGAGATAGAACCATTTACTAATTTTTACCTGGCTGAGGATTACCATCAAAAATATTATCTACAGAAGAACAAACAACTTATGAAAGAGCTAGAGCGTGATTATGATAGCTTTCAGGATTTTATTGATTCAACCACTGCAGCTAGGTTGAATGGATATGCTGCCGGTCATGGAGATAGGGATTCTCTTGAGAAAGATTTGGCTGTTTTAGGGTTATCGCAAGACACAGCGGACTGGCTGAGATCCCGTATAAGACGTTAGAAAACTGGTTGGTGAGATTTATGCAATGTAAACAGACAAAATCAAGAAAATATTGTATAATTAAGTTAGGAGATGGTTTTTAAAAATAAAATATAGAGAGGGTAAGGACTATGAAGAAACTATTAGTAACCATTTTAGTTGTAGTATTTTTGTTGTCAGGGTCTTTTACAGGGGCAGCGTTTTCAAAGGATATAGCTGTTTATATCGACAATTCTGCCTTATATTTAGAAGATCTACCAATAATTAAGGAAGGACGTACTTTGGCCCCTATGCGTGGATTATTTGAGGCTCTTGGAGCAGATGTTGATTGGGAAGAAGAAACACGGACTGCTGTGGGGGTACGGGATGGAATTAACGTGAGGATTGCCATTGATAGTGTTACTCCTACTGTAAATGGTGAAGTGAGAAATATAACTGTGCCTGCTCAGCTTATTAACGACCGAACATACATTCCTCTTAGATTTGTAGGTGAAGCCTTTGGGGATGATGTATCCTGGGACGGGGCAACAAGAAGTATCAATATAGTTAGCGCTAACAATCAAGATATTTCTGACGAAGAAATCACAGAAGAAGAAATGACAGACGAAGAAATGATATATGATAACGTGAATATAAACATTTCTGCTGATAAAGTTTTATTACCTGCCGGTGGTGGGCAAGAAGTTGAGATAACAGTAAAAGTAACGCAGGATAATCAATTGGCGGCTGTTAATACACCAGTAGAGATATTTGCTAATGCGATCATAGATCACAATTCGTATGATAGGAGTAGTCAAACCTCTGATGCTAAAATAATGACGGATGCTAGTGGAATTGTAAGAGTAACTTATACTACTAAAGCTTCTGATGATGATGCCCAAATATTTATACAAGCTACTGTGCCAGAAGCTGATAACTGGACAGAGCAAGGGATTACTCTAATGGCGTCAAATACGGCAGCATTAGTCCAAGGTAAACTAATACATCCTTTTACGGGAATTCCTATACAAGGTGCTGATATAGGTTTTGATTCTGAAACAGGTAGTCATCACTTTTATCAAAAGGCTACAAATGCAGATGGAAGTTACACTGTAGCCGTTCCACCGGGGGATTATCACGTGGGATATGAATTCGATTTAGGGGATACAGCATATTATAGCGGCAGTTTTAGAGGTTCTCACAGTAACTTTAATGATGATAATACAGCCTCGATTCGAATTAAACATAACATTGCTTCCGGGCAGGAATACACCCTTGACTCAGAAAGAGGCATTCTTAAAGGAGCTAGACCAAGCATGGGTGCAGGGGATGAAATATACATCACACTAAGGGGTACTAATAATACCGTCATTGCCGAGATAAACTCAGACGGCAGATTTTTGATAGCTTTGCCGGCTGGCACCTATGAAATAGGTACTCGTTCTGGGACAGTATTAAAGCAAAACCAAGTCATAGAGAAAGGTAAAGTTGCTGATGTAGGAACGTTTTAGTAATAACTGAGCTCGTCTTATAGGCTTTGACTAGAATCGACTTCTTGCCTATAAGGGGGGCTTTTTAATTAAAAACAGGCCCCCTTCTCCAGTAGTGGTTGATATAGCCTATGGCCCGGTAAAAGCCATTTCCTTAAGCTGTTTTGTGAGATATCTTGCAGAAGTTATTAGTTATCCCACTGATTTCAGCTTGACTTTCTGTTTAGTTCCTTCAAAATAGGTGCTGGTGATAACATGAAAACCAAAACATGGAAAGTTGGTTGCTAAAGTAAATTTTGAGGGGGATTTGAGAGATGATTTTTCTTAAATACCTGTTTTATGGGTGGATAATCTTGATTGCAGCTGTTGTTGTCAATCTTATCACTGAATCATTAGGCGGTGCAACTTGGTATGAGTATTTATCTGAAGTATCAAGGGTAGGTTTAAGGACTGCTACCATGGTACTTCATCCCTTAGAGCTGCTTTTTCTTTTTATCTTGTATCCTGGAGTATTTGGTTTGGTAGTGTACGTTGCTGTTTCACGGAATTAGAAAAGAAGACGGAGAAAGTATAACTAAAAAGTTGTTTCGCCATATTACTAGAGAAAAATTTAATATTACGTTTTGATTTACAGGGTCATCGAATTTAAACATCGTCAAGGGGAAATTATCGTCAGACCGGAAAAGTATTATACTACTGAGCCTATTAGTCACAGCGTGGTTTTTCCTAATTTGGATGCGGGTATTCTTAAGCTTTTTACTAATATAGGCCAAAAGAATTTTGTTATTGAGTTCCGTCGTCTTCGGTCAGATTAGCTATTTATCTTTAGACAAATTTTCTAATAATGAAGCCACAGAATTTGAAACAGAATATATATAGTTTAACTTTTCAACACCATCAAGGAAGTTCTTGCCATAGCGATCTTCTAAATCTTGAAGTATAGGAAGAATACGATTTTCATATAAACGCTTATCTATTTTAACATTCAAATCTTCTCCATATTTCAACTTATACCTTTTCTTAATTTTATCTAATATATCTTCAGCTTTTTCTCTTTTTTTGATTTCTTTTTTCCTTTCCTTTTCCATTTTAGTACGTTCTATTCTTATACGTTCTTCAGCCTGGGATTCACCTTTTTTGTAAAGAAATTTTATATCCATATACAAAACTAATTCCTGTAAATCAGTAGAGCTTAACATTAGAAAATCTCCAAGCATATCTTCAAAATGTAGTTCTTCAACTATTTTAGAAGGATTTCTTATATCAAAACTTGATTCATTTAATCCTTCTATCCATTCTTTTAACAACTTGCTATCCTCAGCGATTAATTTTTTAATTACAAGCTCTAGTTGTTTATTCATCCATTCCATTGTTAATCTTTCTAAGTCATAAAAATAATCTTCATGTATTAACCCTATCCTACTCATAAAGGTAGGTGAACTCACTCCGTTATATTCATTATCTACAAAATCAAGTAAATTAGTGTAATCTTCTAAATTATATTCGTCGTTTAAATTGATAAGTCTTCCAGAATAATCCCAAGGAGGATCATCTTCATGTGAAACTACTTTTTTATTATCTGTCAAAATTATATAAGCTAACCAATCAGAAACAGTTTTAATATAGTCATTTATATTTTCTTGGAACAGCTCTTTTAACTTAACCTCTAAAGTTTCTTGAAATACTGATTCTTTCATAATATTACCCCCCCCTATACCTCGTCTTATAATTATAATCTATATTTAAACCTAAGTAAAATAGGTCCGCAATGGCTTTCACCCGTTCGGGGTGAATCACCATATTAATAATTAATAAGCTGCTCATCTATTCTTTCTAGTATTTTCCATCGAGTTCTAACTATTCAATGATGCTTAAATTAGAGATTGATGAAGTAATGATGGAAATTTTAACCATAATATCTATCGCCCGGGGATTATAATGATGATATGAATAATAAGCTCTATCCCCAGACCACACAAGAAAATTCGGGACAATTACCCATCACTAAAGTGACGGGCTTGTAAAAGCTCTAATTGACTAGCCTAAGCACTTTGACTTTGAGTATTTAGCCTTTTTTTGCCATAATAATAATTGGCAATTTACAACCTTTGTCAAGAATTCCCATGACTAAAGTCACGGGAATTCTTAGCAAATATTTAAAGGGTCCTTTTCGATTATATCAAGCTCTACAATTCTTATTTGGGAAGCACCGGCTTTAGAAGCTAGCTGATGCAGCTCACTTAACTCTGGCGAATCTTTATTATTATAAACGCTTGCTTTATTCAAACCTACATATTCGAATCCATCAGGAGTTTTTTTGAGATATCCTTCTAGGCATTTTATTGCATACAGTTTAATTATTCTCACCTCCAGATCTCATTATCATATTATGTTTTTAAGCTTGCACATTAGCCCACTCTTCTAGTTTCTTAATGGCCTTTCCAGACCTTATTATGCTCTTAGAATATTGGGCCCCTTCTTCAAGTGTTGGAGTAATATTCATAAGATACATTATGAGAGCAGAATTTAGGCATGTGATGTCCTGTCTAGCTTCATATCCGCTTCCTTCTAAAACTTTGATTAAAGCTTCGGTTTCGGTGCTTAAATCTTTATGGGGTTTAATATCTTCGCCAAAGGCTCTTTCTAACCCCAAATCTTCGGGTTCAAATGAGTAATAATTGACGGTCCCATCTTCTTTTAATTCAGCTATCATGGTTGTCCCGAGAGTAGATGCCTCGTCCATTCCATTGCCATTTTCATCTAAGCCGTGAACTACTATGGCTTTTTTGTAGCCGATTTCATGCATCACCAGTGGTACCGAATTTAAGAGTTCTTTGGAATAGACTCCTCTTACCCCATATTGTGGAAGAGCCGGGTTTGCTAGTGAAGCCGAAGTGTTTAAAATAGTGCCAAAAGAAATATTGGCTAATATTCTTCCCAGTGCTCTTGGATGCACCTTGGGGCTCATGCCGTTAAAAATACCTATACCTGCTTTTTCTATGCTTTTTTTGACTGTGTCAGGTTCGCATTCTACATTTACACCTAGCTCTTCTAGTATATCTATTGTACCGCTTGTGGAAGTTAATGCCCTTGCCCCGTGCTTTGCCATTACAACTCCAGCGGCTGCGGCAATTATAGAAGCTGCAGTGCTTATGTTGAAAGTGTTAACTTCATCCATTCCCGTGCCGCAGTTTTCCACCAGGGGCTTGTTGATATCAGGTGTTACTTTGACAGTATCTAATTCAAATATTGCTTCCCAACTCCCGGCTATCTCTTCTACTGTGGAACCTTTTGCAGAAAGGGCTGCCAAAAATGCCCCCTGCTGCATCTCTGTCTGTCTATTTTCAAGGATTTCAGCAAAAAGTTTTTTGGCTTCTGTTCGAGTCAAATTTTCTTTGTTGATGAGTTTGGTAATTGCCTGCCCAAAAGCTTTCGTGGAATTTTCGGTGCTTATAGTCATTTTTATTCTCCTTTCTTTAATTAAAGTTTAAAGGTTTAAAGGTTAAAATCCACAACCATGGAGAGTTCTTCTTTGTTTTTGACCATGTTTAGGCCTGATTCTAGATTTTCTAAGCTAATGGTTTTGGTTATCATATCTTTTACATTAATTTCGTTGGAGCTAAAAAGCTCAAGGGCTTTTTTACTGTGCCCTAGTGAACACCCGTAACTTCCAACCATGTAGAGTTCTTTGTAGTGGATCAAATTTATGTAGATGTTATCCTTGCCATCAGGACCGGGTATTATCCCGCTAAAAAATCCTATTTTACCTTTATTTGCCGCTGCTTTAAGGCCAAAATCCAACGCCTCTGGATCAGGAGTGCATGTAATAACGTTATCTACGCCTTTTTCTTTTGTGAGTTTCATTATTTCGTTAAATGCTAGGTCTTGCCTGTCTTTTTTTAAATTTATCAGGTGATCAAATTCATAGTTTTTAGCTGTTTTAAGCCTTGACAGATCGGGCTCTATAAGAAAAGTTTTACCTGCGCCCAGGCTTTTTGCCAGCTTTGCATTCAAAATACCAAATCTTCCTCCACCTAGTATTAATACTGTCTCTTCTTCTTGTATTTTTAAAGCTTCCTGGATGTTAATACAGCAGGCTAAGGGTTCTGTCATGGAAGCTTCTTTAAATGTGAGATTATCTGGGATCTTGTTTAAAATCCCGTTTTTGACCCCTTTTGCTGGAATCAAAATATATTCGCAGAAGCCTCCGTCATGATTAAAGCCCATAATTTTAATATCCCTGCAAAGATTGTCTAATCCAAGCCTGCAGTAATTACAGTTACCACATGAGATCCCGGGAAAAACTTGTACTCTATCACCTGCAGATATATTGCTTTGTACCCTGGGACCTACTTTTTCTATGGTGCCAGTTATTTCGTGACCTAAGATTCTTGGAAGTTTTAGATCGCGCTGGCCCATGGTATAGCATTTCATATCTGTTCTGCATATCCCTGTAGCTTCTGCTTTAATTAAAACTTCCTCATCACCGCAGGGGTGAATATTAATGTCTTGGAGGACGATTTTTCCTGTGTCTTCTAAGACCGCAGCTTTCAAAAGATTACCCCCTTTTAGATAGAGAACATAGAGAATATAGAGAATATAGAGAATCATTAAATCTTAAACTTTAAGTTTTAAAATAAAAAAGCCCACGCTAAAATTCTAGCGTGGACTTTCCATCATCCATGCAAGCTCAAACTGTCTTAGGCAGGTCTTCTGACTTAGGTTCACAGCCAAAGTGCCACCTTCCCCCTTAATTTCGTCACTGGTTATTATATTAAGGAGTGGCCTAACGGCACTTGGCTCCCCATTACAGCGGCGGGCCCGTTTAGGAATTACACCTAATTCCCTTTTCACCCTATCTTGTAAGGGACCTAAGACAGGGAATATTTAATTTTGAAGTATTTGTTGGTTAATAGTTTAAAATGTAAAGAGTAATTAGTCAAGTAGTTTGAAATATAAAGATCATTAGCACAGGAGCATAGAAAAACCTTGCATCGGGAACAAATGTGCGATATAATATTTGTAAAAATAAGCTAATAAAAATAATTTTTTGACGGGGCGGGTGTGATTTCTTTGAAAATAACTCATGAAATTAGAGATCCTATTCACTCATTTATAAAAATGACATCTGATGAAAGAAGAGTACTAGATTCTAGTGAGTTCCAAAGATTGAGACATATTCACCAATTAGCTACTTCTTATTTAATCTATCCTTCTGCTACTCATAAACGATTTGAACATTCTCTTGGGGTTATGGAATTAGCTGGGCGAGTTTATGATATAGTTACAAATGCTGAATTTGTCCATAATAAAATTAAAGATTCTATTCCAGAAATAAATGAAGAAGATAAGCTAAAGTATTGGAGAGCAGTTTTAAGGATGGCGGCGTTGTGTCATGATCTTGGCCACCTTCCTTTTTCACATGCTGCTGAAAAAGAACTTTTACCTGTGGGATATGACCATGAACAATTAACCCTTAAGTTGATTGATAATTTAAATGAGGTTTGGCAGGAAATGACTCCTCCTTTGAGGAATATTGACATTAAGAAATTGGCTGTAGGGCCTGAGAAATTAAATGAAGAATTTACTGTGTGGGAAGCAATTCTTGCTGAAATTATTACAGGGGATGCGTTTGGCGTGGATAGAATGGATTATCTTCTCAGGGACTCATATCATGTAGGGGTTGCTTACGGTAAGTTTGATCATTTTAGGTTAATTGATACATTAAGAATACTTCCTAAAATTTATGATGATACAGAAGAACCTACGTTAGGGGTTGAAGAAGGGGGTCTACATTCTTCTGAAGCACTGCTTCTAGCAAGGTATTTTATGTTTTCACAGGTGTATTTCCATGATATAAGAAGGATTTACGATTTGCACTTAAAGGAATTTTTACAAAATTGGTTGCCAAAAGGGTACTTTTCTATGGATGTAGAAGAACATCAAAGTATTACAGATAATGAAGTTTTGGCTGCAATTAGAAAGGCAGCAAAAGATAAAAGCTACAAATCTCATGAGTATGCAAGGATAATACACGAAAGAGACCATTACAAGATTTTATATAAAAAGACAATGGCAGACTTGAAGTTAAACACGAGTCCAGGTAGTGTGATTTACGAAAACGCTTGTAGTAAATTTGGTAACAGATACGTAAGGCATGATGAATATACACAAAAAGGTGGTACGCTGGATTTTCCAGTTATATGCAAGGATGGTAAAATTCTTTCTTCTTTATCGATGTCTAGTACATTAAACAATATTCCTGTTGTTTCCATAGATAACGTATATATAGCAAGAGAAGTTGAAGAAAAAGCTAAAAGCTGGTTGAGTGATAATAAAGATGATATTTTGTCCGGGGGTGAAATTTAATGAAAGATGCGGTGGAAAACAAATTGTTTTTGTTATATGTAGTACAGAGATTAAAGGAAAAGGGAAGCTGGTGTGGAGAGACTCATATTCAAAAAAATGTTTATTTTTTGCAGAAACTGGTTGATGTATTATCGACTTATAATTTTATTTTGTATAAACATGGTCCTTTTTCTTTTGATTTAAGGGACGAGCTTACTGCCATGAGAGCCGATGGATTATTGGTAATTGAACCTAAAATGCCTTATGGTTCTTCTTATTCTTTAGGCAAAATAGGTGAAATTTGGTTAAACAAATTTCATGAAGGGGTTATCGATAGAAAAAAGGAAATCAATCATATTATAGATACACTTGCTGACAAAAAGGTTAAAGAACTTGAGAAACTGGCAACAGCCCTATATGTTAGGGAAAAGTATAAAAACTTGTCTGAGGAAGATTTAGCAAAAGAGTTACAAAGGCTAAAGCCTCACGTGAATAAAGAAGAAGCTTTAGTGGCAGTGGAGCAAGTCAATAATTGGTTGGGGGAAAATTAAGGCTTTTAGAACACAAGGGGAGGTTCTTCTTTTGTGCACTCAAGTAGGCAATGTTGGAATGAGCTTGAAGGATTAGTGCACAAAGAACCGTCCCCCTGTGTCCCTGGGAAGTTATTCTCCGGCAAGTTTTGATCCGTTCCATTTTTCAAGTTGTTTAGTTAAGTAGCTGAGGTCTGCTTTTGTCACGCTGCTCAGTTTGTCTAATTCGGTTTTTAGTTCTGAGAAGTTTCTGCTTATGTTCTTGGCGGTGTAGATTCGGTCGTGTTCTGTGGCTGAGACTTCTTCTTCTTTTGTCAAAAGTTCTTCGTAGATTTTTTCTCCTTCTCGGACTCCTGTAAAGATGATGGGGATATCGCTCTGGGGCTCAAAGCCTGAGAGCTTTATCAAGTCCCTGGCCAGATCTACTATTTTGACCGGTTCGCCCATATCTAGCAGGAAGATTTCCCCGTCAGAGCCCATGCCTCCGGCTTCTATGACCAGCTGACAAGCTTCGGGGATGGTCATGAAGTAGCGGGTCATTTCGGGATGGGTTACCGTTACGGGTCCCCCGTTTTTGATCTGTTCTTTGAAGAGGGGGACGACACTGCCGTTACTACCCAGGACATTTCCAAATCTAACGGCACAGAACTTGGTACTGCTTGTGTATGATAGGGTTTGGATGAGCATTTCCGCTGCTCTTTTGGTGGCTCCCATGACGCTTTTGGGATTTACCGCCTTATCCGTTGAGACCAGAACAAAGCGCTCTGCCTGGTTGTGGTGAGCTGCTTCTGCTGTGTTCTGGGTGCCAAAGATATTGTTTTTTACGGCTTCGTCGGGGTTTTGCTCCATCAAGGGCACGTGTTTATGGGCTGCAGCGTGAAATACTACGTCAGGTTTTAGTTCTTCGAAAAGCTGAAATATCTTGGTTCTATCCTGGATATCCGAGATAATGGGTATAATCTTGCTGGCTGGATATCCGGTTGTGAGCTCTCTATTGATTTCAAAGAGGCTATTTTCCGAATGATCTAGCAGGATGACAGTCTCGGGTTCAAATTTTAAGATCTGGCGGCACAGTTCTGAGCCGATGGAGCCCCCTGCACCTGTGACCAGGATCTTTTTGCCCTGGATGTAGCCTGCTATTCCTTCTATATTAAGATCTATGGGATCTCTTTTTAGCAAGTCTTCGATATTGACCTCCCTGATGCTGCTGATGGTTATCTCCCCTGCCAAAAGGTCATGGACGGCAGGGAGGATCTTGGTCCTTACCTGGAGGTCGTTGCAGGTACTGATGATATCTCGGATTGTCTGGCGGGGTGCTGAAGGCATAGCTATTATTACCTCGTCTATCCTGTGTTCATGACAGGTATCTTCTAGGTCCGAGATGGGTCCTAAGACTTTGACCCCGTTTATCCGACAGTACTGCTTTTCTAGGTCATCATCCAAAAAGCCTATCACCCGGGAGGCAAGTTTCCCCTGGTGTCTGTGTACTTCTTTTTGGGCAATGTTGCCGGCATGGCCTGCCCCTACTATCAGGATGTTGTTCATGTTCTTTGTGACAGAGTCATTTTTGCCCATGAGTCTGCCCATGATTTTGTCCTGGACTAGTTTTTTCAGCCCTAGTGTTCTGTAGACCTTGAAGAGGCGAAAACCAAGCCTGTAGCCGCTTAGAAACATTAGGCTCAAAAACCAGCTGATCAGGTAGATGCTTCTTGGAAAGGTTATGCCCATAGCTACGGAGACGCCGTAGACCGAGGCTGAGGCTATGGTGACAGCCACTACCAGGACCAGGGCATCGTGGATGCTGGCATAGCTCCAAAGCCTATTGTAGAGCCGGAAGATAAAACAGCCCAGGATGAAGGCTGCGCTCATCCAGATAAAGCTATCCTGGTACATATCTATGTACTCTCCCGGGACGATTCCTTCAAATCTTAGGAGGAGGGCCAGCAAAAAGGCCACATTGAAAAAATATATGTCGGCAAGGACTTGTAAACCTCGCTTTAGATGAAACCTGTACATAGGTGCTTCTCTCCCTTTGTTTTTCTAGATGCAGTTAGAGTTAGATACAGTCACTAATTATACTAACAATTTTCGCTGTTGTACTATATAATTATATCATAGTTATTATATCATAAAGCATTTACATAAAGCATTTATTAGCTAATTTCTAGTTTTTAGAGCGAAATCCTGCTAAACTTGGTGATAAAAAGGAACAGAAACTAGCAGGAAAAAATCTTTTCATGTTGAATAGCATTTTAGGACTGTGTTAATATACACTTAACTTAAATGAGAAAGGTGAAATCGGCTGATGGATATAGGGATTTTTAAGGAAAAGAAGATAATAGCTGGAGTAATAGTGTTTTTTTTGATTGTCGGAGGGATTTTTCACCTACTTTCCCAAGGAGAGAGCTATAAGAGAGTAGGGGTTCTGCTTAGGTTTGAGAACATACACCGGGGGCAGTATCCTGATGGTACTGCTTTTAATAAAAACGACCTGGTGGATGAAGGAGTATTAGAAAAGGCCCTTGACGAGGTGGGAGAGCTATCTCCCGCTGTGCTTAGTCAGCACCTGGAGGTGCAGGGTGTAATTCCGGGAGAGATCCAGGGGGCTTCGGAAGAGGCCGTGGAAGACTTCAATCCGAATGAGTACAGATTAAATCTCTACCGGGGAGAGGAACTTGGCCTTAGTCCAGGAGAGCAGAAGGAACTTTTGACAGCTATTGTAGAGGAGTACGAGGAGGAGTTTAGCGCCAATATTAGACTTGACTATTCCCTTCCTGGAGGGGAGGAACTCTTAGAGGAGATGGATAATTATGATTATCCTTTCTTTCCCCAGGTTTTGGAGAGCCAGTTAGAGGCCCTTAAGGGGCATGCCAGTGATTTTGAGGCCAGAGAGAGAACTTTTGTGTCTGAAGAGCATGGTTATTCCTTTGGGGATGTGGCTTATAACATAGAGAATTTGAAGGAGAATAGGGTGGACAGGCTTCGCAGTTTGATCATGGAGCACAATCTCAGCCGGGAGCCTGATACCACCATACAGAGATATCTGAATATGATCCAGGAGCTAGAAGCTGAGATAGATAAAAAAGAAGAGCAGGCAACGTATGCCCTCGATATGCTGGCTGAGATCGAGGCGGGAGAGTTTGACGGTGAAGATCCTGAGGCCCTTGAGGAGCTAACAGAGCTAGAAACGGGTCTAGAGGATAATATAATAGAGGATCTGCTTCGGCATGAGTACTATCCTGAACTCTTGGGTCAGTCCTTGGAAGCTGGTGTGAGTGCTGAAGAGATGAAGATCGACCTGGCATATTATCAGGAGATTTTGGCTGGGATTGAAGCCGGTGATGTAGCTGAGGCCCAGGAAGCAGAAGAGCTCATGGAAAGGGCCGATGAGAAGACAGAAGAGATTTTAAGTTCTTTGGATGATTATCGGCTGATCTTGGATGATATGAGGACAGAGCTTTTTTACGACGAGTTAGATGAGGTGGTGGAGATTAACAGGGGGCCGGAGGTGGTCACCCCTGGACCCAGCTTTCTCATGAATGCCGGTATCTTTGGGGTTATCGGAGTCTTTTCCGGTTTTGGAGCAGGGTTTTTGAAGCTCAACTGGAGTTATTTTAAGGATAGGTTGTTAGAGGAGCTTTTTGTCAAGGAAGCCAGTGAAGAAGCTGGTGAAGAAAACAGTGAAGAAGCTAGGGAAGAGGAGAATAAAAATGGATAAAAAACATAATGAGGAAAAATTAAATACAACAGATAATAACAAGGAAACAGAAGAGGAGATTGATCTGCGAGAGCTTATCGAGACCCTTCTGAAGCGGAAATGGGCGATCGTTACCTTGATGGTGGTCGCGATTATGGTGGCAGGTGTTTTTTCTGTCTTTGTCCAGAGGGAAGAGTATGTTACTACCGTGTTGAAGTTGGATTTTGCTGAGATAGAACAAGAGCAGTATCCAGACGGCAGTGACTTTAATCCTGATGATATTGTTTCTCCTCATATCCTCTCCCAAGTGGCCAGAGAGCTAGAGCTAGAAGAACATGAGCTAGGCGTTGGGGACTTGTTGGGGATGGTCGAGGTGAGAGAGCTCTTTTATCCTGCAGATGATGACGATGAGGAGCCTGAGCCTGCCTATCAGTACCGGCTGATCATAGAGGGTGAAGAGGAAATCAGCCCGTCCCTGCAAAGGCAGATCCTTTCTTCTGTAGTGGAGAACTATCGTAAGGAGTACAGTCAGGCTTTTATAGATAGACCTTTCTTTCCCAGGATTTCTGAGGAAGAGGGGGAGCTGATGGCTCTTGACTATCCTTTCATGAACAGGAACCTGGAAGCTTATCAGGAGATGTTTATGGATCATCTAGAAGAGCTTTTGGAAGATATGGAAGATATGGAAGATATGGAACTTGGAGAAGTGTATGAAGATATGGAAGATGCTGAGGAGTTTGAAGGTTATTATTCCTCAGAACACGGAATGTCCTTTAGGGAGCTGAAAAGACGGGCACAAAGACTAAAGGAGACTACTTATGGGGACCTGGCAGCTATTATTAGGGCCAATAGCCTCACCGATGACCCCGAGGGGGCCATCAGGCATTATGAGAATATGATTCAGGAATTAGAGCTCTCCCAGGCTAAGAAGCGCCAGGAGGCGGATTATGTCAGGGAGATGTTGGATGATGCCAGACCTCTTCGAACGGGAAGTCTGCCGGAGCTATTTCCTGCCATTATAGAGGAGGGAGAACAGGATCTGGTGGGTGAGATCTTTGACACCTTGTACCGGGATAATTTTTATCCCCAGTTGATCCAGGTCTCCATGGAAGCTGCTGAGGATTCCATCGAGGCAAGCCATGAGATAAGCAGGTTGGAAAGCGAGATAGAGAGAATGGAAGAGCTAGAAGATGAAACCGAAAACTTCGAGGACTTGAAGGAACGGGCCGATGAACTGACCCGTAGGGTGGTCCGGGAGCTTAACCAGCTTGTCAATATTAACAATGAAATGATGGAAGAGTACTATGCCTTGAGGGTAGATGAAGGAATAAATTATGCTGTGATGCCCTACCACGATGTGGAAAGGGGCAATTTGGAGCTAAACGTGGCCCTTGCAGCTGTACTAGGGCTCATGGTGGGAGTATTTGGGTCCTTTTTCCACGAGTTCTGGCAAAAAAGCGATCCGAGAAGGGATTCCAATAAGGATTCTAGAAGGGATTAGAAGGGATAAAAGGAATTAGAAAAAACAAGAAGGGACAAGAAGGGACAAGAAGAGGAGAGGTAAAGAGGGTGGTTTGTTCATGATATCATTAGAGCTCAAGTACCCCGAGGAATTTGTCTGTGAGGACGAGCTCTTCTTTTTCAGTGAGAATATCAAGTCGGTGCATCATCTTCTCCACGAGCTAAAGGGTCCTGGCAAGGAGGAGACCCGCTGGATTGGGTGGCCTTCGGAATTTTTAAATAGTCAAGGGCACAAGGATATGAAGGAGATTGCTAAGCGGGTGAGAGAAGAGGCTGAGGTCTTTCTCATCATCGGGGTAGGAGGATCTTATCTCAGTGCTAGGGCTGGGTTTAAATTCTTATGCAGTTCTTTTTACAATCAACTCTCTAGAGAAGAGCGAGGCGGGCCCAAGGTGTTTTTTGCCGGGAGCAGTCTCAGCTCTGATTATATTCGGGAGCTTTATGAGCTCTTGAAGGACAAAGATCTATATGTGAATATAGTGTCCAAGTCGGGGACTACCTTGGAGCCGAATCTAGTCTTTGATATCTTCAAGGATCATTTGGAAAGAAAGTACGGGGAAGAAGGGGCAAGGGCTAGAATTGTTGTTACCACTTCTAGCCAAAAGGGGCCTTTGTACAAGCTGGCCCTGAAGAAAGGGTATGATACCTTGGTGATACCCGAGGGAACCCCGGGGAGATATTCTGTGCATACTCCGGTGGCTTTGTTTCCCTTCGAGGTCATGGGGATAGATAGCGGTGAGATCTTAAAAGGAGCTTTAGAAGGGCAGCGAAGGTACGCTGAGAAGGATATGGAAAAAAATCCTTGTTATAGGTACGCTGCCCTCAGAAATATATTTTATAAAAAGGGGCGAAACTTAGAACTTCTTGCTAGCTATGATCCTTCCCTGGAGCTTTTCGCCGAGTGGTGGAAACAGCTCTACGGGGAGAGCGAAGGCAAGCAGAAGAAGGGGATTTTCCCCGTGGGGGTCTCTTATACCAGGGATCTACATTCCCTGGGGCAATACATCCAGGAGGGGAGGAGAAGCTTTTTCTCCACCACTGTGTGGATAAACACTCCCCACAAGACCATGAGGGCCCTGCCCGGAGAAGAGGATTATGCGGGCTGGGAGATTTCGGAGCTTAACAGGATCGCCCGGGACGGGGTGATTAAAGCCCATAGTATGGGAGATGTTCCCAATATCAAGATAGATTTGCCCAAGAAAAGTCCCTATTATTTTGGCATGATAACCTACTTTTTTATGAAGGCTTGTGCCATGAGCGCCTATCTTTTAGGGGTGAATCCTTTTACCCAGTCAGGGGTGGACAAGTACAAGGAAAATATTAGAAATAGCCTTGCCTGTAGGGACGGCAGTGAAACAGAAGGGGAAAACTTTGAAGGGGAAGGTGGTAAGGCCGATGAAAAATATTAAAATAAAATTTGGCACTGATGGATGGCGAGATAGGGTGAATGAAAATTTCACTCATTACAATGTGAGAAGGGTGGCCCAAGGGGTTGCCAGGTATATGTTAGAGACTCAGATAGACGAGAGCAGGGGTGTGGCTGTCGGTTACGATACGAGAAAGTATTCTCAGGAATTTGCTAGGACTGCGGCCGAGGCCTTTGCCGAGTTTGGGATTTCTGTATATTTGAACAAGAGTTATCTGCCAACTCCTGCCTTGTCCCATGTCATCAGGGATAAGGACTTGGCCGGGGCGGTGATGATCACGGCAAGCCATAATCCTCCCCAGTACAATGGATTTAAGTTCTTTCCCTACTACGGGGGCCCTGCCTTTGATGAGATTACCAAAGGGATAGAGGAGCTAATCCCCGAGGAGCCCAAGGCTCCTGAAGTTTCGGAGAGTTGTGAAGCTTCTGAGGCCCCTGTTGTTTTTGAGACCCTTGAGACCTCTGGGTCTGGGAGCCCGACCCCTATGACCTCTGAAAGCCATACTCCCCTCATAGTGGAGACAGAATTTGAAGAACTTTACAAAGACAATATGAGGGTTAGGTTTCAGGAGAGGCTAGCTCAACTTGGGGGCAAGGAAGGGGCAAAAGCAAGGCAGAATCAATATGATTTAGGCCCTGACCGTGGGTTTTTGCCAGGATTTTGCCCGGGTTGTGACTCCGGTAGAAAGCTCAAGATAGTGGTGGATTCCATGCACGGGGCAGGCTGTGTTTATCTTGCTAGCTTGTTAGAGGAAAGGGGCCATGATGTTTATGCTATCTCCGAGGAGCCTTTGACGGATTATGGTGGTAAACTGCCCGAGCCTCTGGATGAGAATTTGACGGAGTTAAAGCAAGCTGTGTTGGATAAGGGAGCGGATCTGGGCCTTGCCCTGGACGGAGACGCTGATAGATTTGGGGTGGTATCGGAGACGGGGAGGTATGTTAGTCCAAATGAAATCTTTGCTCCCCTGGCTGATTACCTGGCGGAGAATGTAAGAGAAAAGTTGGAGGAGCTGTACGGACCGGGAGGGGGTTCTAACTTTACCTTTTCTAGAACGATAGCTACCACCCACGCTATAGACAAGATTGCTGAGAGTAATGGCTTTGGTACGGTTGAAACCCCTGTAGGGTTTAAATACCTGGCAGATGCTATGCTGACTAAGAGTGCTTTGATGGGAGCTGAGGAAAGCGGTGGTCTGGGGATTAATCCCGGCTATCCGGAAAAGGATGGGATCGCTGCTTCTCTGTTTCTTACCGAAATCCTGGAGGATAAGGGTGTGCTCCTGGAGGAGCTTTTGCAGGAGACGGAAGAGAAGTATGGTTCCTTTAGGAGTAAGAGGATAGATATTTCCCTTAGTCCAAAGAAGAAACAAGAGCTTTTGGAGCAATTAGAGGCAGTAAATCCTTCCCGCCTTGCAGGTAGAGATGTAGAAAAGGTCTGGCGGGAAAAAGGGTTAAAGCTCTATCTTGATGACGGCTCCTGGTGTCTTGTTCGGCCTTCGGGGACAGAGGATCTGGTCAGGATCTATGGAGAGGCAAAAAGTGATGCCGATTTAGAGGATGTCCTGGCCGGGGCCAGGGAGTTGTTTGGGGTGTAGATGAATTGGCCCACTGAACATGATAGTTTAAAAGGATTAATAAATGATTTGCATAGCTCCCACTTTGTTTATGAGTGGGAGTTTTAATAAGTTCGTTTAAAACTTAAGGTGATAATACAACTTTTTAAATATGTAGCTAAACATGTAGCTAAGCTAGAAGGATTTATCCGAGCTACTATTTGAAGCGTAGGAGTGTTGGCTATGATTATAAAGAAGTTCAATCAGGAGATTTTAAATGCTATTTTAAATTCTACCTATGATGGAATCTATATCGTTAATAGTGAAGGAAGATTTATAGAGGCCAATAAAGGAATTGAAAGAATCTCTGGATATAAAAGGGAAAGTCTCCTTGGAAAAACAGCAATGGATCTTGTAGAGATGGATCTGTTGGATGAATCGGTTACTCAAAAAGTTTTTGAGTCAAAAAAGCAGGTATCAATATTACAAACCTTAAAACACAATGTTGTGAAAGAAGTACTTGTAACAGCTACTCCTATTTTGAATGAAAACAATGAAATAAATTATATAGTTGGTACTTTAAGGGACATAACTGAACTTAATCAATTAAAATACGAATGTGAAAAAAATAAAGAGCTATCAAATCAATATTTTTCTGAATTACAGAGAATCAAAAATACAAAAAACGAGATAATTGCAAAAAGCCGGGAAATGAATGATATTTTAAAGCTACTTGAAAGAATTGCCTCAACAGATACTAATATTTTATTAAGAGGAGAATCAGGGGTAGGAAAGGATGTAATAGCTAGGCTCGTCCACAATAGTAGCAATAGGTTTAAAAATGAATTCATTACAATAAACTGCGCTGCTATTCCAGAGAATCTAATGGAATCAGAGCTTTTTGGTTATGAGGGAGGTTCATTTACCGGGGCTAACACAAAGGGTAAGGTAGGTTCTTTTGGGCTTGCAGACAAAGGCACTCTTTTTCTAGATGAAATTGGGGCTTTTCCTTTTAAACTGCAGGGAAAGCTTTTAAGAGCTATAGAAACCCTGGAAATACAGCCTGTCGGAGCAGGAAAAACCAAGAAAGTAGATGTCAGGATAGTGGCTGCAACTAATGAAAACCTAGAACAGTTAGTCAAAGAAGGGAATTTCAGGGAGGACCTCTATTTTAGGTTGAATGTAGTTCCCATTAGTATTCCCCCGCTCAGGGAACGTGAAGAAGATATAACTCCTTTATGTATGTTTTTTCTAGATAAATTAAATGAAAAATATAAGCGTAACATAACTTTTGAGAAAGAAGTCATTAATGTTCTAGAAAAATATAATTGGCCGGGTAACATTAGAGAACTTAGAAATATAATTGAGAGGTTGGTTGTAACGAGTAATGAAGAAGTAGTAACAATCAACGATTTACCTCCTAAAATATTAAATAATAAAGATGTTAATAAAGAACTCGAGGTTCAAATACAGGAGATTGTACCATTAAATAAGCTGTTAAGTGAAGCAGAAGAAAAGTTACTTAACAAAGCTGTTAAAAAATATAAGACTACGAGAAAGGTAGCTAAAGCACTTGGGATTAGTCAAACTTCAGTGGTTAGGAAGATGAAAAAATATAATATTAAAATAGATGAAGATTAATTGTAGATTAAGACAAGGATAAAGGGCAATTTTTTATCGGGGTCGTCCTAAAATTTTTTGTGGGACGGCCTTTTTGTGCGCTAAATTTGAACCAAAAATAAATCAGATTGAGTAGCATATGGTTCAGTAGAATGAAAATTGTTAAAATTTCTACTTTTTGTAATTATGTATTATCTAAAGAAAGCCACTATGGCAGAAAAGTCCGAAATTGAATTCTTTAATCAATTATTGGCATATAAGTTGCGATAGATATTAAGAAGGAAGTAAACCATGGTTTTTTTATCATATTATACTGGAGGGAATAAAATGAGGGTAGCATTAATGGGAGCAGGCTCTCTTGGGACTGTTATAGGAGCTCTAGCAGCAAAGGAAGACCAGGAGATAATCTTAATCGATGCTAATCAAGATCACGTTAAAACTTTAAGGGAAAAGGGGGCTACTGTTACAGGAAAAGCTAAATTAAATGAGAAAGTTACAGCAATAACTCCAGATGAAATGGAAGGTACTTACGATATCGTATTATATTTGGTGAAGCAAACTCATAATGAGACAGCTCTAAATAGTTTATTGTCCCATCTTCATGAAGAAAGTGTTGTTTGTACATTGCAGAATGGAGTTCCGGAAAATGAAGTGGCCAAATATGTGGGAGAAGAAAGAACTTTAGGTGGGACTGTCGGTTGGGGAGCGACCTGGGTTGAACCTGGGGTATCGGAATTGACCTCGCCCCTGGATAAAATGACATACGATGTGGGAGAAATTAATGGCGAAGTAACTGAAAGAGCTAAAAAGGTTACAGAAATATTGAATTATGCAGGACAGGCCTACCTAACTACTAACCTTATGGGACATCGTTGGGCTAAGTTATTAATAAATGCAACTCTTAGCGGCATGTCTGCCATCCTAGGTTGTACCTTTGGAGAAGTATTAGATGATGATAAAGCTCTTACATGTGTTGCTCATATTGGAGATGAAATTATTGAAGTGTCTAAAACACTTGGAATAAAGTTGGAGCCAATACAAGGAAATGATCTGTCTGTACTTTCCTTTGAGACCAAGGAAGAAAGGCAACACAAGATGGAATTGTACAAACAGATTTTTGGGCCTCACAGGGCTTTAAAGGCTAGTATGCTTCAAGATTTAGAAAAAGGAAGGAGGACAGAGATTGGTGGATTAAACGGTATTGTTTGTGAGATAGGAGAAGATTATAATGTTCCAACTCCAGTAAATGACCAAGTGACTAAGTTGGTTAAAGATATTGAAGGAAGTAAGCTAAAGTATGAATTTTCAAATTTAGAATTATTTGAAATTCCAGAAATAAATTAATTTTATAAGGAGGAAATAAAAAAATGTCAGTAAAATCTAACAAGCGCATTATTAATTGTGCTATAACCGGTTCTATCCATGTTCCAAGTATGTCTCCCTATCTCCCGATAACACCGGATGAAATTGCTCAAAACGCCATTGATGCAGCCAATGCAGGTGCGGCGTCTGTGCACATTCATGCTAGAAACCCAGAAGACGGAAGGCCTACATCTGATTTAGAAATATACCGGGAAATAGTTGACAAAATAAGGGCAGAAAACAAAGACGTTATTCTCTGTATTACTACAGGTGGTGGTGCAGGGATGTCTGTAGAAGAAAGAGCGGCCGTTGTCCCTGAATTTAAACCGGAGTTAGCTTCAATGAATTGCGGTTCCATAAACTGGGGGTTATTCCCTGCCAAAGAAAAAATTGAAGAATTTAGTTATGATTGGGAGCCACAACTCCTTGATATGACTAGAGATGTTATCTTTGAAAATACTTTTAATGCAATGGAAAAAATATGTGGTATTATGTATGAGAATGGTACGAAACCAGAGCTTGAAGTTTATGATACCGGCCATCTGTATAACATTGCTTACATGCTGCAGAAGGGAATAATTAAACCGCCAATTTATCTACAATTTGTAACAGGTATTCTTGGTGGAATTAATTCTACACCCTATGACATCATGAACCTTCATAATACAGCAGAAAGGCTGTTCAAAGGAAACTACGAGTGGTCAATAATAGGAGCAGGCAAAGCCGAGTTTCCTGCTGCAATCCAGGGATTATTACTCGGTGGTCATGTAAGGGTTGGATTAGAAGATAACTTATACTTAAGCAGAGGAAAGTTAGCTAAGAATAATGCTGAACTAGTAGAAAAGATGGTGCGAATAATGAATGAATTTGATTTTGAACCTGCTACCCCTGATGAAGCTAGGGAAATTCTACAGTTTAATTAAGTTAAAAACACAGTCTAGACTCAGAAAAGAAAAAGTCAATAACATTATTTAATTCACTAATTATATAATTTTCAAAATTTTATTTACAAGGAGGACTTTAATTGCTAGGTACTTTGGGAGTTATAATTGCTATTTTTTTGGTTGTTTATTTAGCTTACCGTGGTGTAAGTATCATCGCAGTTTCTTTTATAGGCTCATTAGTAGTTTTAGTTACTAACCAGTATGAAATCTGGGAAGGGATATCTGAGCATTATGTGGAAGGATTTACCCATTTTGCGGGCCAATATTTAACCATTTTTGTACTTGGTTCATTGTTCGGTAAAGCCATGGGAGACAGCGGAAGTGCAACTTCTGTTTCGTACAAGCTTCTAGACAAATTTGGAGAAGAAAGAGCAATCCTTGTTCTAATACTTGGAACAGTTGTACTTACTTATGGTGGAGTTAACCTGTTTATTGTTATTTTTGCGGTTTATCCAATAGCTGTTGTCCTATTTAGAAATGCAAACCTACCTAAGAGACTTCTTGCTGCCTGTATTGGCTTGGGCGGAGCTACTATAACCATGACGGCTTTACCTGGAACTCCAGCAATTCAGAATATAATTCCTGCGCAGACCCTAGGGACTTCTCCTACTGCAGCACCTATATTGGGAACGATAGTAGGCATTGTCATTTTAGTTTTAGGTTATCTATATATTATGAGACAGTCCAGAATAGCAAAAGAAACAGGAGATGGATTTGTGCCTGGACCAAGGGATAATGTAGAAGAGCTTTCAGAAGCAGAAAAGGCAAAGCTGCCTAACTGGAAGATTGCAGCCTCTCCGTTGGTTGTAGTCATCGGCCTTGTTATATTATTTGGAGCAGTTATAGAATTACCAGCCATCTTTGCAGTTTCACTTGCTTTACTATTAAGTATAATTTTTACTTATATTATTAACATTAAAAGGATAGAAAAGCCTTTAGAAACCCTTAATCTGGGGATGCAAAATAGCATAATGGCTTTAATTAACACTTCATGTATAGTTGGTTTTGGTTATGTGGTTCAAAATGTTGAATCATTTCAAAATTTTGTAGACTTTGCGCTAGGGCTTCCATTTCCTCCTCTTATTTCTGCAGTGCTATCAGTTAATATTATTGCAGGAATTACTGGCTCGGCTAGTGGAGGGCTAACAATTTTTATGGAAACCATGGGTCAGGAATATATTGAAATGGGGTTAAATCCTGAACTACTTCATAGATTTACTTCTTTGGCTTCTGGGGGACTTGATTCGCTCCCTCACGCTGGCGCTGTAATTACAGTGTTTACAGTGATAGGTGTAAGTCACAAAGAGGCATATAAGGATCTTGGTATTGTTACAGCAGTTATCCCCCTTGTAGTAACTATAATTTCAGTGTTAATTCTTTCATTTTTTATTTAATTAAACTTCATTAATAAGGCATAAGGTTAAGGAGGCTTAAATTTGAGGATTGATAAAATCGCTTGTATTGGTGCTGGTGTTATAGGTGCTAGTTGGGCAGTAAATTTTCTCATAAAAGGTTTTGAAGTAAATGTTCAAGACATAGGTGAAGATGAATTAAAACAAGCAGAAAATTTTATCGAAAAAAACTTGGATTATCTTGTTGAAAAGGAGGTTTTAAGCAAGGAAGACTCAGAAGAAGCAATTGGCTTAGTATCTTTTACTACAAGGATAGAAGAAGCTGTCTCTGAAGTTCAATTAATCCAGGAGAATGCCCCGGAAAAATATGAATTAAAAAAAGAGATATTAAAGGAAATAGATCACTGCGCAGATGAGAAAGCTATATTTGCAAGTAGCACTTCAGGTCTTTTAATTTCAAAAATCGCTGAAGATTCTAAATATCCAGAGAGATGCTTGGGGGCTCATCCTTACAATCCCCCACATCTCATTCCCTTGGTTGAGATAACCAAGGGTAATAAGACAAAGGAAGAAGTTGTTGAGACAGCCTACGAGTTTTATAAAGGAATAAACAAGGAACCTATAATACTTCAAAAGGAAGTTTTAGGCTTTATTGCCAATAGATTAGCACTTGCATTGTACAGAGAAGCTGTTAACTTAATTGATCAAGAAATTTGTACTGTAGAGGATATAGATAAAGCAGTATGTTATGGCCCTGGGTTAAGATATGCCATAATGGGACCAAATTTGCTTTATCATCTAGGTGGAGGTTCTCATGGCATTAAAGGAATTTTACAACACATTGGACCTTCAGTAGAAAAATGGTGGGAAGATATGGCTACTTTTACTAAAATTCCTGAAGAATTTGCTGAAAAAGCCCAAGAAGGAGTAGAAAAAGAACTAACTAATCGCCCTCAAGAATTTGGTAATACTCCAGAAGAAGTGGCGAGGTTTAGGGATAATATGCTGATAGAAATTTTAAAAATGCATAAAAAACTATAATTTTATGATTCAATTAAGTGAGCTGAACCAAAATAGGTTCAGCTCTTGTTTGTGTGCAACAAAAAACTGTGGGAATGGCCTTGTACCGAACGGTCTGCTCGGTGGTGTGAGAGGTCGGTTACTCAAATATCGAGTAACCTCATACCCAGATCAGAGGTGATTTGTATAAATGTTGTATTAAAGTCACAGAAAAGGTGGAAACTTAAAAATCCAGGGTTTGTTTTGAGTTATAACTGCTATTTCCTAATAGCGGTATTTTTTTGCTTGATTTAACATACAATGGTCTTGTGACATTCCTAGAAGGGGAGTTTAATTTGGATAAAATATGTTATAATTTAATAAGAAGAAAGAATATTTTGTTAATGGCATGAGGTATCATGTCGCATTTTGTAATTTGATAGATTGATTGATTGAAAGTTAGAAGGGCTTTTGTCCAGGTAAGGAGGGAGTTATGATGGTGAAAAGTCTGAGTCTGATATTGGCTTTGTTGATTGTTTTTTCTTTGAAGTTCATGACCTTCTCCGGTTGCAATGGTTATGTTGATGACATAGCGTCTAGTGGTGATAAAGAAGAGGTGAGCGAGGAGAAGGTTAGGACAAAAAGAGCTGAAATAATCGCCAAAGAGGATAAAATTGCCAGTATAACACCGGGGGCTGGTGAGATTGAAAAAGAAAAGGGAAGTGAATTGGAACTGGAAGTTGAGCCTGAGGAAGACTATGAACTGAAGGAATGGATAATTGACGGAGAAAAGGCGGGCACAGAGAGAAAGCAAAAGGAGTTAGTCCTCTCGAAGGATAAAGAGATCGAAATTTTGTTGGAGAAAAAATCTGAGGGCCCGGGAGAAGTGGGGGGACTGGATAAACCAGATAAACCAGGTGAATCAGGAGAATCAGGTGAAAATGAGGAAACTGGAGAAACAGATGAAACAGATGAAACAGGTGAAGCAGAAGAAGAGAGAACCGAGGAAGAGAGAACCGAGGAGGAAAACAAGTATGTGGCTGACGAGGTTGAAAAAGAATTGATAGAGGCCCTTAATTATGCTTATACCCTGGAAGAGAGAGCTTATGAAGAGGGAGGTTCTGAGGAGGAAATCTACGAAATCTACCGAAAGGGCTGGACTCATGAAATGGCAAAAGACTGGACTGATATAACCTATGATGAAGAATTGGGTACTGTGCCCAGGGGAGCTGGGATGATAGAACCTATTGAGATAGAGCTATTGGAGAAAAGCGAGGAGGAGGCTTTGCTCAAGTATTCTTTGCCTGGAAAAGCTTATGAAGATACCGGGGAGAGAAGTGTGATGAGAGGGACCATGGTCAAGGAAAACGATACCTGGTTGGTAGGAAAAACTGAGCTTTTGAAATTGATGGTAGGAGATGAAGTGAGAAAGGAGTTTAACAAGGGTAATGGCTAAATAGGCTAAACAAGCCAAACAGGCAGAACATGCTAAACAGGTTAGCCAGACTAAGCAAGTGCCAGGTTCATTCTAGCCATTTACTTGCCAGGAAGAAGGAAAATAAAATCAGCACTGCTGCCATGGAGACACCGATTAAGTTTATAAATACATCCACCAAGGTTCCGTGTCTACCATCAACAAAAGACTGGTGAAATTCATCTAGGGCAGCGACTAGACTTCCCAGGGCAAAAGCTCCTAGAACTGTAAGCCCTGGTCTTTCTATGTATTCGCGAAGTAATAGGAAGAATAATATTGTTATTAGAAAAAAGACCCCTACATGAGCTGCTTTTCGCAGGATGAATTCGATGATTACAGGGTTTTCGCTGGCATAGTGATAAAAGTCACTGCTAAAAGTCTTGGCAGGACCAAGCTCTGAAGGTAGATTGGCAGCGATGTATAGGGATAATTTTTGCATGTTTGTATCCAAAAGGGTTAGCAAATAATTAACCTGTTTTAGAACCGGGAGAACCCTTAACCCCGGAATTGAAGAAAGATAATACAAAGTACCCAGGGCTAGTAAAATCAAGACCCAGGCGCGTCTTTTGTTCACCATTTATCTCCCCTTTAGGCTTACTAGTTTAATGTTTTCTAATCTTGTCTAGTTGTATGCAATATCCCGGAATCAGGCTTTTTAAGCAGGAAATTAACTGCTAATCTAGAATTTTTACTTTAATGTATCTATAAAAATGGAAATAAGTTTAAGTTTTTATTGTTAATACATCTTGGAGACATCTTAGAGACATCTTGGAGAGTTAACAATTTTTGCTAGTGATTTTGATCATGAGTGGTTCATAATATTATTATAGCAGAAAGGACGGGTATTTAACCATGACAGATGAAAGAAAAGATGAAAGAAAAAGCACTTTAAATGTAACTATCGTGGGGACAGGGTATGTAGGTCTGACTACTGGGGTATCCCTTGCTTATCTTGGCCATAAGGTTACCTGTGTTGACAATAATCCGGAGGTAATCTCCAAGTTAAATGATAAGGTGCCTACTATATATGAGGAAGGACTAGAGGAGCTATTGCAGACTTCTTATGATAATCTAAATTTTAGCACTTCCCTTGAGGACCACGTGAATTCTGCGGATGTTATTTTTATCTGCGTGGGGACTCCTACCAAGGATAATGGCGATGCCGATACATCTGCAGTGGAAGGGGTGGCAAGAGAGATAGGTGAGAACCTGGGCGAAGGTTTTTCCGAGATAGCTGACGCTGACGCTGATGCTGGCACCGAGGGTGATAGTCTAGGCAATACTTTTAAAGGGCCAGTTGTGGTGAATAAGTCCACGGTTCCCGTAGGGACCCAGGAGCGGGTCAAGGCGGTAATAGAGAGGAGCTTAAAGAGTAGAGGGATAGAGGCTGGGTTTTATACGGCTTCGGCCCCTGAGTTTCTCCGGGAAGGGGTGGCTATTCTGGATACCCTCTATCCCGATAGGATCGTGGTTGGGACGGATTATAGGGAAGCCGAGGAGGTTTTGGAGCGGCTTTACCGGCCTTTGTTGGATCAGGATTTTGAAGATCCCAGGGTTGTGAAAAGACCGGTGGGTTACGACAAGCCTGCTTTTATCAAAACCGATCCTAGAAGTGCTGAGCTCATCAAGTACGCTGCTAATGCTTTTTTGCCCTTGAAGATAAGTTTTATCAATGAGATAGCCAACCTGGCTGAGAAGCTTGGAGCTGATATTGACCAGGTAGCTCACGGTATCGGGGCTGATAGCAGGATAAGCGCCAGCTTTTTGGGAGCAGGTGTTGGCTGGGGTGGAAGCTGTTTTGGCAAGGATA
>CAZCIZ010000026.1:0-28478 GCA_964498995.1 uncultured Clostridia bacterium | reverse complement strand
AATCAAAAGTTCGCTTATGGTATTTAGCAAGCAATTTAAGAGAAAATCCCAAAGGTATACTTATTAAACTTCGTGTACCTTACCTGCCTAGATGTAATGTATTAATAATAAAAACTTAAAATTTATCTCCATATACTGCTGCAATAAAATAAATCAGTTATTTTCATTACTGGTTAGTAAGGATCTAGCTATAATATAATATATTTGCCAAGAAATAAGGAGGTCAATGAAATGAAAATCCTAGTAATTAATTGTGGCAGCTCTTCTTTAAAATATCAAGTCTTTGACATGTCATCGGAAAAAACCCTGGCAAAAGGAATAGTGGAAAGGATAGGAAATTCTAACTCAAGTATACACCATGAAAAAATAAATTCAAAGGAAGGATTAAGAGAATCAATAATAGAAAAAGAAATTAATAATCACAAAGAAGGGATTTTACTTGTGGTTTACTATCTTACTCACTCTAAGGAGGGATGCTTAAACAGCCTAGAAGATATACGGGCGGTTGGGCATAGGATAGTGCATGGAGGAGAAAAATTTGCTGATTCTGTGATAATCAATGATAAGGTACTAGAAGAACTTAAAAGTTGTAAAGAGCTTGCTCCCCTTCATAATCCTCCTAATATAATTGGAATTGAAGCAGCAAGGGAGATATTTAAGAAAAGTGTACAGGTGGGTGTTTTTGATACAGCTTTTCATCAAACCATTGAAAAGAAATGCTATCTCTATGGGCTTCCTTATGAATTATATGAAAAATATGGGGTTAGGAAATATGGCTTTCACGGAACATCACATAAGTATGTCGCATATAGGGCAGCATCCATATTGAATCAACCGCTGAAAAGCTTGAAATTGATCACCTGCCATCTTGGGAATGGTGCCAGCATAACTGCAGTAGATGGAGGTGAATCCGTGGACACCAGTATGGGTTTTACTCCCTTAGAAGGGTTGGTGATGGGAACTAGATCTGGAAATATAGATCCTGCAATAACTACTTTTCTTCAGGAAAAAGAAAATATGAATCCTGAAGAAGCCAATGTACTTTTGAATGAAAAGTCAGGTGTCCTGGGGATATCCAAATTGAGTAATGATTTTAGAGATTTAGAATTAGCAGCTTCAAAAGGGGACAAAAATGCTGCTCTTGCTCTGGAGGTTTTTATATACAGGGTGGTTAAATTTATTGGATCTTATATAATGGTACTAGGGGGTGTTGATGGTCTGGTCTTTACTGCCGGAGTAGGGGAAAACTCACCTTATATTAGGAAAAAAATAGTGGAATACCTTAAACATGCAGGGATACTTATAGACGAAGAAAAAAATAATGTTAGAGGTGAGGAAGAGAACATTTCAGCCCATGATTCAAATTGTGAAGTGCTCGTTATCCCGACTAAAGAGGAGTTGATGATCGCTAAAGAAACTGCTAAATCTGCTCAACTGTAAGAAAGGTGATATCTCCAAAGAAAAGGCATTAAGGTTTAAAATTAAACAGACCAAATAGGATTGAAACCTTGACAAGTACCGAGCCTTTATTTATAATTATCCATGTTTGAGGTGAAGTTAAATGCGAATAAATGTAAATGAGTTGAGAAATGAACCGGACGGTAAGTTGAGTTTTAAGTGGAGGCTTTCACCACCGGAAGATTTTGAAGATAAGGTTGAAGATATCGTAGCCACTTTTACTGCTAGCTATACTGACGAAGGCATTTTGATAAAAGGTTATCTCAGCCTTGTTTACAGAACCCTTTGCAGTAGATGTGTAAAACCTGCTAGTATAAAGGTCGGGGAAGGATTCGAAGAGGAATTTAGAAGAGGCGCACCTCCAGAGCCCGAGGAACCGGAAATAGAGCTCGAAAGAGAAGACCTCTCAGTGGACTACTTTACCGGAAACTCCCTGGAGCTAGATGATTTCTTCAGGCAGGTGATAATACTCTCAATTCCTGACAAAGTACTGTGCCGTACAGATTGTCCAGGGTTATGCCATGAATGTGGCCAGGACTTGGCTGTTGAAGATTGTGGTTGTAATAGGGAAAGCGTTGATCCTCGATTACAGAAGCTTGAAAAATTTAAAAAGATTATACAAAAGAATTGATAAGCAGGAGGTGTAATAATGGCTGTACCAAAGCGAAAAACATCTAAAACCAGAAGGGATAGAAGACGAGCACATAAAAAGACTAAAGCTCCTACCATGGGAGAATGTCCCCAGTGCAGGGAGATGAAGGTTCCCCATAGGGTATGTCCCAGCTGTGGTTATTACCGAGGAAAAGAGGTCATTGAAGTTTGATTAAAACACCTGCCGATAGTAAAGCAAGCAACCTTATTATCGGCAGGTGTTGTTTTATTATCTTGCGAAATTTTCCAGTTTATTATATACTTTTTTTTATGCAGTATTATTTAAAAATTGACGGAAGATTTATGATTTATTAAACTGAAGATAATTGCCATATTTGAATATTTAGATTTCATATGGTGAGAATAATTTTAAACTTCAATTATGGCCTGACAAAATAACCTGGAGGGTTAATAACATGGCAATCAAGATTGCTTTAGATGTAATGGGAGGGGACAATTCTCCCGGTGCCCTGGTTGAGGGTGCGTTATCTGCGATTGAACAAGAATCTGACCTGAAGATCCATATGTTTGGTGATGGAAATGTCATAGAAGAGGAATTGAGCAGAAAAAATTACACCGACAATTATAGAAGTAACATTAATATTATACATACTGAGGAAATGATCCATGATGAGGAGCAGCCTACCAAGGCTTTAAGAACCAAAAAAAATGCTTCATTACTCTTAGCAATGAAACATGTAAAAGAGGGTAATGCCGATGCTGTTCTAAGCGCTGGAAACACCGGCGCTTTTATGGCCGGGGGTTTGATGATTTTGGGTAGGCTTAAAGGAATATCTAGGCCTGCTTTAGCTCCAGTGATACCAAGTTTCCATGGTGAAAGCACTGTTATATTGGATGTTGGGGCAAATATGGATGCAAAACCCCAGAACCTGGCTGATTTTGCTATGATGGGTAGTTTATATGCTGAAAAAGTATTGAAGAGGGAAAACCCCACTATTGGGCTGATAAATGTTGGAGAAGAATCAAATAAGGGTAACAAACTTTTAAAAGAAACCCACACGATTTTAGAAAATAGTAAGCTTAATTTTGCCGGCAACCTAGAAGCCAGGGCATTACTTGATTGTCCTTATGACATAGTGGTTTGCGATGGATTTTTGGGAAATATTTTGCTAAAATTTGCTGAAGGGATGAGTAAAGGTATCTTGACCAGGATGAAAGAGGAGTTCACCAGGGGAATCAGAAATAATATTGGAGCTTACTTACTTAAGCCTTCATTAATTGGTTTGAGAAAAGAGCTAGATTACACAGAATATGGAGGGGCCCCTTTTTTGGGGATAAATGGTCTTTGTATAAAATGCCATGGGTCATCTAACTCAAAAGCTGTAAAGAATGCTTTATTAATGCAAGCTCATCCATTCATCAAAGAAGATGTGATATCATCTTTTGTGGAAGAGATCGAGAAAGGATGGTCCTTTCAGCATGCAGAACCAAATTAAAATAATATCAACAGGAAGGAATTTGCCTGATAGAATAGTAACCAATAAGGAATTAGAAAAATATGTTGATACCAGTGAAGAATGGATAAGCACCAGGACAGGAATTAAAGAAAGAAGATATGCAGCCGAGGCTGATTCAACTTCAGACTTGGCAGTAAAATCTGCAGAGGATGTCCTTCAGAAGGCTGGAATGAAGGCACCGGAACTGGACTTGATAATAGTAACCACAATGACTCCGGACATGCTATTTCCATCTACGGCTTGCCTGGTACAAGAAAGAATCGGGGCTGTCAATGCTTCTGCTTTTGATTTAGAAGCTGCCTGTTCTGGATTTTTATACGGACTCATAGTGGGAAGTCAATTTATTTCTACTGGTAGCTACCGTAATGTTTTGGTTATAGGCGCAGAAGTGATGAGTAAAATATTGGATTTTCAAGATAGATCCACTTGTGTTTTGTTTGGTGATGGGGCCGGGGCCTGTCTGTTAGGCAGGGCTGAAGATGAATCTCAGGGTATATTGTCTTTTGATTTAGGTGCTGATGGAGGAAAAAGTGATATCCTGAAAATGCCGGGAGGGGGGACAAAATATCCCGCAGATTATGAAACTATTAATAGAAGGTTTCATTATTTAAAGATGATCGGAAATGAAGTGTATAAATATGCGGTTAAACATATGGGAAGATCAGCCTTAAAATCTTTGAATTTATCTGGGAAAAACTCAGAAGATATAGATCTTTTCATACCTCATCAGGCAAATTTGAGAATTATTGACTCCGCTGTTAAAAAGCTCAAGATAGATTATGATAAAGTTTTTTTGAATGTGGGAAAATACGGCAATATGTCAGCTGCATCTATCCCTGTAGCATTGGATGAAGCATTAGAAGAAGGTAGGATAAAGCGCACAGATACTTTACTGTTAGTGGGTTTTGGTGCCGGTCTTACTTGGGGAAGTTGTATCATCAATTTGTAAGATAAATTGTACTAAAGGAGGGGAAGGGGTTGAGTGGAAATAGGATTACTGATATTTTAAATATTGAATATCCGATTTTGCAAGGTGGGATGGCCTGGGTTTCAACAGGAGAACTTGCCCTAGCTGTAAGTGAAGGGGGAGGACTTGGAATTGTGGCTGCCGGTAATGCTCCTGCCGATATGGTTAAAAAGGAGATAAAAAAGATCAAGGAAAATAGTGACAAACCCTTCGGAGTCAATGTTATGCTCCTATCTCCTTATGTTGATGAAATAATAGACCTTGTGGTGGAAGAAAGGGTTCCAGTGGTTACTACTGGGGCTGGCAACCCGGGCAAATATATGAAAAAGTTGAAAGAAGGAGATACAAAGGTTATCCCTGTAGTTCCTTCCGTTGCTTTAGCCAAAAGGTTGGAAAAGCAACAGGTTGATGCTTTAATCGCAGAGGGTACAGAAGCAGGAGGGCATATAGGCGAACTCACCACCATGGCTCTTGTTCCCCAGGTTGTGGATGCTGTTGATATCCCCGTTATTGCTGCTGGAGGTATTGTGGATGGTAGAGGGCTGGTTGCAGCCTTTGCCCTGGGAGCCCAAGGAGTGCAGATTGGAACCAGGTTTGTATGTGCCAAAGAATGCATAGTCCATGAAAATTACAAACAAGCTATCATTAAAGCCAAAGATCGAGATGCAGTGGTTACAGGTAGATCAACTGGTCATCCTGTAAGATCTCTTAAAAACAAACTTACCAACGAATTAAATAAACTAGAAAAAGAAGGTACAAGTGTAGAAAAGATTGAAGAACTGGGCAGTGGTAAAATGGCCTTAGCAGCAAAGGACGGAGATATGGAAATGGGCTCTGTAATGGCGGGCCAAGTTGCAGCAATGGTAAGGGAAGAAAAGAGCGCCAGGGAAATAATCCAAGAATTAATTGAGGATGCTAGGAAAATAAAATCTGGATTGGGAGGAATTAAATGAAAAAGATTGCTTTTCTTTTTCCAGGTCAGGGAGCGCAGTATCCTGGGATGGGACTTGAATTGAGTCAGGAATATGATATAGCCAGGCAAACCTTTGAAGAAGCCGATGATGTTCTAGGTTTTAAATTATCGGAGATCATTTTTTATGGTAGTAAAGAAGATCTAAAGAAAACGGAAGTGACCCAGCCTGCAATTTTGACAGTTAGCATTGCATGTACTAGGGTTTTAAATGGAATGGGAATTGAAGCCGCTGGAGCTGCAGGATTAAGCCTGGGAGAGTACAGCGCCCTGGTTACAGGAAACTCCCTTAAATTTGAGGATGCTTTACCTCTTGTAAAGAAAAGGGGTAAATACATGCAGGAAGCTGTGCCTGAGGGTGAAGGAAAAATGCTGGCTGTCCTTGGTTTGGAGACGGAAAAGATAGAGGCTGTCTGTGATGAGATAAGGGAAGAAACCGAAAATATCGTCAGGCCTGTGAATTATAACTGTCCCGGTCAGGTTGTTATAGCCGGAGATTCTTTGGCAGTGGATAAAGCAGGAGCAAGATGCAAAGAAGAGAATGCCAAAAGGGCTGTGGAACTTCCAGTTAGTGCCCCCTTCCACTGTGAAATGTTGAAACCTGCAGGGGATAAGTTGGAAGAAGAACTTAAAAAAATTGAATTTAAGCCTCCAGATATCAAGATAATTTCAAATGTAACAGGGGATTTGATGGAAGCTCCAGAACAAATTAAAAGGATGCTTACATTGCAAGTGAGATCACCGGTTTTATGGGAACAATCCATTAGAAAATTTTTAGATCTGGGTTTTGAAAATTTTATAGAACTACCCCCTGGAGCTACTCTGACTGGATTTATGAAAAAAATAGAAAAGAAAAAGGTAGTTTGTAAAGCCATAGATAAAGTGGAAAATTTGGAACAGTTAAGAAAGGAGTTTTAAAAGGAGGTAAAATTATGAGTCAAGTTGCTCTGGTAACTGGTGGCGGCAGGGGAATAGGTAGAGCCATATCCCTTAAACTGGCAAGGGCAGGTTTCTATGTAGTGGTTAATTATTCAAAAAATAAGGATAGTGCCGAAAAAGTGGTCCAAGAGATAGAAAGAGAAGGTGGGAGTGGGTGTACATATAAAGCTCCAGTAGAGGATCATGATGCATGTAAGGAGATGGCTGAGTATGTTTTGGATAAATTCAACCAACTAGATGTATTGGTTAATAATGCGGGGATAACCAGAGATCAGCTTTTTCTCAGGATGAAAGAAGAGGATTTTGACCATGTGATTAATATCAATTTAAAAGGTGTATATAATTGTACCAAGGTATTTTCTAGATCCATGTTGAAACGTAAATCTGGTAGAATAATCAACATGGCATCAGTATCTGGAGTAGCCGGAAATGAGGGTCAGGTTAATTATTCTGCCAGTAAAGCTGGTGTGATAGGATTTACCAAGAGCCTGGCCAGGGAGCTCGGCAGCCGGGGAATCCTAGTAAATGCCGTTGCACCGGGTTTCATTGAAACAGAGATGACTGAAGACTTCAACAGCGAAATGAGAGATAAGATAAGTGCCCAAACTTCTCTCGGTCGATTTGGGACGCCAGAAGAAGTCGCAGAAGCAGTGCTATTTTTGTCAACTTCTGCCTCCTATATTACAGGTCAGGTTATTAATGTTGACGGTGGTATGGTAATGTAATATAAATCATCTCATAATCTTCGCATTTTTATCCGAAATGAGAGGAGGTGACAACATGGCAGCTTTTGATAAAATTAAAGAGCTCATAGTTGACCAGCTAGGGGTGGAAGAAGAACAGGTAAAACTTGAAACCAGCTTTACTGATGATTTAGAAGCTGACTCTTTAGATATTGTGGAGTTAATAATGGCTTTAGAAGAGGAATTTGATATGGAGATTTCTGATGAAGAAGCAGAAAAAATGAACACAGTGCAGGATGTGGTTGACTATATTGAAGCTAATCAGTAATAAGAAAAGTCCCGTTATCCGGGGCTTTCTTAAAATAACAAAAGGTAGGTGACTTCATATATGGACAGAGTGGTTGTCACCGGAATGGGGGCTGTAACTCCACTAGCTACAGGTAAGGAGGAGTTTTGGGAAGGGTTAAAAGCGGGTGATAGTGGTATCGATAAGATAACCTTTTTTGATTCGGAGGGCTTTCCTTCTCAAATTGCAGGTGAAGTAAATGATTTTGTTCCTACAGACTTTATTGGCAAAAAAGAAGTCAAGCGTATGGATAGATTTATCCAGTTTGCTGTGGCAGCTTCGAGGATGGCGCTGGAGGATTCTTCTCTAGAGATTAACGATGATAATGCAAGCCAGGTGGGAGTTTCCATAGGTTCAGGGATAGGAGGCCTTGATTCCCTAGAAAAAAATCATACAAACCTATTGGAACGCGGCCCCAAAAGGGTAAGCCCTTTCTTTATCCCTATGATGATAGCCAATATGGCTTCTGGAAATGTCTCAATAGAGTTAGGAGCAAAGGGACCCAACCTGACGGTAGTTACTGCTTGTGCAACCGGGACGCACGCTATTGGAGATAGTTTTAAGCTTTTACAACAAGGATATTGCGATGTTATGATAGCCGGTGGAACTGAAGCTACGGTCACTCCTTTGGCTGTGGCAGGGTTTTGTGCGGCAAAAGCTCTATCCACAAGAAATGATACCCCCAAGGAAGCCAGCCGTCCTTTTGACAAGGATAGGGACGGATTTGTAATGGGAGAGGGTGCAGGTGTGCTGGTCTTGGAAAGGTTAGAACATGCCCTAGAACGGGGAGCGAAAATACATGGTGAAATACTTGGCTTTGGTATGACGGGGGATGCCTATCATATCACCGCTCCTGATCCTAAGGCCGAAGGGGCCATAGAGTGTATGAAAAAGGCCTTGGAAGATGGGAATGTAAGTTCACAACAGATAGACTATATCAATGCCCACGGAACCTCTACAAAGTACAATGATGTACTTGAGACCAAGGCCATCAAGAAGGTTTTTGGTGATGGTGCTTATGACGTAAAAATTAGCTCGACAAAATCAATGACTGGTCATTTACTTGGGGCTGCAGGGGGAGTCGAAGCTATCGCAACTTTGCTTTCTATCAGGGATGATTTTATTGCCCCGACTATGAATTTAAACGTTCCTGATGATGAGTGTGATTTGGACTATGTACCCGGCAAAGGTGAAAATCATGTAATCAAAATTGCATTATCCAATAGCTTTGGCTTTGGCGGAACCAATGCAACCTTGCTTTTTAGTGAATTTAATGACTGAGCTTTTCCGGTTTCGGTTTGTTAGAGGTGAGATTAATGCAAAATAAAATTCGAGAACTAACCTCTAAGTTAGGGGTGGAGGTAAATGATGTTGAACTATATATCCAGGCAGTTACGCATACGTCCTATGCCCATGAGCACAAAAATTCCGATATTTATCATAACGAAAGGCTGGAGTTTTTAGGTGATGCGGTGCTAGAGCTTCTAATCAGCGAGATCCTTTTTTTTCGTTACCCAAAACTTCCAGAGGGGGAGCTTACCAAGTTGAGGGCTGCCCTAGTATGCGAAGAAACACTATTTCAAATAGCATGTAGGCTGGACCTGGGCAGTTATTTGAGGTTGGGGAAAGGAGAAGAAGCCAGCGGAGGTAGAGAAAGGCAATCCATATTATCCGATGCTGTAGAGGCGGTTTTGGGAGCGCTTTACCTGGATTTGGGCTTTAAGAAAACCAAGGAAATAACTTTTGATTTGATGCAGGATATGTTTGAAAAAATTGATAGGGATCAATATACCACAGACTACAAAACAACCTTACAAGAAATAACTCAGCGAAAATATGATACTTGCCCCGCTTACAGCATTATCGAAGAATCTGGTCCTGATCATGACAAGGAATTTTTGGCAGAAGTTGTTGTAGATGGCAAAATAGTAGCCAGGGGCAAAGGAAAGAGCAAGAAGGAAGCTGAGCAAATGGCGGCCAGGACAGCTTGGGAAAAGATTAAATGAGGCTAAATGAGGCTAAAAATTATATTAAAGTGCTTTTATTGGCAGGATTTTGGTCATATAAAGCGAAAAGGGAACTATGACTATGAAATAAAACATTTATTTAAAAAGGAGGAATAACTAAGACAATGGAGGTACTAAAAGTTTCCGCTAATTCTAAACCTAAAGCTGTAGCTGGAGCGTTGGCTGCTGTAGTAAGAGAACATGGTTCTGCTGAAATTCAATCTGTTGGAGCCGGTGCTGTAAACCAAGCTATCAAGTCTATTGCCATTGCCCGGGGATTTGTGTCTCCAAATGGGATTGACCTGGTATGTGTCCCTGCTTTTACTGAAATAGAAATTGATGGCGAAGAGAGAACCGCTATAAAGTTTTATATCGAGTCTCGTTAATTAGATAGTTAGATAGATTAATCTAAGACTTTATATATCCACTTGACTTGATTGTCTAACGCTACCTGCTTATTGCTCTAAGCAGGTAGTTCATTATTTCAGGAGGAAAAGGCTATGTTTTTAAAAAAACTGGAATTGTTTGGATTTAAGTCCTTTGCTAAAAAAACGACATTTAAATTTTCCCCGGGTATAACTGCTATAGTTGGCCCAAATGGTAGTGGAAAGAGCAATATAGCTGAGGCTATTTTATGGGTTTTTGGAGAAAAAAGTGCCAAAGTCCTCAGGGGAGAAAAAATGGAAGATGTGATCTTTACCGGTACTAATGAAAAAAATCCCCTGAATATGGCTGAAGTCTCTTTGACCTTTGATAATTCCTCTGGATTTATTGACAGTGAATACAATGAGATAAACGTTACCAGGCAAATTTACCGTTCAGGGGAAAGTAACTACTTTATGAATAAAAAACCTTGTAGACGAAAAGATATATTGGAAACCTTTATGGATACCGGTATCGGTAAAAACGCTTATTCTATAATCAGTCAGGGCCAAATAGAGATGATCCTATCAGCAAAGCCTGTTGATAGGAGATATCTTTTTGAAGAAATAGCCGGAATATCTAAGTACAAGTATAGAAAAGATGAGGCCTTAAAAAAATTAGAAAATTGTAAAGAAGACCTGGTAAGGGTAAGCGACCTCGTAGAAGAGCTAAAGAACCAGATGGAACCCCTGAAAAAACAGGCTAAAACTGCAAAAAAATATAAAAAAATAGGGGATAAATTAAAAAATACGGAACTGCTTCTGTTCGCTATGGAAATAGATGATAAAAGAAATAAGTGGTATGAACACCATAATGGGGCTAAAGAACTAGAACGAGAGCTGGAAAACCTGTCCGGCAATAACAGGAAAATGGAGGCAAAGCTAGAAGAGCAAAGAAATGAACTTCTTGGGATAGAAAAAGAACTAGAAGAGAAGAATGAAGAAAATACGAAAATAATAGAGGGATTGGAAAAGAGACAGGCCCAGAAAAGGGTTTACGAAGAAAAGAAAGCCAATTTGCATACAAAAATAGACCACTTGCAAAGGGAGATAGATGTCCTTGACAACCAAGTCCAGGAAGAAGAAAATAAGCTTGATAGGAATAAAAAAGAGTTAGGTAGATTGGATGAGGAATATGCTCGTTTAAAAACTTACTACGAAAAAAAAGAAAATGAGCTTAAAGAAAAAGAATCTAACCAGGGCAGAGAGGACTTTGAGGAAATCAGGCAAGGACTTGACCGGGTGATTACAGCTAAGAGTAGTTTGAATACCAACAAAGAAAATCTTTTGGAAAAGCTAGAAGAAGTCAAAAAAGAATTAAAAATAATTTTGGAAGATAAAAATAATAAAGAGAAAGAACTTAAATCTTTAGAAAATAGGATTAAAGCTCTTGAAGATGAAAAGGGAGAGCTTGAAAATACCACATCTAAGCTGGACGATAAGATGATAAAGTGCCAAAACAAGCTGCAGGAGATTAAGAAAACCGAAGAAAAATTAAATAGGGAAAGACAAGATTTAAATAATAAGCTGCAGGAGAAAAAATCAAGATTAAAAACATTGAAGGAATTTGAAGAAGATTACAGAGGGTACTCCCGAGGAGTAAAGGAAATCCTGAAGAAAAAGGAAAAAGATCAGTTGTTTAGCGGTATTTGTGGAACTGTTTCAGACTTGATCGTAATACCTGAAAAATACAAGACAGCGATTATGACTACCTTGGGAGGTGCCCTTTCGAACTTGGTGGTAAATACCGATAGAGATGCAAGAGAGGTTCTAGATTACTTAAAAAAACATAAACTAGGACGTGCTACCTGCTTGCCTCTAGATAATCTAACCCCTCGGGGATTATCGGCTAATTTTATCAACACGGTCAAGGAATCTGAAGGTTTTTGTGGCAAAGCTTCGGAGCTTTTAAAAACCGAGTCAAAGTATAAAGTGGTTGCTGATTACCTTCTTGGGCGTGTACTGGTCATGGAGGATATGGATAAGGCCCTTATTTTGGCTAAAGAGATCAATTTTAAGACCAGGATTGTGACTTTGGCTGGTGAATTGATCCTTCCAGGTGGGGCTATGATTGGAGGAAGTACTGGCAAGTTTAAAGAGGGGCTTGGCTCTAGCGGTAAAGAAAAAGAGGCCTTGAATCTTAAAGATGAGATTAAATCTATAGAGGCTCAAATTGAAAACCTTGACGAAAAACTTAAAGATTCAATGGCAAATAAAGATAAGCAGAGCAGGGAAGTGGAAAGGATTAAGGAAGACAAGTACAGCTATCTGGCCTCGGAGAAGGAGAAGAAGAACGAGCTAGAAAATATCAGAAAAGAAGAAAACAGGTTGCAAAAGGAAGTTAAATCCCTGATGGAAAAGAAAGAGAAATCCTTACAAAGAGAGAAGGATTTTCAAGATAAAATTAAAGCCATCGACGAAGACATTAGGACCAACCAGGAAGAAGAAGAAAAGCTTAAGAAGAGACAAAAAGAATTTGAAACTTTGAATTTAAACTATAAAGAACATAGGGAAAAACTAGAAAAAGAGTTGAATGATATAAACTTGAAAATGGTCCAAATAAAACAAAACAGGGAGTATATTAAAGAAAAAGTCGATGAAACCGGTAAAAATCTGGATAAAATAAATAAAAAACTTCAAGATTACAGAGATGACCTAAAATACAATCAAAGACTGCTTTCTGATTGTTCTAGCAATGAACAAAAAGAAGTAGAAGAATTACAGGAATTAAAAGAAAATCAAAAAGAAGTAATGGGATCCATCAAGGAGGTAAGAGAGAAAAAAGAAAAAATCAATTATGATGTAGACTGTTTGGATAAGGATATTAAATCAAACCAGAAAAAAGAACGTCGGTTAGAAAAGGAACTTAACAATGCGAACCTTAATAAAAAAGAATTAGAGACAGAACTGAAGGGTCTTTTGAACGATCTATATGAAAAGTATCGACTTTCCTTTGATAAGGTTATCGCAGATTATGGCTCTCAATTAGAGAATAAAGATAATATAGATTTTGATGACTTGAAAAATCAGATTGCCAACTATAAAGATCAAATGGAAAAATTGCGACCGGTTAACTTAGGAGCTATTGAAGAATACAACAACTTGAAAAACCGGTTGGAATTTTTACAAAAACAAAAAGATGACTTGCTTGAAGCAGAAGGATCTTTAACCAGTATAATTGAAGATATCGATAATGTGATGAAAAAAAGATTTGTAAAGGGAGTAAATGAAATAAACTCCGCTTTTAAAGAAACTTTTAAAAGTTTATTTGAGGGAGGAGATGCCAGCCTTAAGCTGACTACCCCCGGCGACCCATTGAATACTGGGGTAGAGATAGAAGCGCGTCCTCCGGGGAAAAAATTGCAAAGCTTGTCTTTATTGTCTGGAGGAGAAAAAGCCCTTACTGTGATCTCATTGTTATTCTCTATCTTGAAGGTTAAACCGACACCTTTTTGTATCTTGGATGAAATTGATGCCTCTCTAGACGATAATAACCTGTCCACCTACAGTAAATTTTTGAAGAACTTTACTCATGAAACCCAGTTTATAGTCATAACTCATCGCAAGGAAACTATGCAGTTTACCGATGTCCTTTACGGGCTGTCCATGGCAGAAGCCGGAGTGAGCAAGTTGATCTCGGTGGATCTAAATAACATGAATGATAAAGATCAAGCTTTATCCCAGGGCAAAGAATAACTGTAAATACAAAATCATAAATATGGAGTGATTTAAGTGGGAATATTTTCTAAGATCAAGGAAGGTTTGTCTAAGACAAGGGAAGGCTTTTCTAGCAAAATGGACCGACTTTTCAGTGGGCTAAAAAAAGTAGATGAAGAAACCTATGAAGAACTTGAGGAGATCTTGATAAGTGCAGATATCGGGGTAGATGTCTCAATGAAAATCGTAGATGATTTGAGAAATGAGGTTAAGGAAAATAAGATTAAAGACCCTCAGGAAATTTATGAGCTATTGAAGGATAAATTAGTAGATGTGATGGGTAGAGATCTAGAACCTCTGTATGAGGATCCTGATAATCCTACCGTTATTTTGGTTGTGGGAGTTAATGGAGGAGGTAAAACTACCACCGTTGGAAAACTCGCCAAAAATTTAAAAGATAGTGGGAATAAGGTAATCCTTGCGGCTGCAGATACCTTCAGAGCAGCAGCTATTGATCAACTTGCCGCCTGGGGTAGTAGGGTAGGTGTAGATGTTATTAAACATCAAGAGGGATCTGATCCGGCTGCCGTTGTATATGATGCCATCTCAGCGGCAAGGTCTAGAAATACTGATTACTTGATTTGCGATACTGCGGGTAGGCTTCATACAAAGAAAAATCTCATGCAAGAACTTGCGAAGATAAGGAAAGTCATTGATAGGGAGATTCCCGGTGCCCCTCAAGAAGTCCTCCTGGTTTTGGATGCTACAACCGGTCAGAACGCTATCAAACAAGCGGAAGTTTTCCTGGAAGCAACATCTGTAACAGGGATTTGTCTCACCAAGTTGGATGGAACTGCTAAAGGTGGGGTGGTAATTGCGACCAAGGAAGAACTTGGGATCCCTGTAAAATATATAGGTGTGGGAGAAAAGGTGGATGATCTCCAAGAATTTGATCCTAAAAAATTTGTGGATGCATTGTTTGAAACATCTTGACACGAAGAACTTTTTTTTGTAATATCACCATGTAAAGCAAAAAACCTTAACACTTTTTTACGGATGGGATTGCATATGCTAGAAAAAACCAACAAGATAAATCTATTATTCGATTTCTATGGGTCTTTACTGACCTATAAGCAGGAAAAAGCGATCAAATTATATTATGTTGAAGATTATTCTTTAGCAGAAATTGCAGAGAGTTTGAATATAAGTAGACAGGGTGTCTTTGATTCTTTAAAAAGAGGAGAAGAAGCATTGGAGAAATATGAGGAAAAATTAGGACTCTACAAAAAGTTTCAAGAGCGAAAACAGGTTGTTTATGATATAAAAAACATTTTGCAAAATCCCATTGACGATGATTCTAGGAAAAGGTGTCTGGAACTGCTAGATAGGTTGGCCTAAAGGAGGTGGATAAATGGCATTTGAAGGTCTTTCAGAAAAGCTTCAGTCCGCGTTAAATAAGATTAAGGGAAAGGGCAAGGTCACGGAAAAAGACCTGAAAAGCGTTATGAGAGAAGTCCGGCTTGCATTATTAGAAGCCGACACAAACTATAAAGTTGTCAAAGATTTTGTTAAAAATGTAAAGGAAAGATCTTTGGGACAGGAAGTTATGGAAAGTCTTACCCCCGGGCAGCAGGTTATTAAGATTGTGAAGGATGAAATGACCGAATTGATGGGCTCTAGCGCCAATGAGATTGAATTGCCTGATGAACTACCAGGGGTGCTAATGCTTTCCGGCCTACAGGGCTCTGGTAAAACCACCATGGCTGGCAAACTGGCAAAAAAGTATAAGAAGGAAAACAAAAACCCTCTTCTTGTGGCTTGTGACACTCAGCGCCCTGCTGCAATCAAGCAGTTGCAGGTTCTGGGAGAAAGGCTTGAAGTACCTGTCTTTAGTATGGGGGAAAAAAATTCTCCGGTGGATATTGCAAAAGGTGCTATCTCTCAGGCTAAGAAGAACAATCACGAGATTGTAATTCTCGATACCGCTGGTAGGCTTCATATCGATGAAGAGCTAATGGAAGAGTTGATTGCCATCAATAACGAAGTCAATGCCCATGAAGTTTTATTAATCGTTGATGCTATGACCGGTCAGGATGCGGTAAATGTAGCTGAGACATTTAATGAGCGCCTTGATTTAAGTGGAGTGATTATGACAAAGCTAGATGGAGATAGCAGGGGTGGTGCAGCTTTATCGGTCAAAGCGGTTACAGGCAAGCCCATCAAATTTGTTGGTACAGGAGAAAAACTTGATGATTTAGAAGTATTTCACCCTGACAGGATGGCTTCTAGAATCTTGGGAATGGGCGATGCTTTGACCTTGATTGAAAAAGCCGAAAAATCCATTGATAAAGATAAAGCCAAAGAGATGGAAAAGAAGTTGAGATCACAGTCCTTTACTTTAGAAGACTTCCTAGAACAGCTGCAGCAGATTAAAAATATGGGTCCTCTAGATCAAATTATGGACATGATGCCTGGAATGGCTGGGAATAAAAAGCTAAAAAACATGTCAATGGATGAAAATGAACTTGTCAAGATTGAAGCCATAATTCAATCCATGACAAAAAATGAGAGGTTTGATCCACGCATAATTAACAGCAGCAGAAAGAAGAGGATTGCAAGTGGTAGTGGAACCAGGGTCCAAGATGTCAACAAACTTTTGAAACAGTTTGAGAGCATGAAAAAGATGATGAAACAGCTAGGCAAAATGGATAAAAAGGGTTTGCAAAACAAGATGGGAAATTTACCCTTTATGTCTTAATTTATCAATATTGTCTGATTTGAGATTTGAATTTTGCTAGGAGGTGAAAACCATGGCAGTAAAAATGAGATTAAAAAGAATGGGAGCTAAGAAACAACCTTCATATCGTATTGTAGTGGCTGATGTGAAGTCCCCTAGGGATGGCAGATTTATTGAGGAGTTGGGGCATTATAATCCCCTGACAGAACCTGCTACAATAAAGATCGATGAGGAGAAAGCCAAAAAATGGCTTACTAACGGTGCCAAGCCCTCGGAAAAAGTTCGCTACCTGCTTGAAAAAGCCGGGGTTATTTAATTTGGGTTTAATTTCAGTTTAAATTAGCGTAGGAGGTTAAAATAGTGAAAGAACTCGTAGAGTTTATTGCTAAATCCCTTGTGGATAATCCTAAAGAGGTGGAAATAAGCGAAGTCGAAGGAAAACGTTCCCTGGTGCTAGAAGTCAAGGTGCATCCTGATGATATGGGTAAAATCATCGGGAAACAGGGTAGGATAGCAAAAGCTATCAGGACCGTGGTGAGCGCTGCTGCTGTCAAAGAAAATAAAAGGGTGACAGTGGAAATCATACAATAGCCGCAAAGCTCTAAATTTTAGTGGTAGATAAAGTCCACTAGCTACTATTTGGAGTTATTTAGAGTGATTTAGAGTGATAATGTAAGCGCTTTATTGGAGGATGTGAGATGGGAAAAGCCAAAATGATTTCCGTTGGAAAAATTATAGGATTTCATGGGGTAAAAGGCGAAGTTAAGGTCCTTCCCCTAACAGATAACCCCAACAGGTTTAATGAACTAGGAAGAATTTTTATCTGTTGTGATGAAGGAGCCAATGATCAAAATAACAGCTTTGTTGCTCATGTAGAAAGATCATTTTGGCATAAGAATAACATAGTGGTGAAATTTCAGGAATTTAATGACAGGAATGAGGTAGAACCTTTTAAAAGCCTGTATATAAAGATTCCTAGAGAAGAGAGGCCTAAACTTCCAGAAGGAAAATACTATCATGATGATATAGTAGGCTTGTTGGTTTATGACCAGGAAGGAACTTACTTGGGAGAGGTTAAGGAGATCAAGGAAACCCCAAGCAATGATGTTTATGTTATCAGTACTAGGGAAAGGGAATTCTTGATCCCCGCAATAAAACAAGTGGTTAAAGAAATAAGCCTGGATAAGGGTATTATGAAGATTGAGCTTATGGGAGGGCTGATTGAATAAGTTCAGGGGGAAAGGCTATGAAATTTGATGTTTTGACTATTTTTCCCGAAATGTTTACCAATGTGATTGGATCCAGCATCCTTGGCCGCGCCAGGGAGAAAGGTCTTATAGATGTTAACCTGGTGGATTTCAGGGATTATTCCGAAAACAAACATAATAAAGTGGATGACTATCCCTATGGTGGAGGAGAGGGGATGGTCATAAAACCTGAACCTCTTTTTAATGCCCTAGAAGCCATGGGAAAGACCAGTCCTCCTAAGGAAAAGACTATCTATTTAACCGCCCAGGGAAAACCTTATGAGCAAAAGATGGCTTCGAAATACAGTAAGCTTGATAGGATCGTTTTGATCTGTGGACACTATGAAGAAATTGACGAAAGGGTTAGAACCAGCCTGGTAGATGAAGAAATATCTATCGGAGATTACGTTTTGACAGGAGGAGAAATCCCAGCCATGGTTCTGATTGATTCAATTACCAGGTTGATCCCAGGTGTACTGGGTGACGAGAATTCTGCTGTCAATGAATCTTTTGTTAAAGGCATCCTGGAGCATCCTCATTACACCAGGCCGGAAAATTATAGAGGAATGAAAGTCCCGGATATATTGTTGTCAGGAGACCATGAAGCCATTAAAAAATGGCGCTTTAAAGAAAGCATGAGGCGTACATTGAAGGTGAGACCGGATCTATTAAAGAATTTAGAATTGGAAGAAGAGAAAAGAGAAATCCTTGAAGAGCTTAAAAGAGAAGAAGGCTTAAAATATACTAGGAGGTATGAAAGATGAGTAACATAATAGATGAAATTGAAAAAAAGCAGGTAAGACAGGATTTGCCCCATTTTGGTTCTGGAGATACTGTGAGGGTAAATATTCGTGTGGTTGAAGGAAATAGGGAAAGAATACAGGCTTATGATGGAATCGTTATCAAAAGGAAAGGTTCGGGAGTTAAAGAGAGCTTTACCGTTAGAAAGATAAGCTTTGGAGTTGGTGTTGAGAGAACTTTCCCTGTTCATTCTCCCAAGATCGATAGTATAAAAGTATTGAAAAGAGGTAAGGTTAGAAGGTCAAAGCTTTATTACCTGCGTAAGCTTAAAGGGAAGAAAGCTACTAGAATCAAAGAACTTCGCAAATAAGGGGACTGGAATTGCCAGGTCCCCTTTTATGAACTCTCTTTGGGGGATGGTATATGAAAAAGAATATCAAAAAAGAGACCCTGGATTGGATCAAATCTTTACTGGTAGCAGTTATTATCGCCCTATTAATCAGGCATTATGTGGTGGAAATTTTTCTTGTAGAAGGTCAGTCAATGCACCCAACCCTGTCCCATTCAGAAAGACTTGTTGTGAATAAATTCTTATATCGCTTTGATGAGCCTTCTAGGGATGATATAGTTGTTTTTGAATATTCGGGGGATAAAGATTTTATAAAACGAGTTGTGGGCCTTCCCGGGGAAAAGGTCAAATTGGATGAAGGGCAAGTATATTTAGACGGAGATCCTTTGGAGGAGGATTATACATCCGGATCTGAAGATGATAACTTTGGCCCCGAAAAGGTGCCTGATGATCATTACTTTGTCCTGGGAGATAACCGGGATAACAGCATGGATAGCAGGTCTGCCTCAGTAGGATACATTTCAGAAGAACAGATAAAAGGTAAAGCATTTTTCGCCTTTTGGCCTTTGGACAGGGCAGGATTTATCGAATAAAATGACTGTCCTGTCTTTTTATTGTCAATGGTTGAGACTAACAGCAATAATTAAAATTGGAAGGAGATTTAATCGTTAATGAAAATAAATTGGTATCCTGGTCATATAGCTAAGGCAAAGAACACAATCAAGGAAAATCTAAAGCTTGTGGATATCGTCTTGGAGGTCAGAGATGCCAGAATTCCAGAAAGCTCCAAACCTGAAGCTTTGGAAAAGACTTTTATGGGAAAGCCGAAATTATTGGTTCTTAACAAAAAGGATCTGGCTTCAAGTAATCTTACCGAAAAGTGGCTGAATTATTATCGTAGACAAGGCTTCTATGTGTCTAATTTTTCTAAGGATGCAAAAAAAGATGTAGAGAAACTTACCCGGCTTATAGATAAATGCTATGATGAAGGTAGAAAAGGGCGTAAAAAAGAAAAAGCAGTTAAAGTAATGGTTGTTGGAATACCAAATGTAGGAAAGTCCACGGTTTTGAATCAACTGTGTGGAAGAAAGGTAGCTAGAACCGGGGCTGCACCGGGAATTACAAGGGGGAAGCAGTTAGTCAAATTGAAGGATAAAATTCACCTCCTAGATACCCCTGGTGTACTTTTGCCTGAATACGAAGATAAAGAAACAGGCTACAAACTTGCTGCTTGTGAAGCTATAGACATTGATGTTTTCCCTCTGGAAGAAATATGCGAATGGCTTTTTAATAAGCTCAAATACATTGTTCCTGATGAGTTGGCTGATAGATATAAATTTGAAAATATCACAACTTTTCCTGATTTTTTAGAAGAAGTGGGGAAGAAAAGGGGAGCTTTGATAAAAGGGGGATCTATAGACTACGAAAAAGCCTGCAAAATATTCATCCAGGATTTTAATAGAGGCAAACTTGGTAGAGTGTGCCTAGAAGATCTTGAAGAAATGGGCTTGATGGAAGGATGAAATTACAAGGGGAAGGTTGAATAAATATGGAAAATAATATGTCTTTGAAAGAACTAGAAAAACTGGTTCAGAAAGCATTGGATTCCATTGAAAAAGATGAGAATGATTTTGACAAAAGTGAAAAAAGTGAAAAAAGCGAAGAAAGCTCTGAAAAATCTCCGGAAAAACTCATTGACCTGTTGAAAAATGACTCGAGAAAAGGGGCAAAAAAACTCGCTGATAAGCTAGAAAAAAATATTATTAAGGTTAAAGCTGAAAGGGAAAAAATTCAAGAGATGTTTGAATTTCAAAGATTGATTGTATCTGGGACGGGTGCCATAGCTGGAGTAGATGAAGCGGGTCGAGGACCCTTGGCTGGGCCTGTGGTAGCAGCAGCTGTTGTTTTAGATGAAACCAAACCCTTTAAGCTGGTTGACTCTAAATCCATAGACGAAAAAGAAAGAGAAAAGATTTGCCTTGAAATAAAAGAAAAAGCTGTTGATTATGGGATTGGAATCGTAAATGTCAAGGTGATAGATAGAATAAATATTTTAAATGCCAACAAGCTTGCTATCATAAAAGCGGTGAAAAATCTGAATATAACTCCTGATCACATACTTATAGACGGCAATGATATACCCGGGGAATTGAAGGATAAGGCTGAGGCTGTCATCAAGGGAGACAGTAAAGCAGCTGCCATAGCAGGGGCGGGAATCCTAGCCAAAGTAACGAGGGATCGGATAATGTACAGATTGGATAAAAGCTTTCCTAGATACGGCTTTGGTGCCAATAAAGGTTATGGTACCAAGGAACATCGTGAAGCAGTGGAAAGATACGGCCTCACCCCTGTTCATCGTAGGAGCTTTAGCAAAGACCTGGTTTGAAGGGAGTTCACGTTATATGGAGACAAGAAAAGATAAAGGCAAAAAAGGTGAAGAACTGGCTGCAAAATTTCTGTGCAAGAATGGTTATACAATACTGGAAAGAAATTTTCGCCTCAAGCTTGGAGAAATCGATCTTGTCTGCAAAAAAAGCAATACAATTGTGTTTGTTGAGGTTAAAACCAGAAAAAATTTGAAATTTGGATTTCCCGAGGAATCAGTGGACTTGAGAAAGCGGGCTAAACTCAACCAGGTGGCAAGTGTATACATAAGCCGGCTTTCGGAGCTTCAGCCGGCTTTAACAGAAGTAAACCTTGATTATAGATTTGATATAGTGAGCATAATCATGGATTTTGAAGGGAAAGTAAACTCTATTAAATTAATTGAAAATGCTTTTTAAATATTTGGCTGTGTTAAAGTTAATTGTTGATGTTTTAAATACGAGTTGATTACCAATGTTCGCTGGGGATTACCTACCTACAGGACAGGAAGACTGGCATTTCCAGCAGTAATAGTAACAGCCCGTCATAAAGTTTTGCCAAAGCTCTCTAAGCTCAGGGCTTTTTATTTTTTCTTTAATCTTATTATCATCTGCGCTACTAAGTTCGCCTAAAAAATTTGCATATCTTCTTAGCCCATACTCGAATAGATTGTCACCACAGATTTTTTTGTTGATAGAAGCTTCTTCAAGGGCATTGACAGGACATTTTTCCAGGCAAATATTACAATTGCCGCATTTCTCTGGCCCGCCCCCATGACTTTCATTATCATAAGATTTGTTAAGAGGAAAATCAGTCAAAACTCCGCCTAGTCTCACTCTAGGGCCGTATTCCTCTGTGATCAATAGACCGTTTTTACCAAAAAAACCTAGACCAGCAGCAACCCCTGCTCTTCTCCAGCAAATTTCGCCTCGCATACCTTTTCCTTCTCCAAGCATATCCATGGGAAGGTATACCGGGACTGAGACGGCTTTATATCCTTCTGATTCTATTTCCCGACTGAGAAAGTGTGTTAGTTCTACCGCTTTATCATAAGCATACATAGTATCATACTGTTTAATCTGAACATTTTCTGTGTCTAGGGCTGCAGTTGAGTGTGCCATAACCACTACAATCAGGCTCTTTGCATTAGGTAAGATAGAGTGCATATTTTCCTTGTAATCCTGCAATAATGAATGTTCCGGAGAACATGTTCCCATGAGTATCCCTGGACCTGGACTTGTCTTAGAAGATCCGGTTTTTAACCAAGATAATAATTCCATATATTACCCCCCCTCCCTTAACAAACTTACTTACTTAAGTAGTTTGATTTTAATTCTTTAAGGTAGCATTGTCAAATGATCAATATTTTGTCTCAGTAAATTTTTCAATATAATTGAAAAATTTAGTTATATTGGTTAATAATATGGTATAATTTATAGGAAAGTCAAACTAACTGCCAGGAAGGGGATTAGCTAATCATGTATGCATCTCTAAACAGCTGCTCACTAATAGGCTTGGATGGAATCATGGTTCAAGTAGAAGTAGATATATCAAGAGGTATACCGGCTTTTGAAATTGTAGGTCTTCCAGATGCCGCAGTTCGGGAAGCAAAGGAAAGGGTAAGAGCTGCAATAAAAAATTCAGGGTTTCAACTACCGCCCAAAAGGATAACTATAAATCTTGCTCCAGGGGACAAACGCAAAGCGGGCACCCATTTTGATCTGGTCATAGCCCTTGGAATCTTAAAAGCTACCGGACAGATGGAATTAATGGAAAAGCAAGAACAAAACCTATCCTTTGACTCTGCTATACTTGGAGAGCTTGCTTTAGACGGATATATAAGGGGTGTTGAAGGAGTTCTTCCCATGGCCATGACAGTATTAAAAGAAGGTTATAATAATTTGATAGTTCCTTCTATAAACGAAAAAGAGGCAATGTTGGTTAAAGGGATAAATATATATTCAGTCTCATCTTTAAAAGGGATTGTCGGTATTTTGTCAGGAGCAGAACCTTTTTCTACAACAAAAGCACCTGCTGTTATTGAGAAAAATTCCAATAATAATGTGGCTGATAATCAAAATCAAAGCATTGGAGATATCGGGGCAGAAAAGGACATACCTGATTTTGGCGAGGTGAGAGGCCAATACAGAGTGAAAAGAGCCCTGGAAATAGCTGCAGCAGGAGGACATAATGTGATGATAGTCGGGCCTGCTGGCACAGGAAAATCCATGCTGGCAAAGAGAACTGCCGGGATTTTACCAGGACTTGATTTTCATGAAAGTCTAGAGGTTACCAAAATATACAGTGTTGCCGGATTACTGAAAAAGGGGAAGGGTTTGATCACAAAATCCCCTGTAAGAAGCCCTCACCATGGTGTCACAGGAGCTGCTTTGATCGGTGGCGGTAAAGATCCTGTACCTGGTGAGATAAGCCTGGCCCATAAGGGAATACTGCTTTTGGACGAGCTATCTGAATTTTCTTCCAGGATATTGGATCAATTGAGACAACCTTTGGAAGACAAGGAAATAACGATTTCTAGGTATGCTTCTACGGTCACATATCCAGCGGATTTCATGTTAATAGCTACCATGAATCCCTGTTACTGTGGGAATTATTATTCACCAGAACTCGAATGTACATGCAGTGATCTAGAGATAAGAAAATATCATAAAAAAATAAGCTCACCTCTCAAGGACCGAATAGATATCCAGATAGAGGCACCCCCCCTGGAGTTTGAAGAGATAAAAGAGGACAAATCCTTAGAAACGTCAACCGAGATCAGGTTTAGGGTAGTAAAAGCTAGAAAGATTCAGAGACACCGTTATAAAAATATTGGAGTTGTGAATAACTCAGGCTTAAATCACAGCCAAATTAAAAAGTATTGTAGACTCAATCCAGAAGGGGAGAGGTTACTCAAGGTTACATATAAAAAATTTAATCTAAATGTACGTTCTCATGATCGCATCCTAAAGATTGCCAGGACAGTTGCAGACCTTGCAGGAGAAAGCTCAATACTGACACACCATTTAGCAGAAGCAATAGCTTATAGAGGTGTAGAAATGGAAATGAACACAAAAACATTCCCTGCTAATTAAAGAAAATGATGAAATCAGACGTTATACTGCAACAATGAAATAAATCAGTTATTTTCATTACTCATGCTTTAATTTTTGGCTTCCTTAAGTTGAAATAGGTAGCTGCATATTTGATCCAAATCATATACCAATGTTACTATTTCCATTAATGACTTTATATGCTCTGGTCCCAGGTGGCTTTCCTGCCATTTGTTTATTCTGACTCTGAGCTTTTCCCTTAAATCATTAATTTCACTATATTGTTGGGAGATTATTTCTTCAAAGTTTTCGTCTTCATACAGGAAGTCATGTAAAATGTTTCTTTGAAAACTGCTTGTCAAATAGAAAAGTTCTTGGATTGAAATCAATAAATCACTGTACTCTTTGCTATAATCTTTAACATCTTCTATCCTAGTCAACCTTCCACAGGTGAGGGAATGGATATCTATTATCCGTTGAGCAATCAACCATAATAAATCGATTATCTTTTCATACTTATTGATACTTTCTGGGTCTTTACCTTTTAAGTATTTTTGGTATCCCAGTTCGCTTTTTTGCCTTGCCAAGATTTCCTTGGAGATAGAATGTTGTTCTTCGACTTTTTCCACTAATCTTTTCACTTCTTCTTCGTTATAATTTTTGCAGCTTATGAATCCATTAATCACACGCATAAACAAAGTTTCAATAGCTTCATTAAAGTCTTTGATACTATCTTTGAGAATTGAAATATGTTTGGGTGGAGAAAACAATAAGTTGATGAATATACCTACTCCAATACCCAAAAAAGGCAAACTGGTCCTTTGAATGGCATAGTCAACCAGGTTGTCCTCATGATAGCCGGACATCAAAATTACTATGGTCAAGCTTGTAAGTACTATGGATTCATACCAATCAAAATATTTACATATTAAGATCCCTATTATTACACTAACTCCCATGGATAGGGGACTGCTATCAAATATCCAAACCATTGTCAACGAGATTACAACACCTACAAAGGTAGAAAGGATCCTCTCCCAGCCTTTCTTTAAAGAGTCTGAGATTGTGGGTTGGACGGATATTATGGCAGCAATTACGGCAAGAAAAGAGTACTCTAACTGAAATATTTCTGTGATCCAGAAAGTTATTGTTACCGCCAAGCCTGTTTTCCAAACTCTAGGACCTATAGCTAATGGACTGCTGCTTGTGGTTAAATTCATTTTATTCACCCTCGGTTTTTAAGTTGGATTATCAATATAAATAATAAGCTCAATGCGAATATAAGTTTAACATGATTATATGGTGGGCTCAAGACAATTAAATTTTTGCAAAAAAATAAAAATATGATATACTCCAATTCAGGATTAGTAAGAAAATAAGAGGTACATGAAGTTTAATCGTAAACACTTGAATTTTTTTGATACATCTAAGATTCGCAAGGGGGATTCTCCCCCTTTCTCATCAAGATGTATTAGCAAAAAAATCCAAAAAGTTTACTTATTAAACTTCATGTACCTTGGCTGGTAAAGCAGGAGAGGTAGGAAAGGTAATGCTTCCAAATTAAAGGCACATCCTGTGCCAATTTGCTAAAAACATCCTGTTTTTAGGCATTACCTTTCCTGGCTCCTCTCCAAGATGTATTAATAATAAAAACTTAAAACATATCTCCATATACTGCTGCAATAAAATAAATCAGTTATTTTCATTACTGGTAGTCTGTAAATTAGATTCAAGAAGTTTAATCTTAATCACGTTCTAAGGAGGGGAAGATATTGAGCCAGGATGCAAGGAAAATTTCACTAGAAAGGGCAGAGGACTTAAAAGGGAAGATTTCTGATTACTTGGAAAAAAGAAAAGAGTTAGATACGGGTTTCAAGCTGAAAAATGAGATCAAAGCTAGACAAGAGAAGATCAAGGGAATTTTTGGTGCCAATGACGAAGATTGGAAAGATTGGAAGTGGCATATTAAAAATAGAGTCAGTGATTCAGACTCTTTGGGAAAGATCTTGAATTTAAGTGATAAAGAAAAGCAAGAAATAGATGAGGTTGGCGAGAATTACAGATGGGCAGTGTCACCATATTATCTCAGTTTGATGGACCCTGATGATCCCATGGATCCTGTCAGAAGGCAATCTGTACCTACAGCTAAAGAACTAATGGATAAGAGTGGAAAAGCAGATCCCATGGGAGAGGAGTACACAAATCCAGCTGGTAATATAACAAGGCGCTACCCCGATAGGCTTATAATAAACATTACCAACCAGTGTGCAATGTATTGTAGGCACTGCCAGAGGAGAAGAAATATAGGTGAGGTTGATAAGCCAACTCCGCAAGAGGATATTGAAGAATCCATAGAATATATTAAAAACTCACCTGAAATTAGAGATGTCCTCCTAACCGGTGGGGATGCTTTTATGCTTTCTGATGATAAAATAGATTGGATATTGACAGAACTTAGAAAAATTCCTCATGTGGAAATAATCAGACTGGGTAGTAGGACTTTGGTGACCATGCCTATGAGAATCACTGATAATCTCTGTGATGTACTGACTAAGCACATGCCCATATATGTAAACACCCATTTTAACCATCCTAAGGAAATTACTGAAGAAGCTAAAGACGCATGCTTTAAACTGGCAAGATCAGGCGTAGCCCTGGGAAACCAAGCGGTTCTCTTAAATAAAGTTAATAATGATCCCTATGTTATGAAGTTACTTAACCATGAACTTCTCAAAATTATGGTTCGGCCTTACTATATCTTTCATGCTAAAGAAGTCGTTGGTACCGGTCATTTTAACACTCGAGTGGAAGAAGGGCTTGAGATCCTTGAGCATTTGAGGGGATATACTTCAGGATTGGCTATCCCAACCTATTTGATAAATGCTCCTCTTGGGCACGGTAAAACCCCGATGCTGCCCGAGTATTTGATTTCCATGGGCAAAGATAAAATTAAAATCCGGACCTGGGAAAATAAAGTATTTGACTATCCTAATTATGCCCCAGTAGAATAAATAGATATCTACTGTCGGATATATATTGCAGAGGGATTTTGGAGAAAGCCATGAGCTTTTGCTCATGGCTTTAGTATAGTTAGATAAAAAGTTAAAGTATTTAGGCTTCAATTTTTATTATAGGATTTAATCTGAAAGGTGGCGATATATGAGTTGAAAGATACAAACTTAAAATATCTTCATGGTCTAGTCAAGCTGGAAGGGATAGGGCCAAAAAGGATTGATAAGCTGTTAGCAGTGCTAGGTACTCCGAAAGAAATTTGGGAAGCTTCAGCAGAAAAATTAAAACAGGTTGAAGGGATTGGAGGAAATCTGGCAGCTAAAATGCGTGCAAGCATAGAGCAAGCCAATCTTGACACAGCTTGGGAGCAGACCAAAAATTTTGGAATTCAGCTTTTAGATAGGTCAAATGGGTTTTACCCGGGTTCTTTAAATGAGATTCATACACCGCCTGTACTTTTGTTTTGTAAAGGTGATCTTGACCTACTTAAAAGTCCTATGTTAGGAATTGTAGGAACACGTTCACCAACACGATATGGTTATGAAGTTTTAAATAGAATAATTCCAGAACTTTGTGAGGCCGGGATAGTAATAGTAAGTGGCTTTGCCAGGGGAATTGATGGTATAGCCCATGATATTTGCCTTAAAAATAGGGGTAAGACAATAGCGGTTTTGGGTGGGGGTATTGACAGAATTTATCCTCCCGAGCATAATGAACTGTACAAAAAAATTATTGCGGAAGGCTTGTTGATCTCAGAGTACCCATTGGGCAAGGCTCCGCAGCCGGGAAATTTTCCTGCCAGGAACAGGATAATAAGCGGTCTATCAAAGGCTGTCCTTGTAGTCGAGGCTCCTGGCAAGAGCGGAGCCATGATTACTGCAGAGCTGGCATTAGAGCAAAACAAGGATGTAATGGTCATACCTGGAAATATTACCAGCCCGAAGAGCAAGGGATGTAATGAACTGATGAGAGAAGGAGCTAAGCCTGTCCTAGAAGCAGCAGATATTTTAGAAGAATTTGAAGGCTTGATAAGTGATCTAGAAACTAGAAATAGTGACAAATGGCAAGTTGGAGAGCTGTTTGAAAAAGACTCCAGGCTTTTAAGTATGGTTCCACCCTATCCTTATAAGCTTCATTTAGAAGAACTTTTAACGGAGTCTAAATTAAAACATGAAGTCTTTATCCAAGAAATTTTGGAATTGGAGTTAAATGGGTATATTGTGAAACAAGCAGGTGGTTTTGTTTCTAGAATAAAATAAATGAAGAATGGATAATAATAATTTATTAACTAACCAGTAATGAAAATAACTGATTTATTTTACCGCAGCAGTATATGGAGATATGTTTTAAGTTTTTATTACACCTTTTCTGCCTTACCAGCCAAGGTACACGAAGGTT
>CAZCIZ010000025.1:0-28728 GCA_964498995.1 uncultured Clostridia bacterium | reverse complement strand
AAATTGGCACAGGATGTGCCTTTAATTTGGAAGCATTACCTTTCCTGGCGACGATCCGTAGATGTATTAATAAAAACTTTGTAGTATCGGAATATACTGCAGCAGTGAAATTAAAGTGTATTTTCGTACTAACGCTTATTTAACCATTCATATAACTCTTCCGGGTTGGAAATTTCACCATCGAGAATTTCTAATATTATGTCATGGGTAATGACGGTATTAAAACTTTCTTCAAATTTTACTTTATTTTCTTCTCCGGCAAATCGAACTAAAAAAGGAATTCGGTCATCGTATTTATCATCATAAGTGGGAAAAAGATGCATCCTCCAAGGATGATCAGAACTGACTATTAGGTGAGTATTATCCCAGGTATTTGCTTCTTGCATTGCTGCTTTCATATCTGCTATTGTTTTATCCACCAGGGCTAAGTTGTCATAATATCCTCTCTCTAAATCGTAATTCCATCTACTAAAGTCTTCTTGTTCCCTATCATAGATCCAAGGATAATGAGGGATAGACCAGTGTACCAACACAAGGTTTAGCTCATCTTTTTTGACTAAGTTAACTGCGTCATTATAAATTTCTTTGTGAACATCCATGGCGTGTTGTCGCTGATTGAAGGGTGAAATAGCAAAAGGTGCTCTGAATTGGGTGAGCATAGCTTCAAATATACCGTAGTCGGTATTGTGCTTTACTGTTCCAAAAGGTTGCCAGGAACAAAAGTCTAGAGAATCTTGTATTATCCTACAGTATGGCAAAAACACACCTGAAAGAGCAGTTTTTCCATCTCTTTCATTAACTCTATCAAAAATGTTCTTCTTGTCCCCCCAAGAAAACTCTTCGTCAGCATCTGCGGATTTTAATTTTAATTCATCGATAGCTTTGGGAGTTGCACTTTTGATCTTTTCACCTGCTAAAAAAGCTGGCATAGAAAGGATAGTTTCATCTTCTGGTGCTTTGGCTGCTGTTGCATAAAAACCTTTTTCTTTTAATCCTTTTAATGCTGGGATTTCTAAGTCATCAGGCCTTTCTTCAAAAGTCAACCTCTGATCCAACTCATCAAAGATGAACCAGACGATTCTCTCATCAGGACCTTTATCTTCTGCTGAAGAGATTTTTTCTAGTTGGCTTTCTACACTTAATTGAGTATCAGGATCTTCCATGGTGATCAGTGCCCAACCTGCTTGAGCGAAAGATACTAGAAGAAAAGGAGATAAGATCAAATATATAATTGAAACAGCGTTTATCAAGGCTTTTGATTTTTTTATTGCTAGCCAGGTAAAAGCAGCAATGAAAACAATTACAACAAAAACAGCCCCAAAACGACCTAAAAAGTTGGCTATATCTGTTATTGACAAGTCTGTTGCCAATAAGCGCAGGGCATTTAAAGGAAATAGAAAGGAAAAAATTAAAATCAAACTGATTAACTTTTCGAAACTTGGCTGCTGGTAAGTCCTTAATATGTAGAATAATCCTATAAAAACTATTCCTAATATGATTACGTTTAAAAGTAAAGCTATAATTTCTGAAAATCCCGGGGTTTTTAAATAAAAAAGCCCCTGGGGCTCAGCGAAAATAAGCTCATGCCAGACGCGCAAAAAAAATAAATTCGAAATAGAAAAGGATACAATAACGTCTTTCCAATCTAAACTCATTTGACTTTTGCCTCCATTAAATATAATGTTCTTGTGGTATTTTTAATTTGGTTTTTTCCTAAAATATTAAAATAATTACTAAACAACTCTTCAAAGGTTTCAATTGTATAGTTTGAAAAGATGTCTTCTCTACTGGCTAAAAGCCTTTGTGCCTGGACATCTTCCTTGGGGACAAACTCTATTATCAAATTTTTACAGATTTTATGAAAAAATTCTGCCAGCATTCTAAAGGGAACATTATTGCTTATAGCCAGGTGGTGTATGAGGGCTAAAGCCAGGACAGTTTTTGCTGGTCCTCTTTCTATTAAGGACATTCTTTCTTTGTTTTCCCAGCCAATGGCAGGACTGGGGTTGGTAAGATCCATTATTATAGAAAGGATATTATTATCAAATTTGCATAATTCCCGATAATTAAGCTCTACACAGGCAGGATCTATGTCCATTGATACCACGAGATTTTCATTACTTAAATAATCATTGGCAAGGGAACTAAAGACTCCGGTATTAGCACCTATATCCCATGTGATTCCTGCTGGAACTTGTTTTAAATAATTCCATACTAGCTGTTTTTTTGACTCAATATACTCCTCTCCTGTTTCTTGTTCATAGTAATTAGACCATATGGTACTATCGGGTTCCCATGTTAATTTTTTAACCGCTGATTCCAAGTTGTCCACCAGGGCAAGAAGGGAAAAACGAGACATGTTCTTTTTACTAGAAGCGTTATTATTTTTTGTTAATCGTTTTTCACCTTTAGCATGAAGATGAATATGAGACAGAATGGAAAAGCGCAGCCCTGACTTAGCAGGTAACATTGAACTTGCCAGGTCCAAAGGGATCCCATCTATATGAACTTTTAGCAATTGAGATAACCTAATATCACGATAACACATCAAAGTTAGAGGTGCTAGAAAATGCTGGCAAAATTGCCTGTATGCTACCCATGGCAATCCTTCTTGATAAGTTTCAAGGGACAGGGTATCGATTAATACGGGTATGCCTTTAACAAACTGAATATTATAGGCGCTGGCATCTTTTAATATCATGTCATACTCTAAAGCTAGCTTTTGAATTTTCAATGTTGCCAGGGCAGCATCCTTTAGCTGACTAAAAGCCCATTCATAAGGATAACTTATGAATGGGACAGGTGTAGGTTTTATGATTTTATAGGCGACTTCTGGTGTTGGAGCTTCAATATCTACTTCTTCATGAGAGATTAAGAGATTATTTTCGGTCAAAACTTCATATAAACCGCTATTCATCAGCTTATCATAATGATCTTTGTAAACATTATTGACCTGGCGATATAGGGTATTGTCGTAGGTGAAAAGATAACCTGAAGGATCACGAAAGGAAGATGGTAAAAAGTCTTTTTTACTCATCACTGCTTCCCCTGAACATGGAAAAGAACTGCTTGATCCTGTACCAGAAAATTTTTGCAGCAAAAGCTACCCCGGCAGCGCCAGCAACTATCATTTGAAAGATTAAACTGCCACTACCTGGATCAAGATAGGCATGGGCCACACTAGGAATCAACAAAAACACCAGACCTGTCAACAGCAAAACTTTCATGCAAATGGCTTGCATGTATATCCCTCCAAAAGATTAGTTATGCGTTTATTTAATCCCACATGATATCATTGGAAAAAAAACCACCGGTAAATAAATTGTAAACAATTTGTAAATGAAACTAACCTTCTTTTTCAGTTAAGTACTTCCAATACTTTTTGGGTAAAAATTGCTGTTGAAGCTTTAAATTTTTACGTTCCTCTATGGTTACCTTGTCAAAATATTTTTTCCATAAGTTTTGAAATTTTTTTTCTTCGATGTCTTCGATTATTTTGTCAGTAGGGAAGTCTTCAGTGGTAAAAATCAATTCTTCTTTATTGTATAAGGCGCACTTTTCTCTTTTTATATCATGTATTAACCAGGGCTGATCACCAAGTCTTTTGGTAAAATGAGGGGCGATTAAGGAGATTACGTCATGCTCGGGTTCCATGGGACCATAATAAATTCCGGAGTTTAACTTTTTAAATCTTAAAAATCCAAGCATTCGATGTCGTTCTCGGGAAACTTTTTTACTAGCGCTGTTTATTTGCTGGACAGTCATATTGGACAACATTTCTTCAATTTTACTGCCTTTTATAAGCCCTGCATGAATATAGCTAAAAATCAAAGTTTCAATCCCTGGAATCTCTGAAAGAAAAGCATAATAAATGGATTTTAATGAGTTTTTGGAAATTCCACTAACAATACGATGAGATATATTGTCTGCTGTTTCCTGATGGGTGCTAACTTTTCTGTAATCACCAAAAAGATCTTGAGACATAAAAGTTCCTTCTTTTATTATAGAGAAGTCCTTTGGCTTGTCCTGAAAGGCTAAATGTACGGCTGTTAAAAATCCTGCAAAAGTGCAATCGTAAATATAATAAATGTGAAAACTCATGACATTAAACCACTCTCCCAAATTGAAATCTGCTTATAGCCGAAATCATTAACTAATCTGCTTTTAATAACGTCTTTTTTGAATGGTATTCTTGGAGGGTACTTGCCCCCGCAGGTGATAAAATAACGAGCTCTTTTTAGTACTATCTTCATCCTCTTTAAGTCATCCAAACTAAGTGAATGGTGTTTTCTGGCCTTTATGATCTTGGCTGCAGATTTAGGTCCAATTCCAGGCACTTTTAACAGCATACCTTTGCTGGCTTTGTTTATTTCCACGGGAAATAAATGCAAATTATTTAAAGCAAAATGAGCTTTTGGATCCAAATCCAGAGATAAATTTTCTTTATCATGTACGAATAATTCATTATAATCAAAATTATAATAGCGAAGGAGCCAGTCAGCTTGATAAAGTCTATGCTCACGTAAATACGGTGGTGAAATCAAGGCAGGTAAATTATCTTTGTGCTTGTTATTGACAGGGATGAAAGCCGAGTAGTAAACACGTTTTAAGCCAATCTTTTTATAAAGATTACTAGATAATTTGAGGATATCATGATCACTATCATTTGTTGCTCCCACTATCAACTGGGTACTCTGTCCAGCAGGAACAAAGCTGGGAGCACTTTTAAATTTTTTCTTATCATCTTTGGCTTGATTTATTCCGTGATGTACTTTTTTCATGGAAGAGATTATTTTATCTCCATCCTTCTCAGGAGCTAGTAACCTTAAACTATTACGTGATGGCAACTCTATATTAAGACTCATTCGATCTACATGTTTACCGGCTTCAGATAAAAGCTTAGCATCTGCTCCAGGTATAGCTTTCATATGAATATAACCATTGAATGAATGATCTTCTCTTAACTTCTTAACTGTAGAGGTTAACAGTTCCATGGTATAATCTTCGTTTTTGATAATTGCCGAACTTAAAAATAAACCTTCGATGTAGTTTCTGCGATAAAAACTTTCTGTCAAACTGGCAACTTCAGTTGGAGTGAATATGGCTCTTTCTATGTCGTTGGAAGAGCTATTTTCGCAATATAAACAGTCATAGATACAGACATTAGTAAGCAGGATTTTCAAAAGTGAAACACATCTGCCATCCTCAGTCCAACTGTGGCATATACCACTTTGCTTGGCATTTCCAAACCCCTTTTTATTATTTTCCCTGGTAGATCCGCTAGAAGAGCAGGAAACATCATATTTGGCTGCCCTGGCTAAAATAGAAAGCTTTTCTTCCAAATTCATTCCTTATCAGCTCCCTGGGCAAAATTTATCAACAAATTTTATCCTTATTCTTTATTCCTTATTTATATATTATTCGAACTTGAGTTCTAAAAATCCTGCCTAGAAAAAAATTTTTTATCAGAGCAAAAACTGTTATATATGTACTATCATTTTGTATATACTTCTTTAATTGCTTGACAAAAACTATAAATCACGAGTAGAATGATAACAAACAATTGAACAATTGCTCATATATTCAGAAGAGTGAGGGGTGATTAAATGAAACAAAAAAATCAGGAAAGTAATTTTGAAACTTGTGAATCCAAGGTGATTCATAAAGACATTGTCAATAAAGTCTGGCATACAATGCCTCCAGAAGAAAATCTATACGATCTAGCGGAACTATTCAAAGTTTTTGGTGATAGCACAAGAGTTAAGATAATGTTTGCTCTCTCTGTGTCTGAAATGTGTGTTTGCGATCTGGCAGCTTTATTAAATATGAAACAATCTGCTGTTTCTCATCAATTAAGGGTACTTAAGCAATCAAGACTTGTGAAATCAAGGCGGGATGGAAAAGTGGTTTATTACTCTTTAGATGATGAACATGTCAAAAGTATCTTTGATGAAGGTTATGCCCATGTCATCGAATAAAACTTTTGAACCAAGGGGGAAATATAATTGAGGGCTGAAAAAGTCGATGTAAGTTCAAGTTGCTCTGTATGTAATGATTGTGAAGCAGATGCTTCAGGGGATAGAGTACTGGATTTAAGAAATAAAAAACTAATTAAAGTATTAGTTGGGATGCTTTTATTTATAATGGCCCTGATTTTAAGTTTTCCTAATCAAATCTATATTGCCCTGATATTGTCTAGTTATTTGATTACAGGTGGTGAAGTTATCCTTAAAGCTTTTAAAAATATAGCTAGTGGACGAGTTTTTGATGAAAATTTTTTGATGACCATAGCTACTTTAGGGGCTTTTGCTATAGGAGAGTACCCCGAAGCTGCAGCGGTTATGTTATTTTATCAAGCTGGAGTATTATTTGAATCCGGGGCAGTAAATAGATCTAAAAGATCCATCCAAAACTTAATGGAAATACGGCCTGAATATGCTAATCTTAAAACGAAAGCTGGATATAAAAAAGTAAACCCTGAACAAGTTAAACCAGGTGATATAATCCGGGTACAACCGGGAGAAAAGGTCCCTTTGGATGGAAAAGTTATAGAGGGAAGCTCTACTGTAGATACTTCGATTTTAACCGGGGAGTCATACCCTGCGAAAATAAATGCGGGAGATGAAATACTGTCAGGATATGTGAATAATAATGGACTTTTGACTGTTGAGGTTACTAATGAATTTGACAGGTCTGCAGTATCTAGGGTATTGGATTTAATTCAAAAGGCGGCGGAAAACAAAGCTCCAACTGAGAAATTCATAACTAAATTTGCCAGATATTATACTCCCGTAGTGGTGGGAGCAGCTATAGTAATTGCTTTCATCCCTCCTATGTTGCTGACGGGTGCTTCCTTATCCGAGTGGGTTTATAGAGCCTTGGTATTTTTAGTTATATCATGTCCATGTGCTTTGGTGGTATCAATTCCAATTGGATTTGTTGGAGGTATAGGTAAAGCTTCAAGAAATGGAATTTTGATAAAAGGTAGTAATTACCTTGAAGCCTTGAATGATATTGATAGTGTTATATTTGATAAAACAGGTACTATTACTGAAGGAAAGTTTAAAGTTAATGAAATATACCCTGTTAATGGTTTTGACAGAGAGAGGATATTACAGTTAGCCGCCATGGCAGAGTCTGCCTCCACTCATCCTATAGCACAAACCTTTAAGAAAGCATATGAAAAATATCTTGGTGAAGGAAAGGAATTCAATAACGCTTTTGATAGTGAATATGAATCCTATAAAGAGCTTGCTGGATTAGGAGTAAAGACCACCTTAAAAGATGGACATAAAATATTAGTTGGAAATGAAAAGCTTTTAACACTTGAAGGTATCAATATTGATAAAGTTTTGAAAAAAGAGGAAGAGGTTTCTGGGAGATCTTTAGGAGGTACAACAATTCACTTGGCGGTTGATAATGAGTACGCTGGATTTTTTAGAGTTAGCGATAAGTTAAAAGATGAAAGTCAAGAAACAATAAAACAACTTAGAAATATTGGGATAAAAAATATTGCGATTTTAACAGGGGATAACGAAGATGTGGCCTGGGAATATGCCAGAAAGCTGGATATTGATCAAGTTTATGCCCGGCTATTGCCCGAAGATAAACTGTCAAAGCTTGAGGAAATATATTCTCAGTTGGAATCAAGATTAAAGAGAAAGAAAAAGGGAAAAATAATGTATGTTGGAGATGGTATAAATGACGCTCCGGCATTAGCTAGGGTAGATGTCGGCGTAGCCATGGGAGGTATAGGATCTGATGCGGCAGTAAAATCTTCAGATATTGTACTTATGACTGATGAACCTGGAAAAATCGTAAAGGCTATTGAGATAGCAAAAGAAACGAAAAGGATTGTATGGCAAAATATTGGACTGACAATGGGTGTTAAAGGGGTAGTCCTTTTATTAGGGGCTATTGGCTTAGCTTCTATCTGGCAAGCTGTGATAGCAGATGTAGGTGTTATGCTCCTAGCTGCTATTAACTCTTTCAGATTGAGTTTTTCGTGAAATAATACAACAACTAACAGTTTGACATGATATGCAATATGCACAATAGAAAGGGGCTATCCACAAAACTGAATGGTTATATGGACAGCCCCTTTGATAATACAAATCAAGTTGATCTTTAATTGTTTTTACTTTTGCTTGTAGTTGCTTCTTTTTCAACTGCTTCTGGTATTATACTAGAACTAAACTGCTTAGAAAAAAAATTTGCAGTGTCATTCATCATGCTGAGCCAATTTCTGTAAATTTTATTTGTTGCATCCGAAGGATTCTCCTGAAATCTATAGGGAGTAAAACTAAAAGGTGTATAGGACTGACTCGCGTTTTTAAATTCACTTTCTAGTTTTTTCAAAAACCTTTCTTGAACTTGCCACCAATCGCTCCAAATAGAATAGTTTTTGCTACCTAAATTAGCAGCCATATTATAAGGGTTGAATTCATCTATTGACTTTTGCCATAAGGTGAACATCTCTTGCTGCATTTTTAAATTAGTATTCCAAGCTTCCCTGCAATCATCACCAAACATCTCCAAAACCTTAATGTTATTTTGTTCCTCAACTAAGTCCTTCCACATCCCAAACAATTTTTGCTGAGCATCCACCCAGTCTTCCATTGAAGTATTCCCGTTGAACTTTTTCATTTTTCTCCCCCTAATATAATAAAATACTTACCTAAGTAAGTTTGATACCTGTCTGAAGTTTTAATGGGGTGATAACATTATATTGATAATTAAAAATAAAAAGTCCAAAGGGTAATCTTTGGAAGGAGCAATAATTAAGAAGGATTCAAGAAAGAAAGTTATTAAAAAATGAGACAAGTAGTCTTATTAAATATAACACAATTATAGCATTTTGTCAACGGCTTGGCCTTTATTTTCATTACTGGTTGTGGTTGGAGAGTTAGTATAAAATAAGGCAATTATTTGAAGGTGATTATTTTTATTTATAGAATATAAAATAAAAGATAAAGTCATAATCATTCAATTAAAATAATGTTAAGGGGAGATGAAATGAAGGTAATTGAGTTTGAGCTAGGTCTTTATAGTTTTATGATTTCAGCAGTTATGGTGTTTTTTTATTATTCCAGTTTTGTTAGTTATACAATGAAACTTAACGACTCTCATGGGGAAAAAAGTGTGATAAAGAAGCTTGGGAAAATAGGCATTTGTGCGCTTGTTTTTGTATTGATTTTTTTATCAAAAAATTATGTTATATATTCTAATAAAACAAGTTTGCCTCAGGCACATGAAAATTATGAGAAACAAGGTTCCCCGGAGACAAGTGAAACTTTCCATGATAAAACCGATCTTAATGAAACCAGTCTTCAATATAAAAATACTGAAGAAAAAGAGGGAACAATAGAAGAAAAGGATGAAAAATATTTAACGAAAGAACATTCAAATAGGTATATCTTTTCGGGAAGTATTGTGGATTCAGATAATAAAGCTATGAAAAGTCGAGTTGACTTAGATAAAGCCGGAGAGAAGGAAAATGATAACAGCTTTACTATAAGTATTTCTGTCGCTGGAGACACTACTTTGGGTTATGATTCAAAATACGGCTATGAATATAGCTTTATGCATGAGTTTGACAAACAGGATGGAGATTTTGGTTACTTTCTTGAAGATGTGAAGGAAGTCTTTAAAGATAGTGAGATTTCCATGGTAAATTTAGAAGGGGTTTTATCTGATGATGGCTCTAATAGAGCTCAGAAAAAATTTAACTTTAGGGGACCTAAAAAGTTTAGCCAGATTTTGACTGAGGGTAATGTAGATGCTGTTAACCTTGCTAATAACCACACATTCGATTTTGGTGAGAGAGGCTATAAGGACACTATGATGGCCTTAGAATCAGAAGATATTGAGTACTTTGGAAATGGTAAAACATTTACAGAGGAAATTAATGGAATTGATATTAAAATGCTGGGTTTTACAGGGTGGAGCGGTGATTATTATTATAATCGTACTCATATCAAAGAAGATATAGAAGCTGCCGATGAAAAAGCAGATATAGTGATTGTTTCCTATCATTGGGGAGAAGAACGTGTATATTACCCCAATTATTATCAGCAGGAACTTGGAAGGTTGAGTGTAGAGAGTGGGGCGGATTTGGTTTGGGGACACCATCCCCACGTTTTACAGGGAATTGAAGAATATCAAGGTGCTAACATAGTTTACAGCCTGGGTAACTTCTCTTTTGGAGGGAATAGAAACCCTGAAGATAAAGATTCTATGATATATCAGCATGTGTTCGAAATTGAATCTGATGAAGTAGTAGATTCTTATTATGAAATTATTCCTATTAGAATATCTTCTATAGAAGAACGCAATGATTTTCGTCCTACTATACTGAAAGGAGAGGAAGGAAACAGGATAGTTGATAAAGTCATAGATTTGAGTCGGGGTTTAAACTAAAACTATTTACCAAGAGGTGATTATGTGGATTATTATCAAGACCAAGAAAAAGTGTGCCTTAAACTTGGTTATGGTGATGAGTTTGTGGAACTTGAATATCCTCGGAGAAAACTCCTTGGAGTTCTTACTTCTAAAAAGATAGAAGAGGAAAGAGAGGAAGAAGATATAGTAAAAGAAGCCCTTCAAAGACCTGTAGATTCAAGGAAATTATCGAGTCTAGTTCTTAAAGGTGAAAAAGTGGTTATAATAATAAATGATATGACCAGGTTATGGGTAAGGCATCATGTCTTTATGCCTATCTTGCTTGAAGAGCTGAACAAGGGAGGGATTAGAGACGAGGATATCCTTGTGATCTCTGCAACTGGCGCTCACAGGGAACAGACAGAAGCTGAGTGGAGAGAATTAGTCGGTGATGAGGTTTTTAATAGGGTAGGGATCATGGATCATCGTGCTAAAGCCCATGATGAAATGGTTAACCTAGGGATAACCAAGTTTGGCACGCCTATTGAGGTTAATAAAGAGATAGTAAATGCTGATAGAGTTATAATTACCAGTGGGATTGTATATCATTTTTTGGCCGGGTATGGTGGAGGGAAAAAAGCTTTAATGCCTGGGGTATGTTCATACGATAGTATTATGACAAATCATAAGCTTTCCCTTAATCCTAATGGAAGGGGTTTGAATCCTAAGGTGAAAGCAGGGAAGTTGGATGATAATCCTATTAGTGAAGATATGTTGCAGGTGGCAAATACCGTTGGAGTTGATTTTGCCTTCAATGTGGTTATAGATGAAGAAAGGCATAGGATAGCTTACGCAACTGCTGGAGAGGTGGAAAACTCGCATATTCTAGGAGCTAAGTTTGTAGATAAATACTTTGGAATTAAGATTGACAAACAAGCAGACTTGATAATAGCTTCTTGTGGAGGCTATCCAAAGGACATTGATCTCTATCAAACTTATAAAACCGTTCACAACATGGTCCCGGCATTGAAGCCTGGTGGAGTAGGGATTTTGCTAAGTGAATGTAGAGAGGGGATTGGGAACGAGAAATTTTATACTATTTTTACTGATCATGAAAATAATGATGAGCGGGAAGATTATTTGAGAGAAAATTATAATATCGCTGGGTTTATGGGTTTTTCTCAGGCAATTTGGGCAGAAGAATATAAGCTTATCCTGGTGTCAGATTTACCCGATGAAAAAATAAGAAATATGAACATGATCCCAGCCAAAAGCCTGAAAAACGCCCTAGACATAGCAGGGGACTATTTAGCAGCAGAGCATAATGCTTATATTATGCCTACAGGGGCGGTAACATATCCCCTGACTTGATAATGTGTGAAAATAAAGCCGATCTATCATTTCCTTGTCGGTTTAACTAGAACTCAAACTGTGGTAGAATTTTATAATATAATGACTACACTTTGATCATTTTTTCTTACGTCAAAATGTTAGATTCAAAAATTAGGGTGATGTTGCATGAAAGGTATAAGTAAGGAAAGCTTAGAAGATGCGTTGTTTTTGGTAGCCATACCTAGAGGGAAACTTTTAAAGACTTCTAGGCAACTACAAGAAAAGCTAAATGAAAGGTTTGATCTGTATAGGGATAAGCTTCCGCCTCTACATTTGACAATTGAACGGTTAAAGATCAAAACAGATTTAGAGTATAGAAAAGCTGTAGAAATCATTGATTCGGTCTGCGATTTAACTGAACCTTTTGAAGTTAATGTTGATGGGTTTAGCTTTTTTGGGCCCCCGTATAAATCTATTAATCTAAAGGTCAGTGCCACGGAACCGATTAAAGAATTGTCTCAGAGAATGAATGAACAATTAAGATTTGAAGGGCTTACAGATAGAAACTTTGATCAGGATTGGGAATTTCATATTAGTCTTGTTAACATGGTGTTTGCTGATAGGGAATGGTGTGCTGAAGAATATCTAGAGGCAAAAGAAATCGTTGGCAATTGGAAACTTAATCTGACCTGTAAAGTGGAGTGGCTAGAGCTTTGGAAACCACAATATAACCCACGCCTTATAATAGAAGATTTTTTCCCTTTAAGAAATAAAGTTAATATTTGAAGTGTTTAACGGGGAGTGGAGTTAATGAGCGATGATGTTCTTTATGATAAAAAATATAATTGCCCATTGTGTAAAGTTGTATTCTATAGCAAAAAAACCAGGCCTAGCAGGCTAAAAGTTGTCAAACAAGATGATGACTTTAATAAAAAATATGAAGGTGTTAATCCGAACTATTATCTTGTCAACGTATGCCCTGCTTGTGGATATGCATATACGGATAATTTTTCTAATCTTAAACCTGATAAGGCCGAAGTTATAAAATCAAATATTACCGAGAAATGGAACAAACGTGATTTTAGCGGGATAAGGGATTGGAATATGGCCCTTGAGTGTTTTAAATTAGGGTACTTATGTGGAAGGCTTAAGGAAGAAAATCCGAATGTTTTGGCTGGTTTATTATTACATATTGCCTGGTTGTATAGAGAAGCTGAAGATGAAGAAAATGAACAAAGGTTTTTAAAGAGTGCTCGTGACTATTATTTGGAGGTTTATGAGAAAGATACAAGTGGTCAGGTCAACCTGGCAAGGTTATTGTACTTATTAGGTGAATTGGAAAAAAGATTAGGAAATGAAAAGAAAGCTGTTAACTGGTTTTCAAGAATAGTAAATGATAAAAAGATAAATGATGCGGGCATTATCAGGATGGCCAGGGACAGGTGGCAGGATCTAAGGTCAAAGAAAAGGGAGGAGAGTTAGGCTTGAAAAATAAACCGAAATTAGAAGAAATAAAGAAAAAATTAAATGAATGCTGTCTTTCAAGGGATGTTTGTGGCGAATGTAGTGAAATTAGTTGTCCCATTGGCTTTATGAAGGAGATTTGTGTAGGTAATTTAGCTGATGATATAGATTCAGATCAGGTTGAAGCTCTATCTGAAACGGCAAGGGCAAAAGAGTTTGAATATGACAGCTTGGTGGATTCTTTGGCAGAAATTTTGATGCAATGTGGAAATTGCAAAACTGCTCATTTTGAAAAATGCGATATCAACTTGCTACGTCAAGGAATTGAGGTTACATTATTTGAGAACAGCCTTGAGTATCCAGGAGATGTTCAAACTTATTTAGATGATCTTTCCACAGTGGTTCCGGAAATGGTGGAGTCCTTGAAATCTAAATTGGCCTGATTAAACTTTAAATATATTTTTATTGTGATTATCTTAAGCGATTTTTTTCTGATTTGGCCGGTATTTTTTCTAGAGTTTCAGGGATGATTTGGTTTAACCTTTCCTTCTTTTCAATGGTGCGAAACTTATTATAGTCTAATTTCTTTTTGACATCTATAATTCTGTATTTTAAAACTTCATTCTGATAATATTTATCCACCCAGGTAGGAATTGGATCTAAAGATTTTATTGCCAGAGAATTTTCGTTTGTACTATAGACTAGTTCAATCATTAAAATTACTCCACTGTCTCTATATCTCTGCCTTTGATTTGAAATAAAATTTCCCAGAGAATAGACAACTAACCCGCTTTTTTTATTGCCATCCTGGTCGGTTACTTTTTTTATTTCAGCAGGTTGAAGAACATGAGGATGATGACCTAATACTATATCTGCACCCATCTTAATTAGTTTTTGCCCTAATTCTTGCTGTTCTTTACTTGGTTGTCTTTCGTATTCTAATCCCCAGTGTAAAGAGATTATGATGATGTCAGCATTTCTTTCCTTTAAATTTTCAATATCTCTTTCCATTAAATCCTTATCGATTCTATTTACCAGGTAGTCTTGGCCTTTGGGGGTAGGTATTCCATTAGTTCCATATGTATATCCCGCAAAGCCCAATTTTAAATCATTCTTTTCTATAATGGGAGGCTTGTCTCTTGATTCTTTAGATTCATGGGTGCCTAGAGGAGTTAAATTTTGTTCTTCTAACTTTTCTAAAGTTCTTAAAAGTCCGTCCTTACCTGTATCCATTGAGTGATTATTTGCAGTTGAAACTATATCAAATCCTGTTTGATTTATTGCTTTTGCTAGTGAGCTTGGAGCATTAAATAGTGGAAACCCGGAATATCCTTTATCCTTTCCCCCTAAAGTGGTTTCCAAATTACAAAAGGCCAGGTCAGCAGAATCAATGTGATGGGAAATGGACTCAAAATGTGGATAAAAATCATATTCCTCCTCGTTGCTGCTAAGTTGATTAGCACTTCTTACTTGAGGCATATGAGCCATTATATCTCCCACGGCAGCCAATTTAATTTTTTTATCTTTCTCTGGATTTAAGCTAACTTCGATATGACCTGACTCTATATGTTCTTTTAAGCTGATATCTTTGAAAGAAGTATATTTTATCTCATCCTTTTTTGTATTGTCCAAACCAAAATTCTCTACACTATAAGTGTAGTAGAAAACTGAAAAAGACACCAATGCAACTAATATGAGTATATAAATTTTGGTTGATTTATTGCCTAGCATTCTATGTCCTCCCCAAATAGAGTATTAAATAAACATTCATAAACAAACCTTTTATGTTAATATCTATTAACTCTCCATTTTTGATCCAAGCATACCAATATTAAGTGTACCAATATTATAAGTCTAATCAGGCTGAAAAAGCAAATTTTCAAATCAATTCTGAGTTAGTTCTATACTTATTTTTTAAAGGCTTGTTAAAGTTAATTGTTGGTACTTAAAGTCCGGGATGATTACCATAAGAGAGCTTTTAATTTGCGAGCTTTTTAGCAAATTCCCTGCGAACGTTGGAAATCATCCCGGACTTTTAAAAATATATCAACAACGAAGTATAACAGAGCCTTTTTAAAAAATAGCATTTAATTACCCGGATTGTCAGATACTTATAGTTTTTAAGTATCTGACCTCCGGGTGATTTAGTACAAAATGTTATCTTGCTTGTATGTTAGTTTGATCTTTGGGGGTTTTCAAAAGAAGGAGGGGTTGGTTTTGGTGAAGCAAAAAATTGTCCTCCCGGCGTTGAGAGATTAAAATAAAGTCTGGAATTTTCATCTACACCAAAATCTTTATTGGAACCTTCTGTTTGAACTTTATTTAATGCTTCTCTAAACAGAGCATTATGAGCTTCTTCCCTATTTAGCAAAAAGTCTATGGTTTCTCGCACTCCTGAATCGTCAATTTGCCTGTAAAGTTGTTCATAAACAACTTTAGCCCTTTGTTCAGCAGCTATGTTTGACAACAGATCTGCTGCCAAATCGCCAGTGCTGTTAATATAATGGGCTGACCAAGGTGTTCCAGAGGCATTGGTTAGTTGAGGTGATAATCCTCCGAGGACGTGGGGCTGGATATTTCCACCTTTAACACCTTCTGCATTCAGTTCATCTCCTAACAACATGTTTATAGTAGTAGCTATCATTTCCATATGGCTTAGTTCTTCTGCGCCAATGTCTAGAAATAGGTCTTTTATTTCAGGGTCTTTAATCCTAAAACTTTGAGAAATATATTGGAGCCCCGCTTTTAGTTCTCCATTCCCGCCTCCAAGTTGTTCCTGAAGCATGGCAGCATAGGTGGGGTTGGGTCTATCTACTTTAACCGGGTGAAGCAGCTGCTTTTCGTGTTTGAACATTGTTGTCTGACAACTCCTTTCTCGTATATTTATAGCTTGATGCTATTTTTAGTATTTTCAATTAAAATGGTTTTATGTATTTTATAATAAAAGAAGGGAATTTTTGCTTTAATCAAGAAATAAAATTTTGAGAAGAAAAAAATTAATATTTTCTTTATTTGGGAGGAAAAAAAATGAAAGTAAAGGATGTTATGACAAAAAAGATACATACAGTTAGCCAGGATACTCCCCTTTCTCAAGCTTCAAAAATAATGTGCGAAAATAATATCAGTGGAGTTCCTGTAATGGATGGGGATAAAGTGGTGTCAATGGTGACCAAATCTGATATCGTCCAACTATCTTTGCCTACAGCTTTACCTACAATTAGCATTGAAAACGAATTTCCTGATCTGTTAGATAACTACATAGACCGATTAAAAAAAGCAGCCTCAGAAAAAGTAGAAAGGGTGATGAGCCCTAGGAAACTAATTTGGGTTACTCCTGAAACCATGGTAGCTCACGCTGTTTTGATAATGTATGCAAATAGGATCAAAAGGCTACCTGTTTTAGATGAAGGATATAGATTACTGGGTATAATCTCCTATTCTGATGTAGCTGATATAATAGCGGACTCCTAATGTGAGCAGAATTTATTTGAATTATCTGAATATATACACATTACAAATTTTTTTGTTTCTTGCAGGAATTTTTGGGAGGGAATTAGAATATGGGTATATCAGAATTGGTTCACTAATGGAATAATAAATTGGCCCAAATAACCATTAGAGAAAACAAATTGGCTCTATTAATCGATGAAATCAAAGCCTATGATTTCATCAGCAGCTGTGGGTAAGGCATTCTTTAAATTATAAAAAGGAGGGAAAAAGTTTATGAGAGAAGTTGATGTCTCTGAAGTGAAAGAGACGGTAAAAAAGTTATGTATCGATTCGAACCTTTACCTTGGTGATGACGTTATGCAGGCCTTTAAAGATGGCTTAGAAAAGGAAGAGTCACCTGCGGGTAAGGATGTATTGGAACAGTTGATCGAAAATGCACAAATTGCCAAAGACAACGATGTGCCCATGTGTCAGGATACAGGATATACAGTAATTTTTATGGAAGTTGGTCAAGAGGTGAGGCTTACTGGAGGAGACTTGAATGAAGCCATCAATCAAGGAGTACGAGAAGGTTATGATGAAGGCTATTTGAGAAAGTCAGTTGTAAAGGATCCAATAGACAGGGTTAATACAGGAGACAATACACCGGCAATTATCTACACAGATATAGTTCCAGGGGACAAGATAAAGATTAAGGTAGCGCCAAAGGGCGGCGGTGCTGAAAATATGAGCGCTTTGAAGATGTTAAAGCCCTCTGATGGTAGAGAAGGTGTTATAGATTTTGTGGTAGATACTGTGAGTAAAGCAGGGCCAAATCCCTGTCCTCCAATTGTTGTTGGAGTAGGTGTTGGAGGAACTTTTGAAAAGGTTGCTTATCTTGCCAAAAAGGCTTTGACTAGGCCTGTTGGAGATGAAAATCCTCAGAAGGAATATGCAGAGATGGAAAAGGAGATTTTGGAAAAGGTTAACAAATTAGGAATTGGGCCTCAAGGGTTTGGTGGCAGGGTAACTGCCCTTGATGTTAATATTGAAACTCATCCTGCACATATAGCAAGCATGCCGGCTGCTGTTAACATAAACTGTCATGCCGCCAGGCATTTGGAAAAAATAATTTAAGGAGGTGACTTCTAATGAGTGAGGTTAAAAGAATTTCAGCACCATTGACAGATGATGATATAAAAAACTTGCAAGCTGGAGATAGAGTGATAATTAATGGTAAGGTACTTACAGGTAGAGATGCGGCTCATAAAAAATTGGTTGAACTGATAGACAAGGGAGAGGAATTGCCCGTTGATGTAAAGGGACAAATAATTTACTACGTTGGACCAACACCATCTAAGCCCGGAGATGTAATTGGAGCTGCTGGACCAACTACAAGTGGAAGAATGGACGCTTACACGCCCCAGGTTTTAGAGAAAGGGGTTAAGGCTATTATAGGAAAAGGAGCAAGATCTCAGGAAGTAAAAGATTCTTTGAAAGAAAATAAAGCCGTTTACCTGGCTGCTATTGGTGGAGCTGCTGCAAAAATTAAAAATAGTATAAAAAAATGTGATATAATAGCTTATGAAGACCTTGGGCCAGAAGCTATTAGGCACTTAGAAGTAGAAGAATTTCCTGTAGTAGTTGTGAATGATGCTTATGGTAATGATCTTTACGAGGAAGGTAGAAAAAAATACGCCAAGGCATAGTTTGAATTTGGGGGTTGAGCAAAATTTCTGAAACAGCAATGATAACCAGACTAGGACTCATGACAGCAGCTACAGTAATATTTTATCTGCAACTTGCTCCTCTGATTGATGTTGTTTTGCCTTTAGTGGGCTGTATATTGAGGCCAATGATTGTGGTATTCTTTTTGACGACCTTTTTTCACTTACAGAGCATAGAAATTATAGCTCCCACATTGTTTGGAAGTGCTCTATATTCCTTTTTAATAGTGTGTCCTTTCGGCTGGATTTCTATGCTTTTTGTTCCTGTGTCCCTACTCTACGTTATTTTTTATATCAAATTAAGAAACAGAGTTAATCCAATAACAAATTTCATGATTAGTGGAGTAGGGGCAGGAATCCTTTATTTGCTGATAATAGCAGTATTGCTACCTGGACAAATGACAGCTGTATTGGCGTATTTCCCAGTTATTATAATATTTGCTCTATTGTTTGGCTTAATACAAACCCATATGGGTCGGGTTAATTGTAATAGTTGCTCTGGGTGTGGTTAAATACAACGTCAGGAGAAAGGAGGGGAATAAAATAGTATTTACAGAACTAAATGTATTAAATAGCTTCACTCTGATTGTTATTTTGGCTATTTATGGAAGTATGTTCATAGCCCAATATAAAAAAAAGGAAGATGGGATAATAGTTAACTTTGAGGGCCTGGGTAATTGTAGAAACGGAGGACTCGGTGTAATTGTCAGGCTAAAAGATGGAAAAGAAGTCCAAGCTTCGATTAGTGGCTGTACAGCTTGTCTTGATAATCTTGGAGAAGGTTCATCAGTAAAGGTTTTGAATTTAGGTGACAAGTATGTTGTAGCTCATACTCCTCTAGATAGCCTGAAATTATCAAGGGGAGGACAATGTAAAATTAGTAGTGACAACAGTGATGACTATAACAACAAAAATGTCGGTAGTTGTAACGTGAACAAGACAATTTAGGTTGTTTATAACATCATAGATTATAATAATTATAGGATGGATAGAGGTGAAAAGACTTGGAAATACTTGGCTATATTACATTATTAGTCTTTTTAATCAGTGTACTAGGCCCTTTATTTCGTTTCATTCCCCTGCCATTACAAACGGTTATGATTTTAGGTACAGCAATAAATGCTGTTCTGGGTGCGGTTTATTTATTGGCCACTGGGCAGGGAATTGAGGCTGTAGCGCTGCTGCCCTCCGAAATAATTGGAGGAATTATATTGCATCCATTGACTGCTCTTTTGGCAGGGTTTTTAATGGCTGGAAGTTTGCAGGCTGCAAAGGGTTTTGACGCACTAAAAGTTATTATCGATAAACTTCAGAGAACACCATTAGGTATTTCAGGTACTGCAGTTATCATAGTTATGATACCTACTATGTTTGCTATGCCATGTGGTCGTATCTTGGCTGCAGCCTTATTGCCTGTTGTTATTACGCTAGGGCCTGAAGAGTTAAAGATATTCAATAAACGCCAGATGATAATTATAATTGGCGCCTTTGTTATAAATGCAGCTGCTTCTTGTGGGCCTTCTGTTTTAGGTGGAATTGGTACTATTGGAGAAGGATTTTTAGGCGAAATCGGTGTACTTAGAATTGCACAATCATTTGGTATTTTGATTGGTACAGCAATAATGGCTGTATTCTTGAAGATGTTTACATCTAAGCTATATTATCACCAGGTTGGATTGAGCGAAATGCCCGAAGGGACTGAGGAAGATGAAGGTATCGGGGCAGAAATGTCCGTGCCCCAGGTTTCCTGGACTGGATATTTTTCATTAATTGTTTTTGCTGTTGCAGTTCTTGGAAGTATCTTTCAGGTCTTTGGGATTGCACCGGTCCAGACAGCTCTTACCCTTGGGGCTTTAATCAATATTGTGGTCGCTAGGGTTAAGCTAGAAGACATGATGGCCGGTATAATAATTCATCCAGTTACAGCATTGACTGCAGGATTTTTAATGGCAGGAAGCCTCGCTGCTACAGGAGGTTTTGATGCCATAGGAAATATTTTTAGGTTTGTTGCTGAAACACCTCTAGGATTGGCAGGGATGCTTGTTATTTTCTTTATGATGAATACTATCTTAGCAATGCCCTGCGGTAGGATTCTTTCAGCTGCTTTGATACCGGTTTTATTTGCCCTCGGACCAGGTGCATTGGAACTTTTGACTATTGAACAGGTTTCTATTGGAATGGCTGCTTATATAGTAAATGCTGCTGCGTCTTGTGGACCTTCGCCAATCGGTGGAATTGGAACTATAGGGGAAGGGTTATTGAGGTCTGATCTTGGCTTTCTCAGAATCGGGAGCACTTTCTCAATAATGGCAGGTATGACTCCCCTGGCAGCAGTGATTATGAGGTTTGTTACTTTGGAGCCAAATTATATTTTTGGGTTCGGGTTGTCCATTGTTCTATTGGTAGCTAATATGATATTACTAAGTGCTTTGGAACCAGATAGGGTGTCAAATAGTGAAGGAGGTAAAAGAGATATGACAGTCTTGGTATTTGTTTTAGGTGGAGCAATTGCAGGGGCAATCATAGCTTATTCCCTTGACATGACTTCCGGAACGGAAATTATGCAGGGCGCAGTTGGTGGTATAATTGCTGGAATAGTAATGGCTCTTATTTAAAAATATAAGGGGGTGATAAAATGGATAAAAATAATGATCCAAATAAAAAAGATGAACAAATAACAACTTCCAAATTAGATGAGCAATTGGACACTATACCCGGTGGAAAGATATACCAATTTTTCACCAAACAAAGACATAGGATGTTGACACCAAACTTGAATAGAGTTGCTATGCTGATCATTGTTGCTTCTATACTATTGATTATATCCAAACCACTTGGTATTGGGACAGGACAGAGTTTGTACTGTATGGAATGCCGTGCCTGTCTTGAGGTAGGTGAAGATTGCCCTGTAAATATAGAGCCTGCTGATATGGTTATTGCTGCTCAAACCAGTGATTATCGTACTTTTATTGATACAGGTGGTTTGCTGTGCATAACTTGTGGTGTGTGTAATGCATATTGTATAGTGGATATTGATATAGCAGGAATCAGTAGTACTATGCAGGATAGGACCATGGAAGCTATGGAAAAAGGTAATTTACCTAACGATCTGTTATTGGATGCTATAGAAGATGACAATATAGGTGATGAATTCATTGATGATGTAGAAGATTATCTGCTTGAGCAAGGAGTGGATTTAGAGTGATTGCTGCAAAGATTGATAGGTTTTGGCGGTTGGTAATATTAGGATTTATCTTTTCATTGATATTTCCTGATGCGAGGGCTTATATAATTACAATCTTGATATTTAGTGTTTACTTTTACCTCACTACCAATAAATTTCAATGGAGTAAGCCATTAATAGGCATAATAGCGGTTTTGCTTGCTCTGGGATTATATGGCCTTAACTATTACTCAGAAGTTCAGATAGAAGCGGCCCAGGAAGGTGCCATGGAAGTAATTGAAGATGGAACATATACAGGAGAGGCAGAAGGCCATGTTGATACGGTTGAGGTGGCGGTAACCATAGAAGATGGACAGATGGTGGAGCTAGAAATAGATGAAAGCGATACGCCTGAGTACGCAGAAATGGCAACAGAAGGTATGAAAGAAAGGATTTTGGATCAGCAAAGCTTTGCAGTTGATACCGTATCAGGTGCTACTGTTACCAGTGAAGCGATTATAGAAGCGGGACAAAATGCAATTGAAATGGGCGAAGAAGAATTTGACCCTGGACCATTGGTGGCATTTCTTTCTTTCTTTGCTTCAGGTCTATGGGCAGGGCCCACTTTATATCAACTAGTGGTAGTATTCATAGGGATTTTAGTGGTAGATTTTACCCTGCAAGCTGTTTTAGTACCTAATACTGGAGAATCATTGAATTGCATGAACTGTCAGGCTTGTGTAGGAGTCTGCCCTGTAAGGCATGTTGAAGGGGGCAAGCCCCTTCCTATGGAGATAGCTCTTTCTTCTAGGATGGGTAATTATGAAGATGTAAAAAGGCTACTTGAATATTGTGTAGGTTGTGGTAGGTGTTCAGGTAGGTGCCCCAATGGTGTTAGCCCTGTTATGTTAGCGGGAAGATCTAAGGTTATAGATGATATGATTAAGGGGGGAAAAGAAGATGACACCAACCAAAGCTGATAATACCAAACGCATAATCAAAAATGCAGCTGGGATATTGGAAGAAATCCTTGAAACCAAGCTGCCGCCTGTAGGACGTTTAAGATTGATGTCCAACGGTATGGAACCATACTATGCATTGCAAACGGACACTGACCTTGAAGGCGATAAAAGCTGTTTGGCATGTGGTAATTGTGTTGACTCGTGCGCTGTCCTAAGAAGAGAGCCTGAAAGGCTTGAAGAGACTGAACAGAGGACCTCATATGCACTAGAAAGCGTAGTAGGGGAAGATTGTGAACAGTGCCATTCATGTGCTTTATCATGTCCTATGGTCAACAAGGAATACAAACAACACATAGCGGATAATAAGATACAAGAACTAGTACCTGATGTTAAACCCCTTAGCTTGTTTGACAATTATTACGCCTTATTGGTATCCCTTATATTTGGGGCCATATTTGGCATCTTGATTATGACGTAAATTTTGTAAAAGGGAGGCGAATTTTAATGGCTGTTGATAAGGCTAAAGAAGAAAAAGAACAAAAAGGTCAAGAGAACTCAGGTGGTGTTGAGCAGGAGTTTATCGATATTTTTATCATGGGCAAAAAATACAGAGTTCCAGAATCATTGACCATTATGAATGCAATGGAGTACGCAGGATATAGATTGTTAAGGGGATGCGGCTGCAGAGCAGGTTTTTGTGGAGCCTGTGGAACTGTTTACAGGGTCCCCGAATCTACAGACTTGAAAGTAGGCTTGGCCTGTCAGACAAAAGTAGAACCTGGAATGTATTTGACTCAAATTCCATTTTTCCCGGCTCAGAGAGCAGAATATGACATTGACGAGTTGGAACCAACGGGTGAGCAGATTGTAAAGCTTTATCCAGAAGTTATGAGGTGTCTCGGTTGCAATTCATGCACGAATGTTTGTCCTCAGGATTTGAAGGTTATGAAATGTATTTCCCATGTTTTGAGAGGAGACTTAGAAAGTGCTGCAGACGAGTCCTTTGATTGCTTGATGTGTGGGTTATGTACATCAAGGTGCCCGGCACATTCCGTTCAGTATAATGTGACAATGTTATCTAGAAGGTTGTATGCTAAATACATTGCCCCTAAAGCTGAGCATCTTGCCGATAGGGCCAAAGAGATTGAAGAGGGTAAATATGATCAAGAATTAGAAGAGTTGATGAATGCCAGCAAGGATGAGCTTAAAGAGAAATATAACAGTAGAGATATCGAATAAGAGTAATAGTTAATAAGGAGGTTTATTATAATGAGTTATACTCCGTATATGAGAGAATTGATAAAAAAAGTAGAAGCTACTCGCAAGGATCGAGTAGGGGTTGATTATCCCAGAATGACCCCTGAAGAAAAGGACGATGTTCTATCAAATTATCACCCTGATTATATTCAAGATCAATTTAGAGGTATCAGGATAGGTAATAATAAAGGTGATAAATGTCCCCATGAACTTGCGGATTTGATTGAAGCGTATCCACTGATAAATCCCGATAAGTTTGATTTTGATAAGCTAGATGTAAACTATGATACGGATGTTCTAATCATCGGAGGCGGAGGAGCGGGCGCTTCAGCCGCTATGATGGCATCACAAAATGGTGCTCATGTGCTTATTTCCACCAAGCTAAGATTTGGAGATGCAAATACGATGATGGCTCAAGGTGGTATTCAGGCTGCAACTAAGCCTACGGATTCTCCATCAATACACTATCTAGATATTATGGGCGGTGGGCATTATAACAATTATCCGGAACTAGTTGAGGCTCTTGTCAAAGATGCGCCAGTTTCGATAAAGTGGTTGGAAGATCTGGGGGTAATGTTTGATAAAGATGATGAAGGAAATTTGGGGACAAAACATGGTGGTGGTACTTCCAGGAAGAGGATGCACTCTGCCAGGGACTATTCTGGTGCTGAGATAATGAGAACTTTGAGGGATGCGACTTATAACACTAAAAATGTTGATATAATAGAGTTTAGCCCTGTAGTAGAGGTACTTCTCGATGAAAATGGGCGGGCAGCTGGTGCTATTATGAAAAACTTAGAAACTCAAGAATATGAAATTGTAAAAGCAAAAACTGTAATTGTAGCAACTGGTGGATTGGGCCGACTACACACTCAAGGGTTTCCGACCTCAAACCATTATGGAGCTACTGCAGATGGAATTGTTATGGCATATAGAGCAGGAGCTAAACTTGCTTATATGAACACAGTGCAATATCACCCAACAGGCGCAGCTTATCCAGAGCAGCTTGAAGGGCTTTTAATTACTGAAAAGGTTAGGGGTCTTGGAGCTGTTCCTCTTAATATAGACGGGGAAATGTTTGTATATCATCTAGAAACTAGAGATGTTGAAGCTTCGGCATTTATCAGGGAATGTGAAAAAGGAAAAGGAATCACAACTTCATCAGGTATGCAGGGTGTGTGGCTGGACTCTCCTATTATTGAGGAAACCCATGGAAAAGGTACAATTGATAAAGAATTGCCTGCTATGGTGCGTCAGTTTGAAAGATTTAATATAGATATCAAAAAGGATCCAATTTTGGTTTATCCAACTCTGCATTATCAAAATGGTGGAGTTCTTATTGATGCAAATGGTGAAAGCTCTATAGAAAATCTTTATATTGCAGGTGAAGTAGCTGGGGGTATTCACGGTACTAATAGGCTTATGGGTAACTCTCTTCAAGACATAATAGTTTTCGGGCGTAGAGCTGGAAAAGCTGCTGCCGCCAAGAGCCAAGAGATTGATAACAAAAATGTTAAATTAAACCTGGATCATGTGAGAAATTATGTTGAAGAACTAAAATCCGAAGGGGTTGAAACTGAAAGGACATCTCCTATGTTGCTGCCGGATTATACTAGAAAAGTAGCAACTTAGGAATGATTTTAACGGCTCTGTTAAAGTTAATTGTTCTTGAATCTGTTTAATCAAAAATATAGCGTTGCTTTTAGTTTAATCTTGTAAAGGGGTAGAATAAGTTAACAGAGCCGTTAAATATTTTAACTTTAAAACTTAATCTGAAAAGGAGTGGGGGTTAATTAAATGAAATTGTATGAGTACATGGCAAAAGAACTATTAGGCAAAAACGGGATACCAATACCAAGGGGAGAAGTGGCTGGCTCGACTGCTGAGGCAAAGGAGAAAACTGAAGAAATGGATACTCCTGTTGCCATTAAGAGTCAGGTTTTATCAGGTGGTAGAGGTAAAGCTGGTGGGATAAAATTTGCTGAAAAGCCAGAGGATGTTACTGAAGCTGCTCAGGAGCTTTTGGAGATGAAGATAAAAGGGGATAAGGTGGATACCATACTTATTGAAGAAAAGCTACAAATCGATCAAGAGCTTTACTTGAGCATAGCAATTGATGCAAACAAAAAGCGACCTGTAGTGATTGCTTCTACTGAAGGTGGTGTTGACATAGAGGAAGTTCCTGAGGAGAAAATTGTTAAACGCTATATTGATCCTAAATGGGGAGTAGACGCTTATATCTCCAGGGAAATTGTCGATGAGTTGGAATTAGATCAGATAGTTAGCAAGCAGGTTACAAAGATAATGAAAAAGATATATGATCTGTTCAAAAACTATGATGCTGAGCTGGTGGAGATCAATCCCCTGGTGGTATCTGGGGAAAGAGTGGTTGCAGCAGATGCAAAAATTAATATTGATGAAGATGCTTTGTTTAGACATAGTGAACTTCCCAGGATTAGTGATAAAACTTCTTTAGAGAAAAAAGTTGAAGAAATGGGTCTATCCTTTGTAGAATTGGACGGGGATATAGCAATTATGGCAAATGGTGCCGGGATGGCTATGGCAACCCTGGATGTCATTAATTATTTTGGTGGAAGCGCCGCAAATTTTCTAGATGCAGGTGGGGGTGCTAGCGTAAAGCTTACCAAGCAAGCACTAGAAGTACTCCTTTCAACAAATCCAAATGCAGTGTTGATAAATATTTTTGGCGGTATAACCAGATGTGATGATGTTGCGGATGCTTTAATCCAGGTTAAAAATGAAACTGGAATTCCCGTTCCTTTGGTGATTAGACTGATGGGTACCAATGACGAAAAAGGGGTTCAAATGCTTCAAGAAAACGGAATTAAAGCTTATAGAAAGATGGAAGAGGCTGCTGAAAAAGTTGTAGAATTGGCTAAAGGCAGTGAAAAAGAGAAAAAGGGGAAAAAAGGAAAAAAAGGTAGTAAAGGGGCTGGTGAAGATGGCGATTCTGGTTAATGCAGATACAAGACTATGTATTCAAGGGATAACAGGTCATCAAGGAAGCTTTCACAGAGGACAAATGAAAGACTATGGGACAAAAATTGTTGCAGGTGTTTCACCTGGTAAAGGTGGCAGGGAACTAGAAGGTGTTCCTGTCTTCAATACGGTGGCAAAGGCTAGGAAGATGACAGCTTGTAATGCTTCAATAATATTTGTGCCTGCTCCATTTTGTAAGGATGCTGCTTTTGAAGCCATCGATGCGGGAATTGAAGTAGTTGTCATCATAACAGAGCATATCCCTGTTCAAGATGCCATGGAGATTATGGCTTTTGCAAGGGATAGAGGGTCTACTGTAATAGGGCCAAATACTTTTGGCATTATAACTCCTGGGCAGAGTAAAGTTGGTATAATGCCAAACCACTATTACATTCCAGGTGAAGTTGGTGTAGTTGCAAGAAGTGGAACTTTAAGTTACCAAATTGTAGGAGACTTAACTGAGAATGGAATAGGACAGAGCACCGTAGTAGGTCTTGGTGGTGATAGGGTTGTTGGTTGTGAATTTATCGATATACTGGAAATGTTTGAAGAAGAACCAAATACCAGAGGAATAGTAATGATCGGTGAAATAGGAGGAACAAGAGAAGAAGAGGCTGCAAGATTTATAAAAGAAAAGATGAAAAAACCTGTTTTTGCATATATTGCTGGCAAGAGTGCTCCCGCCGGAAAAAGAATGGGCCACGCAGGGGCTATAATTGAAGGCAATATGGGAACTTTCGAATCTAAAGTTTCATCATTAGGAGAGGCAGGAGTTAAGGTTGCCGAAATGCCTTGGCAGTTAGTTGATATGATTAAAAAAGAATTATAATGGAGCATAATAATAAAATTGGTATTAAGAATTAAATTAAATAAAAATATAAGCCGGTTATTCCGGCTTATATTTTTTCAACTTGAATTTTGTAGCAATTTTTTTCTATAGTATAGTAATTTATTACTGCAATTATTTCTTTTTTCTGATATTATATAATGAGGGAATTGTTATGATTAGAGCTTGTGAATATGATGTCATGTGTTTATATTTAATAATAAACCTTAAAAACTATCTCCATATATTGTAGCAGTGAAATAAATCAGTTATTTTCATTACTGGTTGTGGCGTGAAAACCCAAAACATGAAAAATTAGTATAAAAATGAAGGAGGGAATTTTCTTGGGTAAAAGGAGAGAAGATGCACCATTGTCAATCATAAAAAGACTGCCAGTGTACCTTAGAGTCTTGGATAATCTAGTTAAGCGGGACATAGACGTTATATCGTCTAGAAATTTGAGCAAAGAAACAGGATTTACTGCGGAACAAATCAGAAAAGATCTGGCCTATTTTGGGGCTTTTGGTACTAGGGGAACAGGATACAATACTTCATATTTACGGGAGAAGATTTTAAGGATTATAGGACTGGATAAACCCACCAATGTAGTAGTTGTTGGAGCTGGCCATCTCGGTACAGCATTTGCTAGGTATAATATCCAAGAAAACCCTTATACTAATGTTGTAGCTGTATTCGATGTGAGCCCTGATCTGGTGGGGGAATATATCGATGATGTGCAAATATATCATTTGAATAACCTTGAAGAGGTAGTAAACCAAAAGAATGTTAGCGTAGGAGCTTTGACTGTTCCAGCCGTACATGCTCAAGAAGTAGCCAATAGGCTTGTGGAAGCTGACATAAGAGCGATATTGAATTTTGCACCAATAAGATTGAATGTACCTGAGGATGTGAGGGTACATGATGTAGACTTAACAATAGAACTGCAGAGTTTAATTTATTATAGTACAGCCGAAGCTAGGGAAAAAGAGAAACTATAGTAACTAGAAGTATATGGCTATTGTATATGGCTATATGAAAAACAATAAATTTTTATTGTGATAAGTGTTGACTTAGGCTGAAACATTGTGTATAATTTGAAAGTGCCGATGACGAAAGGTAATAGAATAAATCGGAGCTGTAGTGAAGTGGCTTAACACGCCGGCCTGTCACGCCGGAGATCGCGGGTTC